>JAILOV010000038.1 GCA_024690605.1 Lachnospiraceae bacterium | reverse complement strand
ATGGTGCCATCTGGCGCCGGTCCCGATGTCCTTCATCTCGGGCATCTCCGAGAGGATCTCATAGCCGATGACCGAATGGCCCTTGACGATATCATATTCCTCCGGCGTAAGGAACGAGGTCTTGTTGATGATGGCATCGGGGACGCCGATCTTGCCGATATCATGCAGCATGGCCATGTTGGTGATCTCTTCGACCTCCTCTTCCGGGAGACCCATTTTCATGGAGAGCATGCCGGAATACTTGGCGACACGCATGGAATGGCCGTTCGTGTACCGGTCCTTGGCGTCGATCGTCTTGGCGAGCGTGTACATGGACTGGAGCGTGATCCGTTCATTGGTCTCCGCCAGAAAAGCATTGGCTTTGTCCAGTTCGTCTTTTTTCTTCTCATAAGCAAGGCCCTGATACTTGATGATGATCCCGAGGATCAGAGACACCAGCACCAGAGACTGGATCACATCCATGGCGACCGCGTGCTCCGACTGAAAGAAGACAACTGCCTTCGGATGCTTTTCGCTGTAGAGGATGCAGCCGCATGTAAACAGCAGTCCCAGTCCGTAGACGACATAAAGGATCCTGCGCCGGATCACCACCCAGCTGAGCACGAGGCTCAACAGCATCCACAGCGGCATGCCGCCGTGATAGCCGCCCGAGGTGAAGAACATGATGGGAAACAGGATGAAATTGGCCACCAGAGAAAACGCGACCGCCGCGTAGATAACATCGCTGGCCTTTATGGAGAGGATCAGGCAAAACGCTCCAAACAGAGCGGTAAACAGAAATGCCGCGATCGCGATCGGCGAGTTGCCGAGCGCAACGGAAATGACCGCGGACACGAGCGCCCCGCCGATGGCGATCATAACAGCGATATTGAGCAGCTGCTGCCACAGATCGTGATCGCCGATGAGGATGCCATAGATCCTGCGGAAAAGAGGTGTCAAACGATTCCTGATAAAGGAAGATCTCTTTTCCATTGCCGTTCCGGTTTCACCTTTCCCCTGAGACAAAACACCCCGCGGAGAGCCGTACGGGCAGCCAGCGGGGTTTCTTGCTTATCTTTGGCATGTGCCACGAGGGAATCGAACCCTCGACAACTTGATTAAAAGTCAAGTGCTCTACCGACTGAGCTAGTGGCACGTGTAGTGAGCGGATCTATACCGCATAACAGGGCCAGCGGGATTCGAACCCACGCGTGCAGCAGTCAAAGTGCTGTGCCTTACCGCTTGGCGATGGCCCTCTGTGGGCTCTCAGCGCCGGGGACACAGCGAGGCCGCCGTGCATACGTGCCCAAAAACTACAGGGTGGATAGTCGGACTCGAACCGACGGTCTCCAGAACCACAATCTGGCGCGTTAACCAACTACGCCATACCCACCATATCCGCACAACCACATGCGAAAAAATATTTTATCGTGTTTTTTTCTTTTTGTCAAACACAACCGGCAAACGCCGTTCTCTCCCGTCAATACGCGGTCGTCTGTCCGACAGCGGCATCTTCATCCAGCCGCTGCCTTTCCACCAGACCCGCGAAATACCCGTTCTTCGCGATCAGCTCCTCATAGGTGCCGTCCTCGATGATCCTGCCCTGATCGAGCACGATGATGCGGTCGCACTGCCTGATCGTGGACAGCCGGTGAGCGATCACGATGCGCGTGCACTTCATATTGTCCAGCGCGTCCGACACCTGCTTCTGCGTCAGATTGTCCAGCGCGCTCGTCGCCTCGTCAAACATGAGGATCCTGGGTTTGGGTGCCACGGCCCGCGCGATCAGCAGGCGCTGCTTCTGACCGCCGGAGATACCTCCCTGCCCCTCGGAAATGATGGTGCTCATCCCCATGGGCATCCGTCGGATGTCATCCGCAAGTCCCGCCAGTTCCGCGGCTTCCCATGCTTCATCCAGGGTCAGCCAGGGCGCCGAGATCACGATGTTGGCGTAGATATCCCCCATGAACAGCTTGCCGTTCTGCATGACCGTGCCGATCCGACGGCGCAGCGATTTGGGGTCCAGTGATTTCAGGTCCCGTCCGTCATAGTAGACCGCGCCCTTCTGCGGCGTTTCAAAACCGAGCAGGATCCGCATGAGCGTGCTCTTGCCGCACCCGGTCTTGCCGACGATCGCCACGTATTGTCCGGACCTGATCTTCAGGCTGAGATTGTCGAGGATGACCGGCATGTCCTCTTTGTAGCGGAAGGTGACATTGCTCAGCTCGATCCCGCCGGAAAGCTTCGTCACCATGGCGCGGTTCTCGTCGATCTCCGGAACGGTCTCCAGGATCGGCTTGACCATTTCCAGTGTCGGGCGGATCTGCGCGACCGTCACGGCGACGCCCGACAATGCCATGAACGCACCGCTGACCATACCGTAAGCGGAATTGAACGCATAGTATTCCGAGACACTGACGCCGCTCTCCACGGCGGCATAGTAGAGCGCCATCTGTCCGATGAGCGCTGTGGCGAGCGTCAGGACACTGCTCACCTTGAGGAACATCGGCGGATTGTAGGCAAGGCGTGCACCCGCCGCGTAGTTTTTGCCCCATCGGGCAAAGGCGCGCCGTTCGGCGCCCGCCAGACGGATCTTCTGGATGCCGGTGATGAGGGAATAGCTGATGCCGTTCTCCTTGGTCTCCAGCAGCATCCGTTCTCTGGTGATCCGAACCTGCAGGAGGATCGTTGCCATGGACAGCAGAACCGTGACCAGCATGATGATCACAGCCGGCGCCGCGAGAGCAGGTGTGTAGAAAAAGATCTGCGCGATGTAGAGCAGAGAAAAGGCGCTCACCATACCCGTGGACAGTACCGTGTTCACGATCTGATCCGCCAGCATGCTGATGTATCCCACGCGTGTTGACAGCTCACCGGCTCCGTAATCCTTAAAGAAATCCACCGGAAGGGAGAGCACCCGCATCATGGAAGCCGCTTCCACGAAGACATTGAGCTTGGTGCTGATCCTCGAAAGCGCAAAAGCCTGCACCACATCAAAAAGAAGCGTCGACACGGTCACGCAGATCATGAAAACGCCCATACCGATCAGCATCCTCGTGCTGCCGGCAGGGAGCACCTTGGAGAAGAGCATCTCATTGAGTTTCGGCATGAGCATGCTCACCAGCGTGGCAGCCAGGATCGCCGCAGCCATCATCAGCAGATCGGACACGGCGATCTGCTCGAGAATGTACTTAAGCAGCGTGCCGATGTTCATCTTCTTCTGCGGGAAAGGCTTGTAGAAAGCAAAAGCTTCCGCGTCGATCAGATCCTCGTTACCGGCGCCGATGCGAACATCCTTGCCCGTTTTGCGGTCATAGAACCGGTATCCGGAGATGCCGCACGGAAGAAGTGCGACCACACTGCCGTCATCTTTGCGCGTTCCCAGCATGGCACCGGCGGCATCCCTGTGCCATCCCTTCTCCAGCAGGACAGTCCGCCGCATGATCCCGTAGGGACGCATGAGGTATTCCAGCACCTCATTCATATCCCGGATACTTTCCGGAACCTCCTGCGATCTGACATGGAAATATTTCAGGATCTCACCGACCGCGTCGGTCGTGATCTGCCGCTCATCGTTGAGTGCCTCGCTCATGCGGCGTCCCATGACCGCGCCGCCGATCTCGCGGAAGGAGTCCTCGAACGCAGCGGCATCCGCGTTCTTCCGCTGGCGGATCTGTTCGTCAAACCACCCCATCGGCCGGCCCCTCCTTTCTCAATCGCTGATGACGAGCTTTTTGTAGGCACCGTCCAGTGCCATCAGCTCATCATGTGTGCCGCGCTCGACAACCTTGCCGTGATCGAGCACGATGATCTCATCGCAGTCACGGATCGTGCTCAGCCGGTGCGCGATCACCACACAGGAGATCCCCCTGTTGCGGATGGATTCCACGACCTCATATTCGGTGCGTGCATCCAGTGCACTGGTTGCTTCGTCCATGACGATCATGGTGGGATCCTGTGCGAGCACGCGCGCGATCTCCAGACGCTGTCTCTGCCCGCCGGAGAAATCACGGCCGCCCTCTGTCAGACGGTACTGATAGCCGCCCGCGCGCTGCATGATATCATCATGGATCTGCGCATCACGCGCGGCGAGGATCATCTCGAAATCCTCAATGGAGGAATCCCACATCTTGATGTTGTTGGCGATGGTGTCCTCGAACAGGATGATCTCCTGGTCCACCACCGCGACAGATCCGGTAAACACGCTCCGGTCGATGTCGGAGATCCGCTTGCCGTCAAAAGTGATCTCCCCTTCCCACGGCTGATACAGGCCGGAGATCAGCTTGGCGAGTGTCGACTTGCCGCAGCCCGAAGCGCCGACAAACGCAACGCGCTGTCCGCGTTTGAGTTCCAGACTGAAATCCTCGATCAGCGGCGGTGCCAGACGCGAATAGCCGAAGGTCACATGGCGCATCACCAGATCGCCCGTCAGCTTGCCGTATTCCTGCGCCTCCTCCCGTGTCTCGTCGAAGGCCGGATCATCGGGATAAGCCATGACATCCTCGATGCGTTCCATATCCGTGCGCATCTCCTGGATGGACTGTCCCGCAGCGATCATCTGATTGGCCGGCTGCATGAACGCCATCAGGAATCCCTGAAAAGCGACGATCATACCGGGGGTGAACCGGTTGCCCATCACGAGCCAGACGCCGAGGATCAGGATCAGCATGTCGAGGATCCCGCTCACAACGGACGGCAGAAGACCGAGATATTCATCCAGCCGGACAAGCCGCAGCGTCTGCGTGTTGACGGACGCCTGATAGCCGGCCCACCGCTCATAATAACCGTTTTCCGCGCCGCTGGATTTGATGGTCTCGATCATGTCCACCGCACCCACCGTGGCGCCCTCAAGCTTGCCCTGATCGCGCATCGCCACGCGCATGATGTTGACCCGTCTGCTGCTGATGTAGAAAGACAGTCCCATATTGATCGCGAGAGAAGCAAGGCCGATCAGCGTCAGCATCACGGAATAGCGCAGCATGACCGCCAGATAAAAGATCATCATGCCGGTGTTCAAGACCACCGGAGCCAGCGTGTTCACGACCTCTGCCGCGATGGTCGCGTTCTTTTCCTTGCGGCCCTGGATGTCACCGGCCATCCGCTGGGAAAAGAACTCCATCGGAAGCTTCAGGATCTTCCACATGTAGCTGGAATTGCCGACCGCGGCCAGTTTGCCGTTGATCCGCAGGGAATAGATCGCCTGGATCCAGGCGGCAGCCAGCTGGATGAAGACCAGGAGACCCAGGCCGATAAAGAAGGGGAGAACCCAGTCCGGATTGTTTCCGGGAAGAAGATAGTCCATGAACACGCGGGAAAAACCGGAACTGATGATCCCGGCCAGTGCCGTGATCATCGTGGTCAGCATGACAAAGAAAACGGCACTCTCCGCACCCGTAAGACGCTGACGTGCAAAGAGCAGCGTGGATTTGGGTCTGCCGTCCGGCCGGAAGTCCTCTCCCGGCTCGATCATCAGACAGATGCCGGTGAACGCCTCATCAAAACGCTCCATGGACACCGAGTAGCTGCCGCGTGCGGGATCATTGAGATAGACCCTGTCTCCGCGGAAGCCGTTGCAGACAACGAAATGATTGAATTCCCAGTGGATGATGCAGGGGAAGGTGCCGCTTTCCTTAAGTTCCGCCGGCTCGTAGCGGAAGCCGCCGGCGACCATGCCATAGCTGCGGGCTGCCAGCAGGACATTCTTCGCGTTGGAACCGTCCCGGCTCACGCCGCAGTCCGTGCGGACCTGCTCTAACGGGATCCACTTCCCGTAGTAGGCCATGATCATGCACAGGCTCGCCGCGCCGCATTCCAGGGCCTCCAGCTGCATGACCACCGGCACTTTGGCCACGCCCTTTGTGACCGGTTTTTTTACTCTCCGTTCAGGCATCACATTTCCCGCCGGATCAGTTGGTGATAAAGGTGATGGGGTGGATGGTCTTCGATGAGCCATCCTCGGCGTGCGCCTCCACCGTACCGAAAACGCTCCAGACGATCATGCCGGCCAGCAGGATGATCAGAGCCAGCAGCACAAGCCAGACCGAGGGAGTTGTCACCCGGATATAATCGTTCAACTGCTCCGGCGAAGAAAGTTTGTCGACACTCTTTTGCCTGAAAAGATCGTTCATCGCTATCCCCCGCTACGAAAAAGAAGCCTGTTGCAAGGCTTCCCGGTCATCATGCATCTCCTTACGGTATCGCAATGTGCCCGAAGGGATTCGAACCCCCGACCCACGGCTTAGAAGGCCGTTGCTCTATCCAGCTGAGCTACGGACACAGGTGCTGCAACGAAAAACAACATGAATAAAATAGCATAGCGCGGGGAAAAAGTCAATCCCCGCGCCATGTATCATCCCTGTTTCCGCCGCTTCTATTTCGTCAGCAGCAGCATGATGTCATTGGATCGTGCCACAAACTTCGTCATCGCTTCCGCAGGCAGCGGCGCGTTCTGAATGCGGGCCAGATCATAGAGCTGTTCGCAGATCATCTTCACATTGTCTCCGTCCTCGTGCTCCGTGACGTACTTCACCAGCGGATGGTTCGCGTTCAGGATCAGGGTCTGTCCCTCCGCGCCGAAGTCGCCCATCATCGGCATGCCGTTCATGGCGTACATCTTCATCATGTCGGCCATGCGGCGGCTCTCCTCGCTCTGCGTGAGCATCGCGGACACCTTTTTGTCCTTGAGTTTCTGCAGCTTGACCGCCAGTTTGTCATTCTTCAGCGCCTTGCGGAGTTTCTTTTCGAGCTTCTTCTCCTCTTCCTCCAGCTCCTCCGCCGCCTTTTTGGAGGTCTTGCCCCTGAACTCATCGCCGAGCTCTGCATCGATGCGGGCAAAGTGGATGCCCTCGTTGCGGGACTCCAGCTGCTGGATGAACGGCATATCGATGTTATGATTCAGGATAAAGGCCTGCATCTTCTGCGCACGGAACATGTTGATGTACTGGCTCTGCTGCTGCTCGTCCGTGACATAGTAGATCGTCCGGTCCTTCTTCTCCTCTTCCTTATCGGCGGCATCAGTATCGGCGGGTTTTTCGGCATCCGCACCCGTCTCCTCCGATGCGATCGGCTGTCCGTCCGGTCCGACCACCTCGGCCTCCACTTTGTCCCCGTTCTCATCCGTCGCGGTCTCGCCCTCCGGCTCCTCGCCCTTCCCGACATTGATCTCCAGTGCCTCGGGCAGCGTCTGATACTTGCCGTCGAGATCCTTGAAGAGGATGAAGTCGTTCATCTTGTCACAGAACTTGTCATCCTTGAGGCAGCCGTACTTGATGAAGGGGCTGATGTCATCCCAGTATTTATCATAGTTCTCCTTATCGGTCTTGCACAGGCCGGCCAGCTTCTCCGCCACCTTTTTGCTGATATAGTCGGAGATCTTGTTGACAAATCCGTCATTCTGCAGCGCGCTGCGCGAGACGTTGAGCGGCAGATCGGGACAGTCGATGACGCCCTTGAGCAGCATCAGATACTCCGGGATCACCTCCTTGATGTTGTCCGCGATGAACACCTGATTGTTGAACAGCTTGATCTTGCCCTCGGCGGACTCGAATTCCAGATTGATCTTCGGGAAGTACAGGATGCCCTTTAAGTTGAACGGATAGTCCATGTTCAGATGGATCCAGAACAGGGGCTCCTTGAAATCGCGGAAGACCTTGCGATAGAACTCCTTGTAATCCTCGTCCCCGCACTCGCTCGGCGTCTTCGTCCAGAGCGGATGCGTGTCGTTTAACAGCTGCGGACGGCGGCGGATCTTGAACTTCTTTTCCTCATCCTTTTTCGCATCGTCCTTGGCTTCCTCTCCCTCCTTCTTTTCGGGGACCACCTCCTCGATGACGACATCATCGTCACGCTTCTCGGATTCCTTCACCGTTTCCGTCGCGGTCTCGTTTTCTTTGGAAAGGTAGATCTCATAGGGCATGAAGGAGCAGTATTTCTCGATCACCTCGCGCGCCTTGTACTCATTGCAGAACTCCAGACAGTCCTCGGAGATATGCAGCGTGACCGTCGTCCCGATACCGTCCCTGGTCCCTTCGTCCATCTCGAACTCGGAGCCGCCGTCGCAGGTCCAGTGCACCGGCGCGGAGCCGCTCTTATAGGAAAGCGTGTCGATATCGACGCGGTCGGACACCATGAAGGTCGAGTAAAAGCCGAGACCGAAATGTCCGATGATCTGATCCGTCGCGTCCTTGTCCTTGTATTTCTCGAGGAAATCCGAAGCGCCGGAGAAGGCCACCTGGTTGATGTATTCTTCGACTTCGTCCGCCGTCATGCCGAGGCCGTTATCGATGATCTTCACCGTCTTCTCCTCGGGGTTCAGCACGATATCCACGCGGGGCGTGTAACCCTCCGGCGTCGACGCGTCTCCCATCGCATCCAGCTTCCTTAACTTCGTGATGGCGTCGCACGCGTTGGAGATCACCTCACGGTAAAAGATGTCATGATCCGAGTAAAGCCACTTCTTGATGATCGGAAACATGTTCTCGCTGTTGATCGATAGATTGCCCTTTTTCTGTGCCATAGTGCTTCCTCTTTTCCATTAAATGTGCTAAGATATCCATGTAACAGAGAGTATTTTAGCACTCATTCAACGCGAGTGCTAGTAATATTTTATAAACATTCTATAAAAAAGAAAGGTGTGGCAGATCATGGCTAACAGCGCTTACGATGTCATCATCATCGGTGCCGGTCCCGGCGGCATCTTCACCGCCTATGAACTGAAAAAGAAAAGTCCCGAATGCCGCGTGCTGCTCATAGAAAAAGGCCGCTCGATCGACGAGCGCAGCTGCCCCAAACGCAAGACCGGCAAATGCATGGGCTGCAAGCCCTGCTCGATCACGACCGGCTTTGCGGGCGCCGGCGCTTTTTCCGACGGAAAGCTCTCTCTTTCCCCCGACGTGGGCGGCAATCTGCCCGATATCCTGGGCTATGAGGAGACCGTAAAGCTTCTCCGGGAATCCGACGACATCTATCTCTCCTTCGGCGCGGATGAGCATGTCTACGGGATCGACCGGAGCGAACAGATCCGACAGATCCGCACCAAGGCGATCGGTGCCAACTTAAAGCTCATCGAATGTCCGATCCGCCACCTCGGCACCGAGGAGGGCTACAAGATCTACGGCAAGCTGCAGGCACATCTGGAATTTGCAGGCGTGGAGATCCGGTTCAACACCGTCGTCGAGAAGATCATGACGGTAGGAGGCAAGGTGACCGGTGTCCTGACTGCCGCGGGGGAGACCTTTTACGCGGACAAAGTCGTGTGCGCGGTCGGACGCGAGGGCGCGTCGTGGTTCCGGAAGCACTGCGAGGAGATCGGCGTGGAGACAAAACCCGGCACGGTCGATGTCGGCGTCCGCGTCGAGGTACGCGATGAGATCATGGCATTTCTGAACGAGAACCTCTACGAGGCCAAGCTCGTCTACCACACGCCGACCTTTGACGACAAGGTGCGCACCTTCTGCACCAATCCGTCCGGCGAGGTCGCCACGGAATACTATGAGGAGGGGCTTGCCGTTGTCAACGGCCACGCCTACAAATCCGCGGACTTGAAGACCAACAACACGAATTTCGCGCTGCTGGTCTCCAAGAATTTCACCAAGCCGTTCAAGACCCCCATCGCTTACGGCAAGAAGATCGCCGAGCTCTCCAACATGCTCTGCGGGGGACGGATCCTCGTGCAGACCTACGGAGATTTCAAGCGCGGACGCCGCACAACGGACGAGCGGCTCTGCCGCAACAACCTGATCCCGACACTCAAGGATGCCGTGCCGGGCGATCTCTCCCTTGTGTTCCCGCACCGCATCATGGTGGATATCGACGAGATGATCCAGGCGCTCGACAAGGTCACGCCCGGGATCGCGGCTGACGAAACACTGCTCTACGGCGTCGAGGTCAAATTCTACTCCAACCGCGTGATCGTTGACAAAAACTTCGAGACGAACATCAAGGGACTCTATGCGATCGGTGACGGAGCCGGTGTCACACGGGGGCTGCAGCAGGCAAGCGCCAACGGCCTGCAGGTTGCCAGATGCATTCTGGGCGTCTGATCCCCGCGATCGTCATCTCTCTGGCTCTCTCCGGCTGCGGCCTGTCCGATCATGTGCCGAAGATCCCTTCCCCGGCGGCCGCTCTGCGATCCGTCCGCGATCTCCTCGCCTCCGACACCCGCGTGATCGTCACGACCGGGCCTTCGCGGGATGAGCTCTTCCGGATCGAAGACACGACCTGCTCCCTTCAGGAATATCTTGTCTGTCTCATCAACATGCAGAAAACCTGTGAGTCGGGCTTCTCGCCCGATGTGTGGGCCGGTGAGGAAGGCGCGGCATTCGCGGAGAGCATCCGGGACAACGCGCTGGCGCGGATCAGCCGCATCAAAGCCATGACGCTGCTCGCGTCCGATCTGGAGATCACCCTCACCGACGACGAACGGGACCGCGCCCATACCGCGGCAGACGACTACAACCGCTCGCTGTCCGAAGCGGACCGGCAGGCCTGCGGGGGTGTTGACGGGGAGACGCTCCGGAACATGGTCGCGGACTATATGCTCGCCGACAAGGTTTACCGCTATTACATCCGCGACATCGACCCGGAGATCAGCGATGATGAAGCCAGACGGGTGACCGTCCGTCAGATCGTGCTGCGCACCTGGACCTATGACGCAGGCGGCAGCAAGGTGTCCGTCGATGAGGCGGGAAAGCGCACGCTCCTCTTGCGCGCAAAACAGCTCCGCCGGGACTGGGAAAACGGCGCGGATTTTGAGGACCTGGCGGCAGCCTATAACGAAGCCGACGAGACGGAGCTCACCTTCGGTCGCGGGGAAACAGACCCCGTCATGGAGAGCATCGCCTTCTCTCTCGGCAAGGACGAGGTGAGCGAGGTTTTTGAGACCGGCGAGGGGATCACCCTCCTCTACATGATCAACACCTTTGACCGCGCCGAAACGGAAGCCAACAAGCTGCGCATCATGGACGAACGGCGCCACGATGCCTTTGACAGGGAATATGACACCTTTGCCGCGGGACTTGCCCGCACCTTTAACGACGAGGTTTATGAACGCGCACAGATGACGGATGATCCCGCGGTAACGACCTCCGATTTCTTCCGCATCTGCGAAGGTGTCTGCACAGAAGACGACGGTTGGTTAAAATAAATCAATTGATTTGGATAAATTCTGCTATTGCCTCAGCGCCGACCCTATGATAAAGTAATATCCGTCTTATTTTTTTGCTGTTTTTTAATGCAGGAGGAAGGCTATGATCGACCCGAAGAACAAGTATCAGTTGCAGTATTTCATGCCGCCGAACCCGACCTTTGACTGGGTGAAACAGGATCATCTGACCAAGGCGCCTATCTGGTGCAGCGTGGATCTGCGCGACGGCAACCAGGCACTGATCGAGCCCATGAGTCTCGACGAAAAACTCGAGTTTTTCGAGATCCTGGTGCGTCTGGGCTTCAAGGAGATCGAGATCGGCTTCCCCGCCGCCTCCGAGACGGAATATGAATTTGCGCGGACACTGATCGAGAAGAAGATGATCCCCGACGATGTGACCGTTCAGGTGCTGACGCAGGCCAGGGAGCACATCATCAAGAAGACCTTTGAGGCGGTCAAGGGCGCTCCCCGTGCGATCGTGCATCTCTACAATTCTACCTCCAAAGCGCAGCGTGAGCAGGTGTTCAAAAAGGACCCCGATGAGATCCGGCAGATCGCCGTGGACGGCGCAAAGCTCCTGAATGAACTCGCCGCGCAGACAAGCGGGAACTTCTCCTTTGAATATTCACCGGAATCCTTCCCGGGGACCGAGGTGGATTATGCGGTGGAGGTCTGCAACGCGGTGCTCGATGTCTGGCAGCCGAAACCCTCCAATAAGGTTGTCATCAACATCCCGACGACGGTGGAAAACGCCATGCCGCATGTGTTCGCGACACAGATCGAATACATCCACAAGCATCTGAAATACCGTGATGCGGTCACGCTCTCGCTTCATCCCCACAATGACCGCGGCTGCGGCGTGTCCGACGCGGAGCTCGGACTCCTCGCCGGTGCCGACCGCATCGAGGGAACACTTTTCGGAAACGGTGAGCGCACAGGCAACGTGGACATCGTGACGCTGGCGATCAATCTGTTCTCGCACGGCGTCGATCCGAAGCTTGATTTCTCCAACATCACGGAGATCGGCGAGGCCTATGAGCGGCTCACGAGAATGCATATCTACGAGCGTTCTCCCTATGCCGGCGCGCTTGTCTTTACGGCCTTTTCCGGATCGCATCAGGACGCGATCGCCAAGGGCTTTGCCTGGCGCGACGCGGGCAAAGACGGCGGTCACTGGTCCGTCCCCTATCTCCCGGTCGATCCCAAGGATCTCGGCCGCGAATACGACGGCGATGTCATCCGCATCAACAGTCAGTCCGGCAAGGGCGGCGTGAGTTACATCCTGAAGACCAACTACGGCATTCTCCTGCCCAAGGAAATGCAGTCCGATGTGAGCTACCGCATCAAGGACATCTCTGACAAGGAGCACGCGGAACTCTCACCCGAGCGCATTTACAACATCTTCGAGGACAATTACATCGAGAACAACCTGACCTTCCAGATCCCGGAGGCACACTTCAAGCAGACCGCCGGCATCCTGACCACGGTGACCATCACGCACAAGGACAAGGCACACGAGGTGCAGGCCAACGGCAACGGCCGTCTCGACGCGGTTTCCAACGCGCTGAAGCAGTATTTCGGTGTCAGCTACGAGCTCTCCGTCTATGAAGAGCACGCGCTCTCCCGCGGTTCCTCTTCCCGCGCCTGCGCCTATGTCGGCATTACCGCGAACGGCAAGCGGCACTGGGGCGTCGGCATCGACGAAGACATCATCAAAGCCTCGATCAACGCTCTCTGCGTGGCGGTGAACCAGATCGACGCGGTCAAGAACATGCCCGCCAGCGAGGATGAGCGGATCAACGCCATCATCAACTATATCCAGGAGAACTATCTGACCGTCACATTAGACGACCTTTCCCGGAAGTTCTTCCTGTCCAAGCCCTATCTTTCCAAGTATATCAAGGAAAAATCTGGGCTGACCTTCGGTGATAATGTCAAAAAGATCCGCATGAAAAAGGCTTCCACGCTCTTAAAGAACGGCAACATGAAGATCGAGCGCGTCGCCGAGGCCGCCGGCTATCAGAATGTCGAGCATTTCAACCGGATCTTCAAGAAGAAATTCGGCATGACGCCGGTGCAGTACCGGAACGCGCACGCCGGAAAATAAACAACTGTCACGAGATAAAGGAGGAAACCCATCATGGCAAATTGTCCCAACTGCGGTGCCGTCATTAACGATGGCGAGAGCTTCTGCAGTAACTGCGGTACGCCGGTAACGGCACAGACGCCTGTCACCACTGCTGAGCCCGCAGCCGCCCCCATACAGAGTGCGGATGCGCAGGCCAACTACCAGCAGCAGATCCCGCAGCCGGTTTACCAGCAGCCGGTCTATCAGGGCGCGGCCCACGCTCCCGTGGAGCAACCGATCGGGATCGGCGACTGGTTCCTCACGATCCTGCTCCTGATGATCCCGATCGTCAACATCATCATGCTCTTTATCTGGGCCTTCAGCAGTGAAACGCCGACGACCAAGAGCAATTTTGCCAAGGCACAGCTCATCTGGGCCGGCATCGGGATCGTGCTGAGCATTCTGTTCTCCGCCGTGATCGTCAGCGCGCTGGTCGCGATCGGCTCGTCCCTTTGAGAAAACGGATCATCTGTGCGGCAGGCTTTGCCCTGCCGCTCTCTCTTTGCCTCGTCCTGGGGTATCAGCTGGAAACGGCGAAGTACCTGACGCCGGGGCTTCCGGTCGTGGCCGCCTTTGTGTTGCTCGCCGCGGGTCTTACGGCACTGACCGCGTGGTCATTCGGTCTCCGGCTCTCCGGCGGCAGGACTTTCTATTCCGCCGATGCGGCGCATCCCGTGTCCAAAGGCAGTTTTCTGCGCACATGGCTCTGCATCGCCGTCCCGAATTTCGTGGTGCTGCTCGGCGTCTATCCCGGGTTCTTTGTCTATGACGCACAGGATGAACTGGTCGAGGTCGTCACGCGCACCTTTAACACCCATCATCCGCTGTTTCATGTTCTGGCTCTGGGCGGAACGATCACCGGCGTGCACAAGTTCACCGGTTCCTGGAATTTCGGGATCTTTGTCTATCTGTTCCTGCAGATGCTCTTCATCACGGCTGTCTATGCCTTTGTGATCGAGCGGCTGCGCGCCCTCGGCCTGCGCCGCCCCTGGTGCATCCTGTTCACCGTCTGGTACGCGTTCTTTCCGACCGTCGTCATGTACACCCTATGCTCCACCAAGGACGGCCTGTTCTCCGCCTTCGCAACGCTGTATGTGCTGGTATGCACCCTGTATATGACCGGAAGACCGGTCCTCCGGACAGTCTCCGGCTCCGCGGACAGCCCCTCCGCATCCCGTCCGCGCTCTGCGGATCTTCCGGCACTGCTCTGGCTGACCATAACGGTGACCCTGATGATGCTTCTTAGAAATAACGCTAGTTATGTTATGGTCCTCTTTGCATTTCTGCTGGGGATCTCGATGATCCCGACGATCTGTCGTTGTCTCCGCAGAAAAACAGATGCACGGTCACACAGGAAGCAATGTTTAATATCTATTGTTATTATATCGTTTGTTATTTATTTTATCCTTCAACATTTCCTGATCTTCGCCACCCGGGCGGATCATTCCGAACATCAGGAAAAAATATCAGTTGCTATTCAATCTCTGGGCCGGGTGTATACCTTTCACCCGGAAGCCTTTACCGATGAGGACCGCGAGATCCTGTTCTCCTATCTCCCGGAGGAGGGCCTGCATGCCTATGAACTGCAGGATGTCGACAATCTGAAAGCTACATTTAATAACGCGCGTTACGCAGAGGACCGTCTGTCCTTCTGGCGTCTCTGGTGGAAAACCGCACGCAGATACCCGGGCACCTGCCTCACCTCCTGGCTGCTGACCTCCTATGGCATGTGGTATCCCTTTGCGGTGCATAATGTTTATCAGGGAAACACCGTCTTCACCTTTACCTATACGGAGAGCAGTTACTTCGGCTATGAAACGGAGCAGCCCGGCGTCCGCATGAGCCTCATCCCGCCGATCGACGCACTGTACCGCTGGTTTTCGCTGGACGCGACGATCCAGCGGATCCCATTCGTCTCGCTCCTGTTCTCTCCCGGCTTCTGGTTCTGGTTCTATGCCTGGTTTGCCGCGCGAAAGCTGGCGCAAAAAAAGGGAAGCACCCTGCTTCCCCTGATCCCGTTCTTTCTTCTGTGGCTCACCTATCTGATCGGTCCCTACGCGCTGGTCCGCTATGCGCTCCCGTTCTTCACGACGCTGCCGGTACTGACGCTCATTGCCCGGCAGGATCCTTCCGCATAAAAAGATAAAAGTGCTCCTCCTCCCCAAAATAATCCGCGGTGGCGCTGTCGATCTCGACATAGTGCTCGTCGATCCCGTTGGGGTACCACTCGCGGGCGAGAACAAAATCCGTGTCGCCGCGGCGCAGATTCTCCCGCTGGCTCAGATATACGTCGTCCAGATGGATCGTCTGGGTCTGGAAGAAATAGCAGGACGGCACGATATCCGCCAGACAGTAGAGCCCCGCATCAAAGCAGTTCATGTTTAAGAGCGTCGGGTCCTCAATCCCGCTCGCCTCGATGTCATCGCGAAAGCGGAACTGCCACACATCCGCTTCGGCTGTTCCCAGATAGGACATGTTCATGGAAAAACGGGCGATCGCCGCGGCACTGAGCAAAATGATCACAACTGCGGCAGGCAAACAGCGGATTACTCTCTCCCTGCCTGATCGAACTGCCACATCCTCTTTATCGGGTGCATTGCATGCTGATCCTTCCGTCTCTTTCCTCCTTAACACGCCGGGATTTCCCGATAACACGCCCGGAAGTCCTGTCAGCACGTCTGTCACACCGGCCGCGGCCGGGATCGCAAACAGCGCATAGACCGTCAGCGGCAGCGGATAATAGGGGAGCGACACGCCCCCGATAAAGATCCCCAGGGTGAGGAAGGCGCCGGTAGAGACCACCGCGATCTTTTCCGATGCGCGCATGCGCCGCGAGAGAAGAAACCACAGCAACCCGAGTGCCGCCGGCACAAAGGCCGCAGGATTGTCCAGGAAATGCGTATAGAGCGTTTTGGCGACCGTATAGATGCGCTCTGCGAGCGGCAGTTTCTCGCTGTACACGAAGAGATTCAGCCAGATCGTCACGCGGAACCAGTCGCGGACCGCGTGATGGAACAGGAAATACAGAAGCCACGGAAGGGTCGCCGCGCCCATACCGCCCAGAAAGATCAGACAATGCAGCAGGCTTTTCAGGATCCCGTCCCTGCGCAGCCGGCAGAAAAAGACCGCGGCCATCCAGCCGAAGAAAAAGCCCAGGGAATTGAATTTGATGTGCAGCACACAGCCCGCCAGAAGACCGGCGATAAAAATGCAGCGACCGATCTCTGCCTCACCGGGATCCAGCACCCGGAACAACAGCCACAGGCCCCAGGCAAAGAGCGGCAGCATCAGCTCCTCGGCGCTCCCGCCGTACCACATGCAGCGCGTGCTGTACACACAGGCGCCGTAAAGCGGGAGAAGGAAGTAACAGATCATGCGGCCGCTGTCTCCCGGCACATCGTGATCGGCGGTCCTGCCGGCCTTTTGTGCTCTCCCGGCCAGCAGCAGGGAGATCTTCAGGACCGCCCACAGATGCAGGGCTGCCGCCGCGATCTCCAGCACAAAAGCGCCGATGAAAGACGTGTGGGAAACCAGATAGCAGAGACCATAGAGAAAATAGAGCAGGATCCCCTTCTGATCGAACAGATCCCGGTAGGGCACCATGCCGTTCATCATGCCCTTGCCCATGGAAAAATAGCTGTTCACATCGTCCCAGTTGTTAAAGGGATAGAGCGGCGATGAGCGCGTGCAGAATAAAAGGATCACAAAGGAACACAGGCACGAGAAAAGGATTTCCCGTGCCTGTCTCTTTTGATTCAATCTTCTGTCGGTGTTTGTCGTCACCCTGCTCCATTCTCCGTTTTATTCCTGTACGGAGAAGTCATCCTTTCCCACGCTGCAGAGCGGGCAGGTGAAATCCGCGGGCAGATCGTCCCACTTCGTGCCCGGCGCGATCCCGTTGTCCGGATCACCCGCTTCTTCGTCATAAACATAGCCGCACACATTACATACATACTTCATGATCTTTCTCCTTTCTCCATTCTCAATACCATCTGCAGAACACTCCGGATCCTTTCCGTTATCATCGTCATTGCGAACCTCACTTCTCCGCCCGCACGGTCGCCTTCTTCTTTGCCGGCATCGAACTGATCAGCTCGAAAGCGCCGAAGGCAAGCAGGATCAGGATGAAGATCGCCTTATAGGTCGTCGCATCCGCCGTCCGGGGCATATCCACCGAGTTGTCCCCGCCTGCGCGGTTTCCGCCGCCGCCGGTTGAATTGCTTCCAGTTCCCGAATTATTTGTGGAACCACTTGTTGCAGAATTTGCGGAACCGGTATTATTGTTTGTACTTGTGTTCGATGCATTTGCCGTTGATCCGCTCGTCCCCGATTTACTACTGTTATTATTATTGCTTGATTCGGTAGTTGTTGTAACCACCTCCGCAGGTGTATAAAGAATAGCATACTGCGAAAAGTGATATGTTCTGAAGGTAGTTTCCTGTATGGCAGATGAGATCGGGATCTTGCCGGTCAACGGCTCCAGCGCATCATTCAACTCAGAATTAATGGTCCATATCTGTGCCGTGCCCTTATTACCGATTAAAGCTCCATTCAACGGGAGTGTAATCTCAATTCCCTTACCGTTACTCTTGTCAAAAACATCATTGCTCACCTGTTGAACATACTGCCTTTGTGTACTGTCATATTCCCATACCTGAAGATTATAAACCTTTATTATTGATTTTCCCTGCGAGGTTGTCGTTGTGGTCGTCGTTGTGGTCGTCGATGTTGCCGTAGAAGACACCGCCGTTGTGGAAGTGCTCGTCGGTCTGTATCCCGTGGTCGATTCGGCCTGTGGATCCTTTAGTTTGCTAGCTATCAGCGTGGTTTCTGCCACACTGTCCGGCGCATACTGACTGATCATCAACTTCCAATCATCATATCCGGGAATATTAGTATATGCATCGGGTAAACCAACCTCTAATTGCATGAAGTCCACACTGCTTGTCAGATTTGAATCCGGCATTTCAACAGCTGTAGGCCAAGCAATTGCCTCGAATTCATTTTCATATGGTTCTTCCTTCGGAAAATGCACAATCGCATACGGCGTATTGTAGATCAAATCTCTCGTCTTAAGCGTAATTGTCTTTGCAGAAGCATCTATACTGTACACCGGTTTGTTGACCGCCGAAGAGGAACCGGTAGAAACCAGTCTCCAATTATTATTTGATCTAATCATTTCGTAAAACTCTACAGAATCACCATTTTGGTACCTGCTCTGCATATCTTCCGGAAATGGTATTACTACTGTTATCTCTGTATTCGCATAATCATCTTCGCTGACTTCGTTTATGCGTTGACCTTTGTAATACAACTTCATATCGTAGGGGTAGATTTCCATAGTCGGATCCGCGTAGACCCCCCCTTTGCTGCTTAAATATGTACGAAGAGCCCCCGATCTGTCGGAATCTCTGATGACCAGATCCCACTGCTGACCTTCCAGTTCCGTCGGCGTACTAGCTGCACCCACCGCTGTAATAAGTGCACAGTCCCTATCATCCAAACCGAGTAAGTTCCTGCTCGTTGAACCAGAACTCGCAGTCGATGCCGTTGAGCTGCTACCGGATCCGGAATTTGAGTTATAAAAAAGTGCACACTCAAGTTCGCCAGTAAAATGCTTGGGTCTGAATTGAATATATCCGTTCTGCACCGTATATTCGCTGGAGCCATACTCATCTAACAGGGCATCTCCTCGAAGCGGATTATAAGTCAATAGCTTTATCGAATTTGCATTGCCCCCAACTAAAGCTGTCGGTAATGCAAACTGAACATTGACAGTTCCGAAATCAGAATATGTTGAAGAAGAAATCTGTGTCGTATAATTATTTCGAGTAATCTTCATCCGATAATACTTGCTGTTTCTCTTATAATTATCCGTGATATCCGGATAACTGTCCAAAGACCGGTAGATGGTTGTATTCCCTGGTGTCCCCTCATCAGAAAGAACCAGGTAATAAGTACCTGTCGGAATTGTGCTCGCGGTCGGCACCACAGAATTAGATGTACTTCCATCCACCCACGTTCCTCGATCAACCCGCGCATCATATCCCGTAAATGATCCGCTCCCGGCTTCCGGCGGAGCCTCATAGATCAATATCACATTCTCACTATGTTTTGATGTATGAGTAAACTGCACCATCTGCAAGCCTGTTACCGTTTCCGTATAGCAATATGCACTTGTACGTGTGGCTGTATCCCACAGCGCCTCCCAGGAATCAGTTGTTGTATTATACCCATATACATAAACCGCCGCGTAATTAGTATCAACCGGATTCCACTCTGCCGGAAGCGCTGCACAAATCGTCGCCTCATAATCGCGTGTACTCGACCAACTGTCACCATCTTCAAAAATGTTAGCTGCACTGACAGTACCGGCGGAATTACTCTTATAATTCACAGTAATCAGCTTGTCATCTTTATTATATGTCGGATGAGAGCGTAACGGTTCACTTGCATAATAACCATCGATAACCGACTGAATACCTGCGCTTGGGGTTGCATTATCGACGATCAGGTATACATCACTCAGCAGATCATCTTCTGTAACGGCGACTCCGCCCGTTGTTGTTCCGTTCAATTCTGCATAAAGGACTGAATCCGCACCGGCAATATCGCTTCTCCGATCAACCGGATAAAGATTGGCATCTCCTCGCGCAATATAAATAACCACATCAGACACCAGTCCGTTCAATGTCATCGTTATGGTCTGCTGCCGATTATCATAACTCCCTCTCGTTCCGGAAAAAGGAACCCCATCATACCACGTACCATTTAAACAATACGCAACCCGATAGGAATCACCATTATCCGTGCTGGCTGCGCGATAAGAATACGGAGAGCCCGTATTCGTGGTAGGAAATGAAAATGACACAGCAAAATCATTGAAGTTACTGTAAAAATCCGTATAACCGACATCACTTCCATCAGGAAACACGACTCTGAGACTAATCGCATCTATCACATCAATTCGATCCTCTGAATAATTATCCAGCTTTGAAATCGATGTCGACGCCTGCGTTGCAGCGGAAGCATAACCCACAAAATCCGACTTCGAAAGAGAATTGGCGGAAACTCGCAATGTATAGTTTTGCGAAGGTATACTCATACTCTTAATTCCATTGTCATAATCCACATTGTCAAACGTTAATTCCGTTGCTGCAGTTGGCGCAGCGGAACCAGCCACTGGGTCGCTAACCTGATACGTGGTGGCCGTCTTATACCCTCTCATATCATTAACTGCAGAGATCTTATTAACCGGATTTCTGTTAAGATAAACTAGGACTGAGAATCCCTCATTAGCCTGCGCGCCCGTAATATTTGACATTCCGGTTGTCATATAAACATTATTGGATCGATAACTACTAGTCTGAACAGAAGAAATTAGGGAATTATTGAAATACACAGACGAATAGTAGTCATAATACGTGTCCAGAGAATAGGTATAATTCAATCCAAAAGAAAACAATTCTGCACTTTGAATCGGATCCTTTGTCGCATGTGCAAATATGTCATAGTCGCCAGGCGATTCTATAATTGTCCCACCCGAAACGCCTTCATTATACACGGTTTCTGCAGCCGTATACGCGTCATGTGTTACACGTTCAATTTTGTAGGAGTACTCAAAGATCTCCGTTTCATATCCACTCTGGTAACCTGTCGTTGAAGTCTTATCCGCAGAATTATAAACAATAAGTCGATAATGATCATTCGCTCTTCCCTGACCGCTTGCATTTACGACTACACTGTTGGCAACCGCGATGGCCAAATCCGTTACCGCAGTATTTGTTTGTTTAGATACACCTGATCCCCAAACAATTTCCATCGACGCTGTGACAGAGGGTTCCGCATGACCAATATCCGGAATCATGGCAATAAGCATGGCGAGGATGATCGCTGTTACGCCCAGCGTCCTCTTCAGTCTCCGCATGGTTCTTCTCTTCGGCTTGCTCATCGGTCAAATCCTTTCGCGCAGATCCTGTGTTCTGATACAACTACTCCTGTACCAGCAGTTCCAGCCATCTTTCTGGCGTCAATGCCGGAACTCCCGAACTTACATAATCCTTTATATTTCCTGTAATGATATAATCCGCATGAACGGCCTTAGCACATACATCCTGCAGACAATCCTCAAAATCGAGGAAATTATCGTTGTCTATTGCCTGAGTGACCATTTCATGCGGTGCTGCTGTAACTGTTAGCAGTTCACACAAATCCCGCAGAATCCGTCTTCTTTCTGCTGGCGGCAAATCTCTTAACACATACCATATGATCGAAACTGAATGAAATGCGATGTATCCATCCACATCTTCTCTCTTGCAGGCTTCCATCGCCCGTTCAGACAACTCATTCCGTCCAAGTATTCTGTCAAGCACCACATTTGCATCAATCAGGACGACCATATTTCTTCTCTGCTTCCTCTGCAACAATCGTTTTGTAATCAAACAGTTGATCCGGCAATCCCTCAGGATACTTTCCTTTCAGTTCTGCCTGAATCCTGCTGCAATCAGCTTCAAATCGAATAAAGGCTTCTTCCTTCTTTCTCATCCGTTCCGCTTTGCCCTTAGCCTCAAGTGCGGCAACAAAATCAACGACCTTATTCTGATCCTCAACAGACAAAGCAAATATCCGATTGTTCAGGTCATGATGATCGATCATTGCAGTTACCCGCATAACGTCAAAAACCGAAAAGGGCAGTCTTCACCCTTTTCACCAATCTATATATCGTCATTTCTGTTTCATAGTTTACATCATATTGTGGCCAAATGCCACAATATCAAGGGTTATTTAATATTTTTACCGTTTTTTACCCCGCCGACAGATTCACCTGCCATCCCTTTCCCGTTCCGATGCCGCAGCGCTCCATCAGGTTCGCGCAGTTCAGGTCAAGGGACAGGTGGCGGGAGGAGCCGCAGTAGAGGATGGGCTCACCCTCGGGGACAAAGCCGAAGGAGCGCTCATAGAGGACCGGGCGGTCAAAGACAGTCCCGCCGGCATGGGTGATCGTCACCTGCACGGTCATCCCTTCGGTAAAGCCGCAGTTCTTCCACTCCTCGTTCGTGATGTTGAACTGCACGCCGCCGAAATGCTTCAGTCCAGTCATGATGAAACCCTCCGCGCGCAGATGTTCCAGCACGGGGCGGATGTGATACTCCTCGCATTCGACCACCTCTTCCGCGGGATATTCCATTCCGATCTCCTCGAACGGCATCTGCCCGGAGGCAAGGAGCGCCGCCGCGTAGCCATAGATATCCCTGCCGTGAAAGACACTGACCTCCTCGCCGGCATCGTAGCGAAGCTTCGGATCCAGCTCGCGGATCGAGCGGATGCCGACCGCATGCTTCAGATGCGTGAGCGTGCCGTTGTCCGGTGTGATGACATAGGTCCCGTCGTTCAGAAGCGCCGCGCAGGAGCGTCTGGCCGTTCCCACGCCCGGATCCACCACGGAGACGATGACGGTCCCCGCCGGCCAAAAGGGCTCCACGGCAGCAAGCGACAGGGAGGCCTCCCAGGGATCGAACTGCCTGATGTAATGACACAGGTCCTGCACCTCCAGTGTCGGATCCACCCGTTTGATCACGCCCTTGACCGAGGCGACGGCGCCCCACTCCAGGGAAAAATCAGTCTGCAAAAGAATGGTCGGTTTCATCATTCACCCTCCAGTGCATTCATCCGCACAATGCTTTCGTAATAGATCTCCAGTGCCCGGATGCAGTCCTCGACCGCAATGGACTCATCACGCTGATGCGCGAGCTTTGCGGCGTTGTCCGGCACCGGGCCGAAGGTCACACAGTTGCCGAGCACCTTGGCATAGGAAACGCCTCCGCTGACGCGCAGGTCGCACGCCTCTCCCGTGACCCCGCGGTAGGCCTGCATGAGCGCGCCGATATGCGGATCTTCGGCATCCGTAAGGGTCGGCGGATCATCATAAGGCATGGCCGGGGAAAGCTCCGGAAACGCCTCTTTGAACACGCGGAAGATCTCCTCCGAACGGACATCCGCCGGATAGCGCACATCGATCTGCGCCGTGAGCCTCCCGTCCTCCGTGATCTTGAGGATCCCGAGGTTCATGGTGAGCTTCCCCATCACGGGATGCCGGTTCGCGATCCCCGCGCGCTCCCCGTACGGATCCGCAAAGAAAGCATACAGCCGCGCGATCAGCGCATCTTCCGGGAGCCTGTCACAAAGAGCGGCGAGAAGCTTCACCGTCGCGTTCTCCCCCTCCTCCGGCCGCGAAGCGTGCGCCGCACGACCCGCGAAGGAAAGCTCCGTTCCGTCCCTGAGGACCGCCTTCGCGGACGGAGAGATCACATTGCACTGGACACCTGCATCAAGCGACCTGATCTCACCGCTGTACTTACCGGAGAGCGTCCACATGATCGCACCCTTTTCGCCGAGGTAGAGCGGAAACTCACAGTCCGGAGAAAAAGCAAAGACGGGAAGACCGGCATGACGCACATAGCAGCGCATATCCTCCATGGTCCGTTCCTCGTCCGTGCCGTACACCAGCCGGAACTCCCTGCGGGGCGTGATCCCGCTGTCCATAAAAGCCTTAAGCGCAAGAAAGGACGCCCACGCGCCGGACTTCATGTCCTGCGCGCCGCGTCCGTAGATGCGTCCGTTTTCCTTTACCGCACCGAAGGGATCGTGTGTCCAGCCGCCGCCCGGTTCGACCACATCCAGATGGGAAGCAATATCGATCCGGGGACCCGTGCCGTAAGAAGCGAAAAAAACGCGATGATCATATTCGCGGATCGCAAATCCGGCCTCCGCACAGATCTCCTTCATGTAGCGAAAGGCTTCCGCGACCGGCGCACCGTACGGCATTTCCTCCGATACCGTCGCCGCGTCATAGCAGGAGGGGATCCGCAGGAGCTTAAGAAACGCGTCCTCCCGCTCCTCCCAGAGTTTTTTTAAGGCTGCGTGATCCAAGGACACCACACCTGATAAGCGGGGTGCGTCACGATATTGCAGACAACAACCGCCACAAAGAGCAGGAAAAAGATCGTGTACACCGGCAGCATGATCCTGTCGCCCTTCGTGTCCTCATGCTCGGAATAATAGGTGCGGATCTTTTTCTTGCCGAAGCCGCGCAGATCCATGGCATTGGCGATATTCCCCACCCGGTCGAAGCTCGTGATGATGAGCGGTGCGAGGATCGTGACATTCTGCTTCAGTCTTGTCATCAGCGAGGCCTTTCGCGGATCCAGCTCCAACCCGCGCGCCTGCATGGAAATGCGGATGTTCTGATAGTCTCTGGCGATATCCGGGATATACCGGAAGGCGATGGACACGATCGTACACGCCTTGTACGGCACCTTCACGGAATAGAGACCCGCCGCCATCTCGGAGGGCGTGATGGACTGGATGAACACAAGGGAAAGGAGAAAGGTGGCCATGAACTTGGTAAAGCGCACCAGAAAATACCACATCGTCTCCGCGCTGATCATGTAGAAACTGTTAAACCGCCAGAGTACTGTGGAACCGCCCACGACATTTAAGCCGTAATCCGGCTCCACCAGCCACATGAGAAGCAGGTTGAAGATGTTCACAAGGATGATAAAGCCCAGTACCGCCCACACCTTTTTCCAGTTGGGGCGGATCGAGATCAGGGCAATGATGAACAGCACAAACAGCGGCACGATGAGGCGGATGTCCCAGGTGGCGATCAGCAGAAAGATCAGGGAAAAGAAGGTGCGCACCTTCGTCTTCCCCGTCAGCCGGTCAAGAAAGGTCTTACCGGGTTTGACGTTGATGAACAGGCGATCATCCTGCATCGTCCCGATGCCTCCTTTCCTCTTCGATAAAGGCGTGGATGAAGTGCTCCGGATCCAGTCCCGCCTGCGCGGCCAGAGAGACCAGCGAGGTCTGCTTCAGGCTTGCGCGTTCGATGATATCGGGGTTGCTCAGAACCCGGAAGACATAGTCATCTGCGATCAGTTCGCCATCCGTGAAGACCATGGCCCGGTCCGTATATTCGATCGCAAGGTGCATATCGTGCGTGATAAAGAGGATCGCGATCCCGTATTCCCGGTTCAGGTTCTCCAGGAAACGCATGATCTCCGTGTAGTGACGGTAGTCCTGTCCCGCCGTCGGCTCATCCACGATGAGGATCTCCGGACGCAGGCTCAGGATCGAAGCGATGGTCACGCGCTTCTTCTGTCCGTAGCTCAGGACGCCCACCGGCCAGTTGCGCATCTCGTAGAGATCGCACATCTTCAGCACGGTCTCCGCGTTCTTCTCCATCTCCTCTTCACTGTATCCGTTCAGCTCCATGGCCAGCCGCACCTCGTCCCGGATCATGTCCTTGACGAGCATCTGGTTCGGATTCTGCATGACATAGCCGATCATCCGCCCCAGATCGCGGATGGAGTACTTCGCGCAGTTTTCACCGCGGAAGGCGATCGTGCCCGTACGGGGCTTGATGATCCCGCACAGAAGTTTCGCCAGTGTGGACTTCCCGGCACCGTTCTTCCCGATGACGCAGATCCGCTCGCCTTTGCGGATCTGAAAGGAGATATTCTTCAGAACATCCTCCGCGCCGTAACGGAAGGACACATCCTCCACCGCAAGGATCGTCTCGTCCGATACGCGGACCTCGGACAGGGTCGGCTCATTGGCCTTGAAGTGCTCGACCAGTCTGTCCCTGTACCGGCTGATATCAAGCGTTTCGAGGTCGGACAGATGATCCTCCGGGCCGAAGGTGACGCCTGCGTTCTTGAGGGCGCTGATATAGAGCGGCTCGCGGATCCCCTGTTCCTTCAGGATATCCTGTCTGAGAAGTTCATCGGGCGTTGTGTCCAGTGCGATGGTCCCCTCCGAGATCAGGATGATCCTGTCCACGTGGCGGTACAGGACATCCTCCAGACGATGCTCGATGATGATGACCGTCTTGTCATGCTCTCTGTGGATCCGGTCGATCAGATCCACGGAGGTCATCCCCATCGCGGGATCCAGCGCGGCTAACGGCTCATCAAAAAGAAGGATCTCCTCATCGTTGTGCAGCACGCCCGCCAGGGCAACCTTTTGCTTCTGTCCGCCGGAAAGGTCATAGGGGACCTCGCCGAGAAAAGCCGCCATCCCCACCGTCCGGGCTGCCGTGTCCACCTTTTCGAGCATGACAGGCCGCGGGGCGGCTTCATTTTCCAATGAAAAAGCAATATCTTCACCCACGGAAAGCCCGATGAACTGTGCATCCGAATCCTGCTGCACCGTTCCGACGTGCTTACTGAGGGTGAAGATATTCGCCTCGGTGGTCCGGATCCCCGCGACTGTGCAGGAACCCGTGATCTCCCCCTCATAGGAGAAGGGGATCAGACCGTTTATGCAATTGCCGATCGTTGATTTTCCGCTGCCGCTGGGGCCGAGGATGAGGATCTTCTCCCCCCGGTTGATCACGAGATCGATATGATGCAGTGTCTCGCTCGTCTGTGACTTGTACCGGAAGGAAAAGTCCTCAAATACAATGATCGGCTCACTCATCAATGGATCAGTCTTCTTTCTTCAGATTGTTGGACTGCGCATTGCGCTTTGCCAGCACGAAGAGCAGCGGGATACCGATGATGACCTGTACCGACGCATTGCTGACGACCGCCGCAAAAGCCTGTCCCCATGTGATCGTCAGCTCCTGGGAATAGAACAGGTAGGTGAGGATCGGGGTGACCACGCCGAAGGCAAGGAGATTGCCGACGATGACCGTGATCGCATAGATCACCGCATGCTTGACTTCAAAAACGCCGTCCGCGAGCTTCGCGCCGTAGACCGGCAGAAGGCCGACAAAGAAGCCGAGAACACCGTTGCCGATGGACCAGTCAAACCAGAAGCCCCAGCCGCCGATCAGGTCGGCGATGACATTGCCGCAGAACGCCGCCAGTGCCGCCGGAAGCGGTCCGAACAGGGCGCCCACGATCACGTCGATGATCATGGCTGTCGAGAGAGAGGTGTTCGTGAACACGCGGATGCTGCCGAAGTTCATGAGCACGCCAAAGAGCGCCGCACCGATGGCAATGCCGATGATCGTCTTCGTGTTCCATTTGCCGAGCAGGATCTTGCCGATACTTTCCTTTTCCTTGTTCATGATCGTTAACTCCTTTCATTTAATGGGCTGCCCGATGAGGGCAGCCCACAGTGTACATTGGATAACGGGAGCTTATTTCCTGTTGAAAGCTTCCTTGCCGGGATAACGGGCCGCGGTGCCGAGCTCCTCCTCGATGCGAAGCAGCTGGTTGTACTTGGCGACACGCTCGGAACGGCTCGGCGCACCGGTCTTGATCTGACGGGTGTTGAGCGCGACAGCGAGATCCGCGATCGTCGTGTCCTCGGTCTCACCGGAACGGTGCGAGGTAACCGCCGTGTAGCCGGCCTTGTTTGCCATCTTGATGGCTTCCAGCGTCTCGGAAACGGAACCGATCTGGTTGAGCTTGATGAGGATGGAGTTGCCGGCGCCGTTTGCGATACCCTTGGCAAGACGCTCGGTGTTCGTGACGAACAGGTCATCGCCGACCAGCTGGCACTTGCCGCCGAGCTTCTCGGTCATCTTCTTCCAGCCTTCCCAGTCCTCTTCGTCCAGACCGTCCTCGATGGACCAGATCGGGTACTTGTCGATCAGGCTCTCCCAGTGAGCGATCAGCTCATCGCTGGTGAAATCCTTGCCGGACTTGGGCTGATGATAGAAGCCCTTGCCCTTCTCGCTCTTCCACTCGGAAGCGGCCGCATCCATCGCCAGCACGAAATCTTCACCCGGCTTGTAACCCGCTTCCTTGATCGCCTCGAGGATGCGCTCGATCGCCTCCTCGTCACTCTTTAACTTGTTCGGTGCGAAGCCGCCCTCATCGCCGACAGCCGTCACGTCGTTGTCAGCCTTGATGAGCTTCTTTAAGGTCTGGAAGACCTCGGCGCACCAGCGCAGGCCTTCCTTAAAGGAAGGAGCACCGACCGGCATGATCATGAACTCCTGGGTGTCGACCGCGCTGTCCGCGTGCGCACCGCCGTTCAAGATGTTCATCATCGGAACCGGCAGATAGTTGGCGTTCGCGCCGCCGAGGAAACGATACAGCGGAAGCTCCAGTGCATTGGCCGCCGCGCGCGCGCTCGCGATGGAAACGGCAAGGATGGCGTTGGCGCCGAGCTTGGACTTGTCCTTGGTGCCGTCCGCCTTGATCATGGCCGCATCGACCTCATAGACATTCATCGGATCCAGGCCGACGATCGCCTTGGCGATCTCCTTGTTGATGTGCTCCACGGCCTTGCTGACGCCCTTGCCGCCGAAACGCTTCTTGTCGCCGTCACGAAGCTCCAGTGCCTCGAACTCGCCGGTGGAAGCGCCGCTGGGTGCCGCGCCGCGTCCGACGGTACCGTCATTGAGAATGACCTCAGCCTCAACGGTCGGATTGCCGCGGGAATCAATGATTTCTCTGCCGATGACTTTTTCGATCTGAAGATAGCTCATGAGTGTTGCCTTCCTTTCCTTTCGATAGTTCTGTGAATGGTGTTTGCCGGTTACCCGACTTTCTCATTTTAAGCCTGCCGGGGTGCCATGTCAACGAAAACAGGCGTTTTTAAACAGCCCGCGGGGTATGTGCCCGCCGTCAGCAGCCGTGCCTCTCCCCTGCGAACCACGGCCGGATGCTCTCATCGACATCCACCGTGACGCTCTCGAGCGTCAGCCCCTGCGTGTGCTCCGCGTAGACACCGTAGATCTTCGAAGCGAGCTTTCCGTCGCCGTCGCAGGGCCTGAGATCATAGCCGTCCGGTTCCCAGCTCGAGGTCTTCGTGAGGCGCAGATGCACATCCGCAAAGGACAGATCGCGGATCGGATCCCCCTCGGAGCCGTACAGGAAGATGCCGTTTTCTCCCTCACAGTTCAGATTCCGGAAGCGGACGTTGCGGATCATCCCCAGCGGTGCCCCCTCATGGCGGGGAATGCAGGTGACGGCCACCGGTTCCCCCCGTCCCCAGTAGGATTCCGCGAACCGTCTCGTCCCGATGTTCAGATTCTGGACCAGCACATTTTCGATATTGCCCTTATCGCGCAGCTGCAGCGTCACCCCGCGGTTGGTGCCGCGGATGCAGCAGTTCTCCACGATCACATTGCGGAAATCGCTCTCGCTCTCCGTGCCGAACTTGACCGCACCGCCGGTCGACATCAGCGTGCATCCCGTGATCACGATATTCTCGCTGGGGCCGTAGTTCTCATAGGCCTTGGAGGTCTTGATCACGATGTTGTCATCCGCCGTTTCGATGTGGCAGTTCGCGATCCGCACGTTCCGGCAGTGGTCCGGATCGATGCCGTCGTTGTTGGCCATCCGCATGTTGTTGAGGATCCGGATCCCGTCAACGAGCACATCGTCACAGCCCACCATATGCAGCGTCCAGAAGCCCGAGCGCGTGAGCGTCACATCGCGGACGGTCAGATGCTTCACATTTTCGACGAAGATGAGCGGCGTGCGCGGATACCAGGCGCCGTCGATGTAGTAACGGTCGGTCGCGCCGTAGTAGAGTTCCTCCATCCCGTCGATCGTGCCGTGGCCCGTAATGCGGATGTTCTCACCGTTCGCCGCGTAGATGAAAACATTCGCGGGCTTTCCGTCATATTCGCAGTTGACATAGGACGGCACCCGCATGTCCGTCGGAACATCGGAGAACTTGCGGTAGTCCGCGAGGTCATCGCTCCCCCGCACCACCGCGCCGCTCTCGATATGCAGCTCCGTGTTGGAATAAAGGATCAGCGATCCCGTTTTGAAAATGTGTCCGCCGGGAAACACGACCTTGCCGCCTCCGTTGTCCCGGCACATGTTGAGCGCGGCCTGGATCGCGATGGTGTCGACGGAAATGCCGTCCCCCCGCGCGCCGCATTCCATCACGCTGATCATGACAGTCCCTCCGGCAGATAGGCGATCGTGTTCGCGATCATGTCGTCGACCAGTTTCTTCACATCTGCCTCGCTCAAGCCGTGTCCCTTCACCAGCGGATCATTCATGAACGCTTTGTACAGCGGCGCTTTGTCATGGTCCACTGCCGCGCGCCAGGTCAGCGCATGATTCTCGATATGCGGCATCAGGAGCGCACGGACCTGCTCCGGTACGGCGCCCGCGTAGATCGGCCGGATGCTGTCCCTCGCAAAGACCGCGTTGGTCTCCACGATGGCGTCCGCCGGCAGATTCGGGATCTGCAGCGCGTAGTTGGGAATGTTCACATTGCTGACAAAACGGGACAGGCCGCAGAGTGCTTTGATGAGCAGGATCCCCTCCTCACCGGTGGGCTCGAGTTTCATCTCCTCTTCGCCGGACGCCAGACGGTCACTTCTCTGCAGACGCTCCTCCAGATCCTCCTTGCGCCATTTGACCGTTGTCAGGGTGAAATCCCAGGAGGCCACGGTCTCCGGATCCTTCAGATATTCATTGCCCGGCATGAACTCCGCCAGATGCCGGTCGCCCGCCGCCGCGATCAGTCCGAACCGTTTGAAGAGATCCATCTTCACGCGGTGCGCGCAGACAAAATTGGCGTTCAGCCAATTTTCACTCTCCGGGCGGATGCCCTCGGCGAAATGTTTGTCGATAAAGTTCCTGTAGACCGGGAACAGGTCGACGCCGTGACAGGAAGCCTCCGTAAACCACGTGAAATGATTGATGCCGACCACGTTGACAAACACATCGTGCCAGTCGCCGCTTCTGTCTCCCGTCTCCTTCCGATAGATTTCCTGCAGCACCTTCTGCGTGCCGAAGACCTCGTGACAGCAGCCGAAAGCCTTGATCTGCGGAAATGTCTCGTAGAGCGCCTTCACGCACAGGGACATCGGATTCGTGTAGTTGATGACCCACGCGTCGGGCGCATACGCTTTGATCGCGTTCGCGATGTCCACGAACATGGGGATCGTGCGGAGTGCGCGGATCATGCCGCCCGGGCCTGCCGTGTCGCCGACGGACTGCCAGATCCCCAGCCGCTCCGGCAGATGGACATCGGACTCCATCTCGTCAAAGGTGCCCGGAAGAATGGAGATCACGACAAAATCGCATCCCGTCAGCGCTTCCTGTAGCGTCTTTCTGACCTCGAACTTCCAGTCACCCTTCACTTCCGGTCTCGCCATCAGATGATCGCCGATGGCCGCGTTCCGTTCCGCCGCCTCCGCGTCGATGTCGTAGAGGCGGATCGTGCCGGCGATCTCGTCATCCAGCGCCAGATCCGTCATGAAGGTCCACGCCCAGCCGCGGGATCCGCCACCGATATAGGTGATCTGCACATCCTTCATCTTACCGTTTTCTACTCTCATTTTGTCCCCCTTATCCCGATCAGATCAAATTCCTCAAAGGACACCTGCAGGGTGGCGTCGTGTTTCGGATTCGGGTAGCGGATCTCCACCGCACGCTTCGTTTCGCTGTAGTACCAGCCGGAAGCCGCCCCGTCGAACTGCTCTCTGTCCAGGAAATGCGGCAGCCGTTCGCCGTCGAACACCACGAAGAAGGGACTCCTGTCCCTGCGGATCAGCGTGACGTGCACGTGCTCCACCGTATCCGTATAGTCTCCCTCGCCGGTAAACGAGACCCGCACCACATCGCCGCCTTCCATCCGGATCAGGGTCCTGCGGTAAACACCCTGTTCAAAGGCATTGCTCACGCCGTCATCGTCGTAGAGGGCATATTCCGCCGTCGCGCCCTCCGCCGGCGGCACGAGCAGCAGATCGAGATCCCGGACGGGATCCTTTTCCATGCTGTAGATCCGGTTGCCCGCCATGGGCAGGATCGTGCCCTCACGGACAAACCGCGGGATCGAATCGAGGGTCACGGGCACTTCGATCGTCTGCCCGCCCGCGTAGCAGACAAAATCCTCCTCCGGGGCATACCAGTCGGTGCCTGCGGGAAGATAGACCTGCCGTGTGTCCGTCCCCTCTTCGAGCACGTTGGCGACCAGCAGATCACGGCCCAGCAGGAATTCATCATCCAGTCCGTAAACTGCGGCATCCTGCTGAAATTCAAAGACCAGCGGTCGCATGATCGGCGCACCGCTCTCATGTGCCTCGCGCTCCAGCGAGTAGAAATGCGGCAGCAGCCGATAGCGCAGAAGGATCGCCTCACGGATCCGGTCCGTCTGCCGGTGATACATCCAGGGCTCCGTGACCGTGTTATCGCTGTTCGCGGAGTGAATGGAGAACCGCGGCTGGAAAATGCCGTGCTGCACCCAGCGCACGAACAGTTCCTCGTCGGGAGCCGGCCCCGCAAAGCCGCCGATATCGGCGCCGTCATTGGGCTGACCGGAGAGTCCCATCCCGAGGATCGTCGGCAGATTGTGCCTGAGCGTCCGCCACGATGTGTAGTTGTCTCCCACCCAGTTCTGCGCGTATTTCTGTATGCCGCTGCTGCCGCTGCGGCATACGACATAGGGTCGTGCTTCTTCGTCATGCTCACGCACCGCTTCGCAGGCCAGCCTGCTCATGATCGTGCTCATGACCGGCTTGTATTCCCCGATCGTGCCGCCCGCTCCGTCGACAACGCAGACCGCCTCGTGATCCAGCAGGCTGTCATATTCACAGTTGTCATCCCAGACGGAGGCCGTGCCGACGGCGATCACCGTCTCGGTGAGAAGCTTCTTCCACAGTTCGCGCGCCTTCGGATTGGTGAAATCCCAGAACGCGCCGGGGCCGCCCCACCAGGGACCGATCGCCGGCTTCGCGCCGTCCGTGCTGTCACGGACAAAGACACCCTGCTCCTCAAATTCCGCGAACTGCGGGTGCGAGCAGAGGACTCCCGGCTTGACATTGGGGACCGCCTGCGCCCCGCGCTCGTTCATGGCCGCAAAAAAACGCTCCGGATGCGGGAATCTCGTGTAATTCCATGTGAAGACGCAGCGTCCGCTGTTCTCCTGCGTCGTGTAGCCCGACGACAGATGGAAACCGTCGATCGGAAAGCCCTTTTTCCTGACCGTGTCGATAAAGGTGAGCAGCGCCTGATCCGAGTCCTTTTCGAGCTCCGAATAGTACATGGACGATCCCTGATACCCGAGTGCCCGCTTCGGAAGGAGCACCGGTCTCCCGGTCAGCAGCGTGTAGTCGTCCATGATGCTGCGGATCGAAGGACCCGCGAACAGGAACAGATCGATATCCCCGCCGTCTGCCTGCCAGTAGGTGTAGCGCGGCCAGTAGTTGCTCTTCTCCCGGCCGAGATTGAAAACGGATTCGTAGAAATTGTTGTAGAACAGTCCGATCGCGCGGGCGTCTCTGCGCCGGAGACGGATGTAGAACGGGATGTGCTTGTACATGGTGTCGCACTTCTCCGGATCATAGGCCCAGGAGTCCGTCGCCCGCTCCCGCACGAATTCCTTGTTCTTGTCGAGCGGTCCGTCCTTTTCGCCGAAGCCGTAGAAGCAGTCGTCCTCCTCCATGCGGCTGTAGTGGACGATCCTGCTGTTGGCGTCACGCACAAACGGATTGCCCCGCAGCGCCTCGTAGAGCACCGCCCCGTCCGCGTCCAGCAGACGGATGTTCAGCGGATCCGGACGGACAGCAAGTGTCAGCGCACGCGTCTTTAACAGGATCTCTTCGCCCGCGTCCTCACGCTCCGCCCTCTGCGGCGTGAGTCTCGTGCGCTCCTCTCCGAACAGAGGATCCAGCCGGTCCTCCCACGCCGTTGTCTGCAGGACATAGGAAGCGTCCGGAACCTCCGTTTCATCAAATGAAACCCGGAGCCTCAGGATCCGGTCCGTCATGAACACGATCCGCATCCGTCCGTGGTCCAGATGCGCGAGCCATCCCTCCGCCGTTTCCTCAAGACTGATCAGTTTTCCGCAGATCTCCATACCGGTTCCTTTCCCGGATCCCCAAAATCCCGGTTGTGCATGTGACCGGCGTTCCCGCGGGCCGGTCCGTGTGCAAAAAACCGTCTGTCTTCCGGCGGAAGACAGACGGCTGTTTTTTCTTACCAGCGGTACCGTTCCGGCGGATCCCGGGCGTCAGACGCTCAGCAGATCCCTGTACCAGCGAAGGGCCTCGATATAGGCCTGATAGACCGGATCAAAGGCGATGTCCTTGAGCACCAGAAGACGTGAAACCTCGTGCCAGGAGGCGTCCTCATATTCCCTCATGAAGTTCAGGACCGGTGCCAGCTCACCCTTGCCGCCGATCAGCGCATCCTCGATGTTCTTGGAAACCTGCACGCTCTTGAGCGCTTCCGTCATCGGCTTGTCCAGCATGATATCCAGAATGGAGAACAGGCCCATCAGGAACAGCTCGGAAGAGAGACCGGCAAGTTCATAGAGCGGTGCCAGATTCTCGGCAAACTTCGCACGGATCAGCGACAGACGCGTGATCTCGCTCGGCTTGTCGGCGCACAGCTCCTTGGTGACAGCCGTGTTGATCCAGCGCTTCAGTTCCTTCTGTCCGAGCATGGCCGCCGCGTGACGGACCGAAGTGATCTCGGAATTGCGTGTCATGTGATTGACCATCTCCAGCAGGGAGAGCACGAGTGCCGTGTCATGTCCGATGACATCGGCCGCATCGGTCAGATCGAAATCCGGGCTGTTCACGACATTGAGCAGCTCGATATAGGTCGCCTTTAACGGTGCGACCTCCTTGTCGGTGTCCACAACGGGCATGCGGAAGAACTCACCCTCATAGAGGTTGTAGCCGCCGTCCTCGGTCAGCTTGTCATAGTCCTCCTGGGAATTGACATTGACCGCGATCAGCTTGATCTTCGGGAAGAGCTTGCCAAAGTAGATCTTGGCCTGAGAGATGTTGATCTTGCGGTGATCCAGAAGAATGTAGTCCATGAGACGCAGGATCTCGCGATAGGACTCGAACTGCCGGATCTCCAACTTCTTGATCGCGAGCTTGTAGCCCTCGATCTTTAATTCGTCCAGACGGCTCACATAGCTCTCGTCCGGCGTCACGGTGGAATCAATGATCAGCACGATCTTCTCGTGCGGTGCTTCACAGAGGGAAGAGATGTCCGTGAAAATGTTGATGTTGTTCAGTTCGATAAAGATCTCCTGATCATCGGCAAGCGTTCCGGCGCCGACACTGTCCACGATCTCCAGACCCGGGATCTGTGCCGAGCCGTCCAGACGCCCGATGCCCTCCGAAGAAGGGCTGAGGAAATAGTTCTCGCGCTGGGTGAAGATAGAATATGCGCAGACTCTCATGTCGCCGTCAAACAGTGGGATCAGGGTTGCTAACATAGAATTTCTCCTTTTCGCGAAGCCACTACAGGCTGTCAACAATTTGATATATTATAGCACAAAAAAATCACCGCGAAAAGAAAAACTTTTCGCGGTGATCCTTTTTCCGTCAAGCTCTCAGCCGGCCGGAATCCGTCCGTCTCAGCCGATCGTCGTGTACATGAAGTACTTGTAGCCCAGCGGGTTCGCAAAGAAGCCCTGCACACTGTCATCGATCATAAACAGATCGGTATAGAAATACAGCGGGCAGATGCAGCCGGTGGACATCAGCAGATCCTCGGCGCGGTGCATCAGCTTGTAGCGGGTCTCCTTGTTCGTGCAGGTCTTGATGAGGCCGATGATCACGTCATAGGTCTCCGCCCAGGTGCCGTCCGTGACCTTGGTGTCATAGCCGAGATCCGTCAGGTCGAGGCTGTAGGCCTTGACATCCTTGTGGCCGCCCTTGCCGAACTGCACGTCGTTGTTGCCCGAACCGCTCGTCCACATGTCAAGGAAGGAGCTGGGATCATTGTAGTCCGCGAGCCAGCCGTTACGCGCGATCGAATAGTCGCCGTTCTTTCTGGTATCAAGGAAGGTCGCCCACTCCTGATTCTCCAGGTTCATCGTGATGCCGATATTTGCAAGTGTTCCCTGCAAATACTCGCCAATGGCCTTGTGAGCCTCGCTCGTGTTGTAGAGATAGGTCAGGGTCGGGAAATCCGTGAACTGATTCGTTGCATCATCATAGGTATAATACTTTTTCAGTATCTCAACCGCAGCTTCCCAGTTGGTCTCATATGCAGCATCACTAACATCATAGTAACCATCGTAGCTGTTGCTGCCGGCATTCTTGTAGAACTCGCTGCCATCCGCATCCGTCATGCCCATTGCAACAAAGGACGAAGCAGGAACCTGTCCTCCCTGCGCAATGTCATTGACAATATGGTTTCTATCGAACAACAATGCAACAGCATTACGGATCTCGTTCTTGGCCTCCTCGGCCTCCTTGCCCTTCAGGCTGCTGCCCGCAGGGAGGATCTCCTCATTGACATTCCAGCAGACATAGTAGGTGCCGATCTGCCCTTCAACTCTAAACTCATTAGGATACTTGACCTTCAGATTCGCGATCTCGTTGGTCGGCACATCGTCGATCAGCTGCCAGCTGCCGTTCTCGAAGTTGGTGAGCTGGTTGTTCGCGTCATCGGAGAGATAGAAGTTGATCTCCGGCATCGTGACCGTCGCAGCGTCATACCAGCTGTCGTTCTTGGTCAGCGTGATCACGCTGTTGTGATCCCAGCCCGTCATCGTGTAGGGGCCGTTGCAGACGAGCGTCGCGGGATCCGTCGCCCAGCTCTCGTCAGCCACAGCGCTCTCCTTGACCGGCATATAGGTCGGGAAGGCAAGCAGCTCGTTCCAGAACGCCACCGCGTTGTTGAGCGTGACGACCAGGGTCTTGTCATCCTTTGCCTCGACAGCCAGCGCGTCGGGATCGGGGCTGGTCTCGTCCCAGACCTTGTCATAGCCCTTCACGACCTCGAACATGTAGCCATAGTCCGCAGCGAGCTCCTGGGAGACCGCGCGCTTCCAGGCAAACACGAAGTCATTGGCTGTCAGGTCGGAACCGTCGCTCCACTTGAGGCCGTCCTTCAATGTATAGGTGTAGGTCACCGTACCGTCGGGATTCTCCACGCCGTCGGGAAGCTCCGTCGCCAGATCGGGAACGATCTCCAGCGTGCCGTCGGCCTTCTGCCCCCACTTGGCAAGACCGGAGAACAGGTGCAGGATCATCGTCGCGCCGTCCACCGAGCTGTTCAGCGCGGGATCGAGCGTCGCGGGCTCGGAAGCAAGGCAGACATTGAGCACGCCGTCCGCCGCAGGGGCCGCGTCCGTCGCCGCACTGTCCGCAGCCTTGTCATCGGCAGCCGTGTCGGTGCTCTGCGCCGCGTCGGTCGCCTGGTTCGTGTCAGCCGGAGCCGTGCTGCCGCCGGCCGTCCCACCGCAGGCGGCAAGGCTCAGCACCATGCTGCCGGCGAGCAGGATCGAGAGTAACTTCTTCTTCATGTTCTTTCCTCCTCTTCTCCGGAAGCCGAAAGACTTCCAAAACAGAAAGCGTGTCCTTATGAACACGCCTTCGTGAACTCACGGCGCGTATTATATCACACCGTGTCCGATTTGTAAACATTTTTATCTCAGCTGCACGCCCTTCTGCATCTTTTCGGCATAATCGAGATGATGGCAGGCCACAAAGTGTCCCTTCTCCACCTCCCTGAACTCCGGCATGGTTGCCGCGCAGTCCTCCTGCGCGTAGGGGCAGCGGGTCCGGAAAGGGCAGCCGGACGGCGCGCTTAAGGGACTCGGGATGTCCCCTTCCAGCACGATCCGCTTGTTCGCTCTGGCGGACCGGGGATCCGGCAGCGGCACGGAGGACAGCAGGGATCTGCTGTAGGGATGGAGCGGCCGGTCATAGATCTCGTCCGCGTCCGCCATCTCCACCATCTTGCCGAGATACATGACGGCGATCCGGTCGGAGATGTGCCGCACGACCAGCAGGTCATGCGCGATGAACAGGTAGGTGAGCCCCAGTCTGTCCTGCAGCTCATCGAACATGTTGATGACCTGGGCCTGAATCGACACATCCAGCGCCGAGACCGGCTCATCGCAGACGATAAACTCGGGGTTGACCGCGAGTGCCCGTGCGATGCCGATGCGCTGTCTCTGTCCGCCGGAAAACTCATGCGCATAGCGGGACGCATGCTCGGAGTTGAGTCCCACATAGTCCATCAGCTCCAGGACCCGTGCGCGCCGCTCCTCTTTGGTGGCGCAGAGCCCGTGAACATCCAGCGGTTCCGCGATGATGTCCGAAACGGTCATGCGGGGATTGAGCGAGGAATAGGGATCCTGGAAGACCATGGTCGCCTTCTTGCGGAATTTCGCCAGATCGGCTCTGGTCTTCACCTCTTTGCCGTCATAGATGATCTCGCCCCCCGTCGGCTTGTAGAGCTGCAGGATCGTGCGACCCACCGTCGTCTTGCCGCAGCCGGATTCCCCGACGAGTCCCAGTGTCTCGCCCTTTTTGATCGTAAAGGAGACGTCATCGACCGCTTTGAGCGGCTTTGTCTTGAAAAAGCCGACCGTCACGGGGAAATATTCCTTCAGATGTCTGATCTCCAGCAGATTCTTTTCTTCGCTCATGACCGTTATCCCTTATCCGTGTTCTCCGCCTCCGGACGCATGTTCATCCAGCAGGCAGCCTGATGCATATCGTTGATCTGGATCCGCCCGGCGCGCTCCCTGAGGCAGATCTTCATCGCATTGTCGCAGCGCGGTGCGAACGGGCAGCCCTTGGGCATGTTCAGCAGATCGATGGGCGTGCCGGTGATCGGCTGGAGCTTCTGTCCGTTGTTCTCCGCCGTCGGGATCGACCGCAGAAGGCCCTTGGTGTATTCATGCTTCGGATTGAAGAAGATCTCATCCGCGGTCCCCTGCTCGCAGATCGAGCCCGCGTACATGACGATGACCTCGTCGCACATCTGCGCGACCACGCCCAGATCGTGCGTGATCATGATGATCGCCATCCCGAGTTCCCGCTGCAGGCTCGACATCAGATCGAGGATCTGCGCCTGGATCGTGACATCCAGCGCCGTCGTCGGCTCATCCGCGATCAGGATATCCGGCTCGCAGGCAAGCGCCATTGCGATCATGATGCGCTGCCGCATGCCGCCCGAGAATTCGTAGGGATACTGCCGCATGCGCTTTTCCGGTTCATTGATGCCCACCAGACGGATCATCTCGATCGCACGCGCCCTGGCCTGTTCCCTGTTGCGATCCGTGTGCAAAAGGATCGCCTCCATCAACTGATGCCCGATGGTATAAGTCGGATTCAGCGAGGTCATCGGATCCTGGAAGATGATCGAGATCTTGTTGCCGCGGATGGCCTTCATCGCCTTTTCCCCGACGCCCACGAGCTCCTGCCCGTCATAGCGGATGGAGCCCGACACGATCCTGCCGGTCCCCGCGAGGATCTGCATGACCGAATAGGCTGTGACCGATTTGCCGGAACCGGATTCCCCGACGATGCCGAGCACCTTGCCCCGGTCCAGATTAAAAGAGATCCCGTTGACCGCCTTGACCTCACCCGCATCCGTAAAGAAAGAGGTGTGAAGATCCCTGACTTCCAAAAGCTGGCTCATCTTCTCCCCCTCCCTTACTGATTGAGCTTCGGATCGAACGCGTCACGCAGACCGTCGCCGAAAAGGTTCAGAGACAGCACGATCAGCGAGATCACGATCGCCGGAATGACCAGACGATAGGTGTAGCTGGAGATGCCGTTCAGCGCGTCCGAAGCCAGCGACCCCAGCGACGGCATCGGCGCGTTGACGCCCAGTCCCAGGAACGAAAGGTAGCTCTCCGTAAAGATCGCCGAAGGGATCTGCAGCGCGGTCGAGATGATGATGACCGAGAAGCAGTTCGGGATCAGGTGCTTGATGATGATCCAGCGTCCCTTTGCCCCCGTCGCCTCGGCGGCGAGCACATACTCCTGTTCTCTGAGGGACAGGATCTGTCCGCGGATGAGGCGGCTCATGCTGACCCAGTAGAGGAGGCCAAACACGATGAAAAGGCTGATGATGTTGGAGCCGATCCTGGCCAGCACGGTCCCGTCCAGCTTGTCGGCGAGCGTCTGCTTGAGCACCGAGGACAGCAGGATCACCATCAGCATGTCGGGCAGCGAGTAGATGATATCCACGATCCGCATGATGACCAGGTCGACCTTGCCGCCGCAGTAACCGGCGATCGACCCCACCGTCATGCCGATGATCAGCACGATGATGCTGGCGAAGAAACCGACCGCCAGCGAGATCCGCGTCCCGTAGATGATGCGGATGAAATAGTCGCGCCCGGCCGAATCCGTGCCGAAGACATGCGGCATCACCGACTCGCCCGCCTTGATCAGCTTCTGCTCCGTCCGGGAGTATTCAAAGGGACGGAGATTCTGATAGGAGGCGTCCATCGGCTTGCCCGGCACGTTGCCGAGCATCTGTTCATAAGAATAGGGCCAAAACATCGGCACAAAGATCGCTGCGAGAGCGATGATGAGGATCACGATCATGCTGACCGTGGCCACCTTGTTTTTCAGCAGGCGCTTCACGCCGTCCTTAAAGAAGGTGCTGGACGGGCGCATCTGCACCATGTATTCCTTTTCCTGTTCCGACGCCGGGAGAAAATCCGCAGGATCCAGATCCTGCTGCACGCTGAAGGGCTTACTGCTCATTTTTTACGTAACTCCTGTTATTATATCTTTTGTTATTATATCGCTTGTTATTGTTTTTATTCCAGAGTGATCCGCGGATCGACGACCTTGTAGAGGATGTCACCGATCAGGTTCATCACGACGATCAGGATCGCCAGCACGATCGTGGTGCCCATGACAAGCGGATAGTCACGTCCCGTGATGGAGTTGACAAACGCGCGTCCGATACCGGGCACGGCGAAGATCTGCTCCACGACCAGCGACCCCGTCACGATGTAGGCGAGCATCGGTCCGAAATAGGTGATGACCGGGATCAGGGAATTCTTGAGCGCGTGGCCGAAGATGATCCGCCAACGGGAAACGCCCTTGGCCTTGGCCGTCCGGATGTAGTCCTGCCCCAGCACATCGAGCATCGAGGATCTCGTGAGACGCGTGATGTAGGCCATCGGATAGAGGGAGAGGGTGATGACCGGCAGGATGAGCCCGCCCTTTGCCGCGCCGTTCGCGGGCAGCAGCGGGAACTTCACGGCAAAAAGCGCTAACAGGAGCGATCCCATGATAAAGGAGGGCATGGAGACAAACGCCGTGGTGATCACCATGATCACGCGATCGATGATCCGGTTCCTGCGCAGCGCCGCGACGCTCCCCAGCACGATGCCGATGAAGAGCGCGATGAACGCGGCGATGAGACCGAGCTTCACCGAGGTCTTCATGCCGTCCATGATGATGTCGATCACGTTGCGTCCGCGGGACTTGAGCGAAGGTCCGAAGTCAAACCGCGTGACGATATCCTTGAGATAGGTCAGATACTGGACGAACAGCGGTTTGTCCAGCCCGTACTTGGCCTCCATCGCCTTGCGCACCGTCTCCGTGACCGCTTTTTCCCCGACGAAGGGGCCGCCCGGCACGGCGTGCATCACAAAAAAAGTTACGGTGATCACTACCCACACCGTAACGACGGCAAGGATCAACCGCTTGACAATATACATCAGCGTTTTGGTGTTCATGGGGCGTCAGTCCTCCTTCACGCTCGCGACACGGTACTCCAGCGTGATGACTTCCTTTCTGTCATGCTGTCCGTACATCTGATAGAAACGTTTCTCGATCTCGTCGGCGATCTCCTTGACATGCGCCTCGTCCTCGTCGACGAAGACCACGATGCGCTGCGTGCTGGAATAGGTGCAGACCGCGTCCTCATCCCGCACGACCGCCATGATCGCCTTGTCCGCCAGATCCAGCGCGCGGTCACGCTGCTCGACCGTGATCTCCGCGTGCTCGCCCACGCTCACGGTGAACATCACCAGCTCGACCTTTTTCCTGCGATCGCTGACCACATCGCGGATGAAATCGTACATCCGGGAGAAGTCCTTTTGTCCCAGCACCATGGAATCCGAGAAATTGTCCTTGGCGCGGATCGCCTCGACCAGGTTGGAGAGCTCCTGTCTGGAGAGATCCTCCTCCATGTCGGCGACCTGCTGATAGAAATAGAAGGAATCCTTGCCGGCCTGTTTCATGTAGTAAAGTGCCTTGTCCGCCTCCGCAAAAGCCTCGCCGAAGGTCTGCTTGAGATCGTCGTGGACGGAGATGCCGACCGAGGCCGTCAGTTTCCCGCCGGTATCCGCCGCGATGAACCGGACGCCGTCCAGCAGCTGGTTCATCTGCGCCCGGATCGATTCCTGATCCGTGTCCCCCGGGATGAAGCAGAGGAATTCGTCGCCGCCGAAGCGGGAGACGATGATGTCCGGATGCATGCACTGCAGCAGATCGACGATCTGCAGGAGATAGAAATCCCCCATGCGGATGCCCTGTTCCCTGTTGATGCGGCGCATCTCGTCGATGTTGAGATAGAACAGGAAGCCCTTGTTGTCCCGCATGGAGACTGTCATGAAACGCTCGCCCGCACTGCGGTTGTAGACCTTGGTGAGCTGGTCCTTCTGTGAGCTCTCGGCGAGCTGTCTGGTCTGATCCTCCATGACTCTGTTGAGCAGACGGTTCGCACCGTCGAGCTCCTCGGGCTCCTGGTTGACCATGCCGCTCACATCGAGCCGGTCGAGGAACTTGAGGAACGCGTCCGTGACCTCGGGATCGAACTGCGTGCCGCGGCAGCGTCGGATCTCCTCGACCACGATGAGGTGGTTGAGGTGCTTGCGGTAGATACGGTTCGAGGTCATCGCGTCATAGGAATCCGCCATGCAGATGATCCGTGCGACCAGCGGGATCTCGTCGCCCTTTAAGCCGTTCGGATAGCCCTTGCCGTCGTAGCGCTCATGATGGTACTTGGCGCCGACATCGAGTTCCGGCATCATGCCGACATCCTTGAGGATCTCGCCGCCGATCGTCGTGTGCTTCTTCATGAGCTCATATTCCGCCTCATTGAGACGGCCGGGCTTGTTCAGGACCGCGTCCGGCACGCCGATCTTGCCGATGTCATGCAGCAGCGCGATGTAACGGATGCGCTCGACCTCCTCATCGGTCATGCCCATTTCGCGGGCGATCTCCGCCGAATAGTCGGAAACGCGACGGCTGTGGCCCTTGGTATATTCGTCCTTGGCATCGATGGTGTTCGCGATCGTCTCGATCGTCTGGAAGGTCATCCGCTGGATCTGTTTGGTCTTCTCATCCAGTTTCTCGATGGATCTGCTGTTCTGGTCGTGCACTTCACTGTAGATCCGCGCCGCCATCCAGCAGGCGATAAAGCACAGGATCAGGATCCCCGTCTGGATCTCGATGTCCCACGTGTCCTCCACCGTGACGCCGTCCACCAGGAACCACTTGCCGATGGCGATCAGGTTGATCACCAGGGTGGTGACGGCCACGCGGATGATCAGTGCGGGATCGTGATACAGGATCAGAAGAAACAGGATCGGCAGGATGTAGGTGTAGACCTGATGCGTATTGGCCGTGGAAAGGCAGAACACATACATGATCAGGAAGCCCGTGATCTGATAGTACCGGAGGATCGTTGCCTCGGGATTCTTTTTGTACTGCCAGAGACAGAACAGGAGTGTCGCACAGTTGAGCAGCATGAAGACGACCGCGTAGCCGACGGTCCGGTTTCCCCTGAAGATCTCCACGAGATAGCCGAGGAGCAGGACGCCGACAAACGTCCCCCAGCCTACCACGATATCCCGATTGATCCTCTTTTCCAGGTTGATCACCGCTGCTCCTCTTCTTTCATCAGGCGCCGCACGCGTCGATGAACGGCAAACGATAAAACGACATTTTATTATACTAAATCATGTCTGTGTTTTCAAGTTAGACATTGATCTCCGCTTCCAGGCCGAGTTCCTGCGCGTTCTCCTTGAGGATCGGACGGACCTGTTCCGAAAGGAACCGCTCGACCTGATGGACGCTCGCACCGATATACTTTTTCGGATCGAGATTTTTCCGGAGGGCTTCCTCGTCCTGATGGAATTTTTCATCGGCCGCGATCCGGGAGAGCAGATCGTTGTCGCCGCCCTCTTCCTTGACCACACGACCCGCCTCCATGGAGAGCCGCCGGATCTCCTCATGAAGCTCCTGCCGGTCGCCGCCGGCCGCCACCTCATCCATGAGGATGTTCTCGGTCGCCATGAACGGCAGTTCCGCAAGCAGATGCTTTTCGATCACGCGGGGATAGACCACCAGACCGTTGGTGACATTGAGGCACAGATCCAGGATGCCGTCCGTCGCAAGGAAAGCCTCCGCAACAGCGATACGCTTGTTCGCCGAATCGTCGAGCGTGCGCTCGAACCACTGCGTCGACGCGGTGAGCGCCGGATTCAGGGAATCAGCGATCACATAGCGCGCGAGGGAACAGATGCGCTCACTTCGCATCGGATTGCGCTTGTAGGCCATGGCGGAAGAGCCGATCTGCCCCTTCTCGAACGGTTCCTCCACCTCCTTGAGATGCTGCAGGAGACGGATGTCCGTCGCCATCTTGGACGCCGACACCGCAATGCCGGTCAGGACATTCAGCACCCGCTGATCCTGCTTTCTGGTATAGGTCTGTCCGGACACGGAAACGCAGCCCGAAAAGCCCATTTTCTCCGCGATCATCGGATCGAGCCGGTCCACCTTGTCGAGATCGCCGTGGAACAGTTCCAGGAAGGAGGCCTGTGTGCCGGTCGTCCCCTTGGAGCCCAGAAGCTTGAGTCCCGCGAGCACCGTGTCGAGATCCTCTAGATCGAACAGGAAGTCCTGCAACCACAGGCAGGCGCGCTTGCCGACGCTTGTGGGCTGCGCGGGCTGAAAATGCGTGAAGCCCAGTGTCGGCAGATCCTTGTATCTGTCCGCGAACGACGCGAGCGCGTCGATCACGTTGATCACCTTTTTCCGCAGAAGCCGCAGGCCCTCGCGCATGACGATCACATCGGTGTTGTCGCCGACATAGCACGAGGTCGCGCCCAGATGGATGATCCCCTTCGCTTTGGGGCACTGCTGGCCATAGGCAAAGACATGACTCATGACATCATGCCGCACCTCCTTTTCCCGGGCTTTTGCCACCTCATAGTTGATATCCTCGGCATGTGCCTTCAGCTCTTCGATCTGTTCATCGGTGATGGCGAGTCCCAGTTCCTTTTCCGTCTCAGCCAGTGCGATCCAGAGCCTGCGCCAGGTCCGGAACTTGAAATCGGGCGAAAAAACAAACTGCATCCCGGCGCTCGCATAGCGCTCGGACAGGGGACTCTGATAGCGATCAGCAGACATGGAAAACCTCCGTTTCTTTGAATATCGGTTGTTATTGTATTTCGATCGTCCTGGCGACCATGTCCAGGATCTCATCCGCGTACTCCGGATAATCCCTTGCCAGACGCTCGATCTCCTCCCGGGCGCGGCCCTTGACGCGCCGTTCGTTATAGTCCATCCTCTCCCGCAGGGACTGTCTCTGCGAGTTCAGATGATGTCTTATCTCCACCTCTTCCTTGGGATCTGCGAGACCGGAGAGCTGGTTCATCCAGACGTCGGGATACTGCAGGCGGTAATTGCGCAGTCTCTGCTGCAGATCGCGCTGCGCCTCCATCATGTTCTTCTCGGACCCGCGCAGTCTCGCCCGGTCATCCTTTTCCTTTTCGTAGAGATCGGCGAGGCGCCGGAACTCATCCGCGTTCTTGACATTGTACTTGATGGCCATGTAGTTCAGCAGGTTCTGATTGTTCACGTAACGGATCTTGACCGTGTTCTGCAGCAGGATCAGCCGGGAGATGCCGCTCAGCACGCTCTTTCTCTCCCTGACCGCATTCTGCGCGCGGATGTAGAGAACCGTCACGGAAAGCGCGGCGAACAGGATCGTCAGCAGATAGCCGTAGATCACCTCCAGCCGGAACAGCCGGCTCATCACAAACAGCGCGATGAACAGCGCTCCCGCGAAGACCGCCGTAAAGACCATCAGCACGCGCGAGGTGGCCACCGTCCGTTCCAGTTCGTCCAGGCGGTAATCATAAGCTTCGCGCTCGCTGTCCAGACGACGCAGATCGTTGGTAACCTTTCTGCGGTATTCCTCCGCCTCCGCCATGCGTGCGATCGTCTCGCCGGTCCGGGGCTCCAGCTCGTGCATCCGCTCGAATTCATTCTGCCCCATCTGCACATCGCGGTTGTAGAACTGCTCGCGCCCATGCCCCGCGTCAAGGATCCGCTGCGCAAGGCGGGCAACCTCGGTGCGGTCCTTCTGCGGCAGCGCGTCGATCTCCTCAAGATCATGCAGATATGCGGTGACCGTCCGGTATTCAAACTCGAGATTGTCCATCTCGACCTGCGCCTCCGCCATCTGCTGCAGACAGGCGTTGACGAATTCGCGACGTTCCGCGGGATCGTCCATGTTCATCGAGTCTCTGCTGTAGACGATCTCGTTCCAGTCGGAATCTTCTCGGGGCGCGCGTTTTTTGCGCCGCTTCGTTCCCTTTCCTTTTCTTCCTTCGGGTGCCTCCTCGGGACGCACGCCGGCGTCCTCCGCGGCCCAGCGGGAGAACATGCGGTCCTCGGTCTCCACTGCGGGACGTCTTTTCCGGGTGCCTTTTTTTGCCGTGCGCGGTCTCATCCCGTCACCCTCTCATAGCGCGCCAGGAGCTCCTCCTCGGCCCGCGCCGTCTCCCGGTCGAACTGCACGGTATTGTCCGTATCCAGATAGACCTGCAGCGTGTTCACCAGATGATTGTCCGCACCCGCGGCAAAGAGATCCAGCGTCTCCCCGAGCCTGGTCTCCAGCGTCAGCGACTCCGGCGACAGCTCCGGCCGGCTGCCGATCTCATTGATGTATTCCTCCTCGCTCATGGAAAGACGCAGCGCGGCAAGATAGGCCTCCTTGACCTGCGCGTCGCCGGACAGGGTGTAGGCCTTTTCCATGCAGGCGGCCGCGGCGCCGTAGTGGAACAGACGCGCGTAGATCACCCCCTCGTCGTAGAAAAGCCTGGCCAGCACCACCGGGTGTCTGTCCTGCCGGTCAAAGCCGCGGATCATGCGCCAGGCCTCCGCATAGCGAACCTCCCGGATGAGGTATTCGATGATCTTCAGCCTTTTCTCCACGCCGTCGCGCGCATCCCCGCTCCGCAGCACCTGCGAGATCCGTGCGATCTCATCCGCAGGGAAGTAGCGGATGTAGTCCAGGATCGTCTCCGCAAAAACGGCCGGGGAGCATTTGCGTTTCAAAACCTCCCGCAGCTCGTCCGCCAGCGGGCGCAGGCAGCATTCCCGGTCCAGCCAGTCACAGAGTGACTCGGAAAATGCGTCCATTGTCAGGAGATAGTCATTCTTCGCAATGAAATAGCAGAGTTCCTCCGCCGAAAAGACACGGGACTCAAGAAAACGGAATTCATAAGGATATTTTGCCTGCGATCCGACGCAGAGAAGGGGTTCGCTCACCACGCCTTCCGAGAGCGCGGCACCGCTCTCAGCGGGGCCCAGACCGATAAATCTCTCCCAGTGTCCGCCGCTCGAAGGGAAATAGTCGCCGAAACCGCGATCCACGACCGCAAGCCGCAGACGGTCCACGGAGATCATGGTCAGCTCCATGGTCACGCGGGTCGCCCGCCGTCCGCGGACCGCGAGATGATGCAGGCCGTCGAGCTCCAGCACCTCCGTGCGCGCGGGACCTGCCGAAAGCGGCGTGACCTCCAGCGCGATCCTTTCATCCTTGTCCAGGATCAGATCCAGCGTTACATGCACATCATACCAGCCCGTGCCGGCATCGATGAGCGCGTGATAATGCGATTCCCCCTGCTTTTTGCAGCGGATACCGACATTGGCCATGACCTTGTCGGGGCCGAGGAAGACGATCTTCGCCCCTTCCTCCGCGGGACTCAGTTTTTCGCGCATGCAGAGCGCCGCGCCGCGGCTGAAGAGATTGTTGCCGAGAAACACCCGGCGTCCGCGGCAGATATAGTCGAGCGACTGTTTCAGCCACGACTCGTCAAAGCCGTCGCCGAGCAGATAGACCGCCGATACGATATGCTCCGAAAGGCGCGCTTCCGCGATGTGCAGAAAAGCCTCATCGGCACTCGTCCCCGCTCCCTGCGGCAGCGGCTCCTCTTCGGTCCTGCCGACACCCGCGACAAACGGTCTCGTGCGCATATTGATCTCATGGCGGAAGCTGACCAGGCGGTCATCCCTGCACCAGAAGGCGAGCACCTCCTGCGCGCGGATCTCCTCCGGCTGCTTCCGCAGATAGGAGAACAGGCTCTCCGCGTGCGTGCACCACTCGATCCGCCGGATCCCGGGCAGTCCCCTCTTCAGTTCCTCCTTCAGTTCCTCCAGCACGCGGACCGTATCGTCATCCGGCTCATCAACCGTGATCTGCAGCGCTTCGATGAGATCCGTTCCGGCGCCGATCCCCGCAGTCTCGGCCACCAGGAGCGAAAACAGCTTTTTGAAGCAGAGGGCAAGAAGCGGCACCCCCTGATACTCCTCGCTGCCGACCGTGATCGATCCGCCCCGGACAGCCAGTTCGAGCAGTCTGTCGACCCTGACCGCCTCTCCGTCCCTTGCCGCCTGCTCCGCCTCCCGGCCGAAGAGCCATTTCCCGTTATCCCTGCGTCTTGCCAGAACAAGCGGGATATCATAGGCCTCCGCACCCGCGACCGCGGAAAGCGTCTCGGGCTCCTCGGCATCCGGCCGCAGAAAACTCGCCTGCACCGTGCGTCCGGTCAGTTCGATCCCGACGATCAGTTTGCCCGCGGGCGTCCTTTTGTCCTCGATCATCAACGCCATGGCGCCTCACTTCTCCGGAAGCGGGAAGAGCTTCCCGCTCAGAAACTCATTTTTGTAGATCGTGTACAGGATATCTTTCACCGCTGCGCGGTCATTCTGTGTCTTCGCCATGACGAGCCTGCTGGTGAGGGCATAGAGATAATCCCCCTCCTCCGCGTCCTCCGAGAGATCCCTGTTCAGGATCCCGCTCGCGCACAGCCGCTCCCTGCCGTCCGTCTGTCCGGTGATGAAGTAGCGGATGCTGTCCCCGGGGAACAGGACCTCGCCGCAGGTATAGAAACCCGGATAAGGCTCCTGCATGCGCTTCGGCACGTACTGGTCGTTTTTCTGCAGATAAGCCGTAAAGACCGCACCGGGCTTCCCGGCGATCCGGATGTAACGCATCCCGTCCGTGAGCGCAAGTGTCGGGATCCTGTCACGATAAGCGGCAAGGAACGGCAGGGAGAGCTCTTTTTCCTCCAGCAGTTCCAGAAATCCGGCGCAGACCTGCGGATCTCCCTCGGGCGCGTCCTTGTCCGCGTGATATTTGAGCCATGCCAAACGGCAGCTCCGCGGCAGCGACTCTCCGGACAACGCGAGCGTCGTGATGCGCTGCTCCATCGCACGGCAGAGTCTCCTCCCGCCGAACAGATCGTCCCGGCTGCTGCGCGCAAGCCACGCCATCTGCAGTTCACCGGATCCGCCGCTCTTCACGAGCTCCTTGAACAGCTTCTCCTCTTCCGCATCACGCGCGCCCGTAAAGAGCAGCTGCCCTGCGATCCGCGCCGTCAGAGAAGGCGCCTCCACGGAGAAGGAGGCACAGGCGCGCGCGATCGCCTGTTCATCTTTCATCAGTCCCCGAAAATGTCCCGCCAGATAACGCAGGATCCCCTCGTCGTATTTGCCCGTCCGGAACGCGGCCCAAGTGAGCATGAGCGCCGTATCGTTCTCCGGGAAATCCCCGCGCGCGATCGCGCGCGAACAGAGCCGCACGATCGTCTTGCTGTCAAGACCGGTAAAGCCGAAACGTCCGGTCATCGCGACCGCATGATCATAGATGCCGGAGAGCACCGCCATCTCCATGACCTCACTCCGCTCACGCACCGACATGTGTTCCGGCCGGGAGGAGGGCAGATAATCCGCCAGCTGCCTCACAAAATCATTGTCATAATAGAACCGGATCAGCGCACCCGAGATCTCGTTGCGGCTCTTCCGGGTCAGCGCATCCGATTCCGCGAGTCTCCGGTATCGGTCGACATTGTCCGCCGTGATCGACAGACGATCGGCCTCCGTAAGATAAAGATTGATGTTGGCGTTCCCTTCCCGGAGAAGAGGCAGCACCTGACTGTAGAGCGCGGCATCCGGATTCCCGTCGAAAAGACCGGCGGACAGATCCCTCTCTCTGCGGCCGCCCAGATCCCTGCCGCGCCGCACATGCACGTAGCGATGTCCGTCGCCGTCCTCATAGAGGATCGCCGCCTCGCTCCCGTAGACCGGAAATCTTGCCTTGCCGTTCGAGACCGGAAAGACGCGCTCGGCGCGCAGCCTGTCATAGATCACGACCACCCGGCGCACGTCGGGGTCGTCAACGGCAAACTCCGTCATGTGCAGCGCCTCGAAGAAACGCTCCGCACTGACCGGATCCTGCGGCTGCAGGACACAGAAATGCGCATAGAGAATGCTCAGAGAACGGTCGATCCGTCCCTTCGCCATCTGCTCGGCGACAAACCGCTCCATCTGCGGCACATAGGCCTGATAGAGATCCGGCTCCTCCTCCCTGTGCGCGATCACATAGCGATAGAGCAGCGCGTTCTTGTCGAAGGGCAGGTCGGACCGATAGGATAAATAGAGGAGCACCTGCCGCGGGATCTCCGCGACCTCCTCGCCTGCAAGCGGCGCGGGAAACGCCGACATGAAATACTCATAGAGTCTGGTGATCCTGCTGTCCGCCTCCACACCGCGGCGATACCAGGCAAATGCCTCTTCATCCGTCCGTGCGTCCTTGATGAGCAGCGAACAGACCGCGTCGATCGCCCCGGATTCGTGATCCTCCTCGTAGCAGGCCGCGAGGATCCGGTAGATTCTGCGGTTCCCCTGCTTTTCCTTCATGATGAGCCAGACCGCGCGGTCGATCAGTGTTTTCGGGATCGCGTTGTATTTGGCTGCAAAGGAGAGCACATAGAGCGTGAATTCATCGATCTTCTTTAGGAGAGACGGATCCCTTCCCATGAGATCGAGCGTCTCGATATACAGGATGGGACTCCGGCAGCCGTAGTGGAACTGTTCCTCATAGAGGCGCATCCGGCGGCTGTTCCCGGTGGCGCGGTCATCGAACAGGAACTGCAAAAGCCAGGCGATCCGCCAGTTGTCCGGATTCCTCGCGAGCATCCCCAGCAGGATCTCCTCGACGGCACAGATCTTGGTGTCCTCTCTGGAAAGCAGGGTTTCCAGATACAGGAAATAGGCGCGCATGGTCTCGCCATAGGAGCAGGTCTCCTCGACGCTCGTGCGGATCCGGTCCAGCACCCAGACCGCCTCACTCTCCCGGGAAGCCGTGATCAGATAGTGCGCCGTATACAGCTGCATCCGCACGTCATCGGGCGCGAGAGCGTTCATTCTGGATATGATCTGCCCGGTGGCAAGAAGCCACTCCCGTGATTTCATCCGGTCCAGCCGGTAGTCCACATAGGTCCGGATGAGCTCGGCCTCCAGTATCTGCTTCTGCTTCGCTTCATCACGGACAGCCGCGCGTATTTCGTCACCGCGGGTGACAACGACATCGACTGTCAGCTTTGTGTAGGGATTCTTCAGGATGATCCGGCCGAAGTTTTTGCCGGCGTGGAGCCTCTCGTAGCGGATCACGACCGGCAGGTTGCAGGTGTTTCCGAGAAAATCGCGGTCCGCGAGCACATCGCGGGTGATCTCCAGAAAATCTCCGTCCGTGGAGATGAAAAGACGGGTAAAGCCCCATCCGCGCCTGCTCACGCGCACGGTCTCCTCCACATCCTCCGTCACGGCATCCAGGATCAGATCCGTCCGGTCCGAGGTGTACTCGATCGGATCCTTTTTTCGGATCGCGATCAGGAATTCCTCGACACTTGCCGCGGCATCCGCCGCCCCCTCGTCTGTTCCGGAGAGTCCGCGGTAGATACTTAAGTACTTCTTGTCCGCCCCGCCGAAGAGCTGGAGCATGCCGTCCGAATAGAACAGCCGCACCGCCTCCCGAAAACTCTGTCTGGCAAGGTTGGCAAAATGAAACAGGTTTTTGATCTCCTCCTCGCCCGTCTCATTCCGGATGATCGGCCAGGGGGTCCTCACGGATACCGTGACCGGAAGATACGCCTCACCGGCGTCGCTGATGATCGAAAAAGAAGCCTCCACGCGGTCCCCGCCCTGCAGACCGTCCGTGCGGACCTGAAACCCGACCTCCTCGTTAACGCCGAAAAATCCCGGCGTCAGAACACGAAAACGAGGCTCGTCCACCGTGACGAACCCCTCTGCCGGACGGTCGTCCAGCGAGGTCACAACAAAACTTGCCTCGGCTGTCTCGCCCGGATCGATCGTGAGAAAAAGATGCTCCGACGAGAGCGCAATGCCCTCACGCTCCGCTTCCGGCGCATCCTCCAGATAGCGTTTGACTGCTTCTTCCATAGGCTTCTCATTATACTAAAAATCATGCCGTCTCACAAGTACCCGGAGTGAGACTCGCGAAGGCTTCGCTCTTTACTCGTTCACCCCGGGTACCTGCTTCGGCGGCTGAACAAAAAAATGTGTGCACAAGCAAGCTTGGCACACATTTTTCCTGATTCAGCTTGTGAGACGTTACGCCTTAATCCTGGAAGTACGCGATGGTATCCTGCAGGTTGTCCGCCAGCGTCTGCAGCTGGGTAGCAGACTCGTTGATGACGGCGAAGGTCTCGTTGAGTTCCTGCATGGAGGCGTTGGTCTCCTGCGTGGATGCCGCGTTCTCCTCGGAGATCGCGGAGAGATCCTGAATGATCTCCACCAGACTGACCTTGGCGGCGTTCAGGTTGCCGATCCGGCTGGAGATCTGCTTGGAGCTGTCCTCGACATATTTCACGTTCTCGGACATGTCCTGCATATCCTGCTGCGTGGAGGAGAGCTGTTCTCCCTGCGCCGCGAAATTCTCGTTGAGCTTGGCCATGACCTCGACGGAAGCCTCGGAATCGGCCAGCAGCTTCTCGACGATATCCTTGATCTGATCCGCGCTCTGCTTGGACTGATCCGCCAGCTTCTGGATCTGGCTCGCAACAACCGCGAAGCCCTTGCCCGCTTCGCCGGCGCGTGCCGCCTCGATCGAGGCGTTCAGCGACAGGAGGTTCGTCTCCTCGGCGATGTCCGTGATCGCATCGGTGAACTGGGAGATGCCCTTGGCGCTCTCGTTGGTGGAATTGATCGTGTCGCCGATCTCCTGAACGGAAACCGTGACCTCCTTGCTCTGCGCGATCAGCTTGTCCATGGCCCCCATCGCGTCATCGCAGGACTTCTTCATCTGTGCGGTGTACTCATCCAGCTGGTTCACATTGTCGCTGATATCGTCGATATCGCGGCCGATGCCGTCCGTGTTGGCGGCTGCGGTCTGGATGCTCTCCGCCTGGGAGACCGCACCCTTGCTGACCTCGTTGACCGCTTCCGTGACCTGGCTCGAAGCCGTGGAAGCCTGTCCCGCGGATTCCGTCAGATCGTTGCTCGAATTGCGAAGCTCCTCGCTCATCCGGCGCGTCGTGCCGATGACCTCGGCGATCTTTTCCTTGAACTGGATCGTGCTGTCCGCGATAACGCCCAGCTCGTCGCTTCTGCGCAGGAGGGAATCGTCGAATTCCGCGTTCAGATCACCGCTCGCCAGCTCGTTGATGCTCTCGGCCATGTCGGACATCTTCTTCGAGGTCTTGAGTGCAACGAAGAGACCCAGGATCAGGATCACCGCGACCAGTACGACGGCGAGACCGATCATGGTCATGATGATGCTGCGGATGTTGGCGGAAACGCCGGAGCTCTCACGACCGGCAAAGACCATGCCGATGCGCGTGCCGTCCGACTGCTCCAGCGGTACATAGTAGGCACAGAACGGGCGGTTGTTGATGACCAGATCCGGCGCATAGAATTCCTTGCCCTGTCCGACGACCGTGTTGTAAACCGCGTCGCCCGCCTGCGTGCCGTTCATGCGCTCGTTGGTGCCCTGCTTGTAAAGGGTGGTGATCATGCGGGTCTTGCCGAAGAACACCGTGTATTCGATGCCGGTCTCCGCCTTGATCTTGTCGAGGATCGCGTCCTGTCCGGTGATCATGTGCTCGCCCTTCATGAGGTTGCCCTCCGCGTCGAGCGTCCAGTCACCCTCGTAGAGCCGCTCCATCTCATCGTCGAGTTGCTCGCAGGTCGCCTTGAGTTCCTCCTCGATCAGCTCGGCATAGACGCCCTTGATCTCTTTGCCGGCGATGATCGTGAGGATCGTTGCGACCGCCACCACCGCGCCGAGCGCGATCAGGATGATCTTGATGAGCAGTTTCCCGTTGCGTTTCTTCGTTGCTGCCATGATACCTCTCCCTTCCTTTAAACCGAAACTGCGTTCCAACTGTTTCCTGCGCCGTTCAGGCGCCGAGATTTTCATAGAAATCAAGCGCTTCTCGGATCTCTTCCTCGCCCGGCCTGCCCCTGAACGCACCGCCGATCAGTTTGAGCGGTCCGAAGGTGCAGAAGCCTCTGGTGTGCCAGGTCCCCAGGACTCTGGCGTTGCGCTTATCCAGGAGTGCCCGGATGTCATCGCCGTAGTGCCTGCCGTTCATCGCACTGGTGTAAATGATGAAGGCTTCCTTTTTGTCCGGCAGATTGATCTGCGCAAAGGTCAGAAGCTTTCTGGCAAAGCACCCCGCATAGATGCCCGACGCGAAACCGATCCGCTCATAACCGGACAGATCGACCTCGATCTTGGTCGCTGCATCGATCAGCGTCACCTCTTCATGAGCATCCGCGATCGCCTGAACGATCTTTTTCGTGTTGCCGTGATGCTCCGAAAAATATACGATCGCTGTCCGCTTCATTCCTTTCCCTCTGTTATCACGCCGCACCTGCGACGCAATACAAAGGTTATTGTAACAAATGTCCGATTAAATAGCAATAGGTATTTTTTTAATCTGCTCCCCGTGCTGATAGTTCTCCAGCGAGACATCCTCCGGTGTGAAGGAATAAAAATCCGTCTTTTCCGGGTTCAGCCGGAACACCGGCGCCGGAAACACCGGCCGCGCGATCAGTTCCCGGATGATGTCGACGTGCCGGTCATAGATGTGCGCGTCCGCGATCACATGGACCAGCTCCCCGGCGACCATGCCACAGGTCTGCGCGAGCATGTGGACAAGGACCGCATACTGCACGACATTCCAGTTGTTCGCCGCCAGCACATCCTGCGAACGCTGGTTCAGGATCGCGTTGAGGATCAGCTTCTCCTCCCCCGCGTCGTCCTTTTCCGCCGTCACGTTAAAGGTCATGCTGTAGGCGCAGGGATAAAGATTCATCTCATGCAGGTCCTGATGCACATAGATGTTGGTCAGGATCCGGCGCGAGAACGGATTGTTCTTCAGATCCCAGATCACCCGGTCGACCTGATCGAACATCCCTTCTTTATATTGATGCTTCACACCCAGTTGATAACCGTAGGCTTTGCCGATCGATCCGTCCGGATCCGCCCACTCATCCCAGATCTTCGGCTTGAGATCGTGGATATTGTTGGATTTGCGCTGCCAGATCCAGAGCATTTCGTCCGTCGCGCTCTTGATGCCCGTCGGACGCAGCGTCAGGATCGGGAATTCCTTTCGCAGATCGTAGCGGTTGACGACGCCGAATTTTTTGATCGTGTAGGCACTCGCACCGTCCTCCCAGTGCGGCCGCACCTTTTCGCCCTCGGTGGAAGTGCCGTTGTCCAGAATATCCCTGCACATGTTGATGAATACTTCGTCAGCGTAGCTCATGTCGTTTATCCCCTTTTGTTATCCCACTTGTCGCACAGCGCCGTCACCTGATCGGCAAACTTTGCGAGCTCCTTGTTGGCCAGTCCCTGATTGCGGCCGATGACGGCGATCAGCCTTGCGCCTGCCGCTTTCAGACGCTCATAAACATCGGATACCGCCTTTGCCGCCTTCTTCTTTGCGGGTATCGGCGTTGCTTCATAAATGAAACGGTCAGCCACGGGATCAAAGATCGACCCGCTGTAGGGTGCGACCGCGCGCTGCCCCTTTGTCCTGTTGAGCAGATCCGCAAAGCCCGCCGCGACCGTATCCTCTCCGTGCACAACAAACACGCGCTTCGGCGTCTCGCGGAAGCCGTCCAGCCAGCGGATGAGACCGTCCCTGTCCGCGTGACCGGAGAGCCCGATGATCTTGGCGATCTCGGCCCGGACATCGACCACCTCACCGAAGAGTTTCACCTGCTCCGCGCCGTCGACGATCGCGCGTCCGAGCGTTCCCACGGACTGATAGCCGACAAACAGGATCGTGGATTCCTCACGCCAGAGATTGTGCTTCAGATGATGCTTGATCCGGCCCGCCTCGCACATGCCGGAGGCTGACAGGATGACGCAGGGATCCTCGACAAAATTGATCGCCCGCGATTCATCCGGCGTGATCGCCAGGTTCAGACCGGGAAATGTCAGCGGATTGATCCCCTGCTTCAAAAGCTGCTGCGCGTCGCCGTCATAGCAGTCCTGCTGGTTGCGCTGAAAGATCCCCGTCGCCTCCACCGCCAGCGGGCTGTCCACATAGACCTGGAAATCATCGACCGCCGTGACAAGCTTCTCCTTTTTGATGCGGCGCAGATAGTAGAGCAGCTCCTGCGTGCGCCCGACCGCAAAGGAGGGGATCACGACATTGCCGCCGCGCGCAAAGGTGCGGTTGAGCACCTCGACCAGATCGCGCTGCACATCGGGCTTTTCCGTGCTGTGCAGCCGGTCGCCGTAGGTTGATTCCATGATGACATAGTCAGCTTCCTCGGTCAGCTGCGGATCCCTGAGCAACGGCTGATCCGCGTTGCCGATGTCACCGGAGAACACGAACTTGCGGCGCTGGCTCCCTTCACGGGCCCAGACCTCGATGCTGGCGCTCCCCAGGAGATGTCCGATGTCGGTGAAGCGGATGCGGATCTCCCCCGCGCCGTCCTCATCGCGCCAGACCTCGATCTCCTCGTCATAGTCGCAGGGAACAAAGCGTTTGAGGACAGCGAGCACATCTTCCATGAGATACTGCGGCGACGCCGCTTCGATCTCTTTGTTCCGCTTTCCCTTGCGGCTTCGCCATTCGGATTCCTGCGCCTGGATGTGCGCCGAATCCCGGAGCATGATATCGCAGAGATCGCAGGTCGCGGCCGTCGCGAAGATCTTGCCCGCGAAGCCCTGTGCGGCAAGCTGCGGCAGGAGTCCCGAGTGATCGATGTGCGCGTGTGTGAGAAACACGAAATCGATCTTCGCGGCGGACACGGGCAGCGGCGCGTTCTCAAAGCTGTCCCGGCCCTGCTCCATGCCATAATCGACGAGGATATGCCTGCCGGCGATCTCCAGGCAGTGGCAGCTCCCCGTCACCTCATGATCGGCACCGATAAATGTCAGTTGCATCATCGCCCTCCTGTAAGGTATTATTTATCCTATCATGCAGAATCCGTCATCAGAAGAATCAAAAGCCGGAGATTTTCTGTTCCCGCCGGTCCTGCCGCTTCCGGGACTGTTCAGCGGGAGCGTCTTAAAGATCATCGCCGTCATCACCATGGCGATCGATCATTTTTCCGCATCCATCCTCTACTATATGCTGGTGACCCACGTGTTCCCGGCCGGCATGGATTTTGACCGCGTTTACTCCATTTACCGCGTCCTGCGCGGGATCGGCCGGACGGCTTTCCCGATCTACTGTTTCCTGCTCATCGAGGGACTGCTGCACACGCGCAACCGTCTGCGCTATCTCGGGAGCCTCACTTTTTTCGCCCTGCTCTCGGAGATCCCGTTCGATCTGGCCGTGCCGGACTATCTCTCCGATCCGGCTTCCATCAACATTATGCAGATCCTTGCGGAGAACAGGGACACCCTGTTCGAGAACCAGAATGTCTTCTTCACCCTTGCCATCGGCCTCGCCGCCGCCCTCGTGATCGATGCCTTCCGCAGGCGTTTCGGTGTCGGCCCGGTGACCGTCCTCGCCGCCGCCCCGGTGTCCTTTGCCGCCTATCAGCTCGCCGAGCGGATGCACACCGACTATGGCGGGATCGGCGTCCTGCTGATCCTGTGCTTCTATTTCCTCCACCCGATCCGCCTCGCCGCTTCGGGGGCCGGTTACTATGTCCTCACCCGCCTGAATCTTGAGATGTGGGGATTCCCGGCCTTCCTGCTCATCCCCTTCTACAACGGTAAACGGGGATTTCTCGGCAGGGGCGCGGCGGCCAAGTATTTCTTCTACATCTTCTACCCGGCGCACCTGTTCCTTTATTTCCTGCTCCGTGCGCTGTGGATCGGGAGTCTTCTCTGATCTCCCCTCTCAGGCGTTGCGGCGCCATGTCGCCGGCTTGAACAGGATGAGGAGCGGCAGCAGTTCCAGTCTTCCCGCCAGCATGTCAAAAATGAACACCAGCTTGGAAAACGCGGAAAAGCTTGCATAGTTTCCCGACGGCCCGACGACATTGAGTCCCGGTCCCACGTTATTTAACGTCGCGGCGACCGCGGCGACATTGGTCGTGAAATCAAAGCCGTTGACCGCAATGAGGATCGTCGACACGAAAAAGACCGTCGCATAGAGCGTTGCATAGGCGGCGACGGACTTGACCGTCTGCGAATCCAGACTCTTGCCGTCCACGTGCACACGCCGCACGCTCTTCCTGTGCGTCACGAACACCAGCTCATTGGCGGCACTCTTTAACAGAATGATCAGTCTGGAGACTTTGAAACCGCCGCCTGTCGAACCCGCGCACGCACCGATGAACGTGAGGATCGCGAGCAGCATCCGCGAAAATTCCGGCCAGGTGTTAAAGTCCAGCGTGGCAAACCCCGTCGTCGAAGTGATCGACGCCACATTGAAGAGCGCATGGTGAAAGGTGAGCGGCACGGACAGCCTCTCCTGGGAGAGGATATTGGTCGTGATGCACAGCGCCGATCCGAAGACCATGAGCAGATAAACGCGGATCTCCTCGACCTTCCACACCTTGCGTCCCTGTCCGATGAAGATCAGATACCAGGCGTTGAAGTTGATGCTGCAGAGGATCATGAAGACCGTGATGACGACCTGCGACGCGACGGGATAGATGCCGATCCCCCCGTCCCTGACGCCGAAGCCGCCCGTTCCCACGGTGGAAAAGGTGATCGTGATGCTGTCATAGACCGGCATCCCCGTGATCATGAGCAGGATCGACTCCGCCACCGTAAAGAAGATGTAGATCAGATACAGGATCTTGGCTGTGCTGCCGAGCTTCGGAACGAGCTTGGAAGCCGTCGGCCCCGGGCTCTCCGCGCGCATCAGATGTATGCCATAGCCGTCCGCCATGGGCAGGATCGCGAGGATGAAGACCAGCACGCCCATGCCGCCGATCCAGTGCGTGAAGCAGCGCCAGAACTGGACGCAACGGTACATATATTCCCCCTCGACCGTTCTGAGGATGCTCCCTCCGGTCGTCGTGAAGCCGGAGACCGTTTCAAAGAGCGCGTCGATCGGATCGGGAATGGCTCCCGTGAAAATGAAGGGGAGGCACCCCACAAGACTCATGACGATCCAGGAGAGGCTCGTCGCAACAAACCCCTCACGGGCGTAGAATTCCTTTCTTTCCGGCTTTTTCCAGGAAAGGAGCGCGCCGATCCCCGCCGCGCAGGCGGCGATCGCGATAAACACCCCGCCGGGAGCCCATTCGCGATAGATCGCCGCGACAACCACCGGCAGGAGCAGCAGCGCCCCGGTCACCATGAGCAGGCGTCCGGTCAGAAATCGAAGAAAACCGAAATTCATGCCATCATATCTCCAATGCCCCGGATGCTGACCGTTGTCACCAGGATCACACTATCATGCAGCCTGATCTCGTCGCGGCCGCCGGGGATGATGATCTCCGTCCCGCGGATGATGCAGGCGATCAGCACGCCGGGCTTCAGCTTCATTTCCATGAGTTTTTTGCCGCGTACAGCGGTGTCGTCCTGCACGCGGAACTCGGCAACCTCGACCCTGCCGTCCGCGATGCGGTACAGGGATTCCAGCCCCTCGCCGGCTCCCGCCATGCCGCGGACATAGCGCATGATGCGGTTGGCCGTGATGTTGCGCGGATAGAGGATGCTCCCCAGATCCATCGCGCCGATGATCTCATCATAGGAAACGCGGTGGACGCGCGTGATGCGCTTCGCGTTCGAGACGCTCTTCGCGTACATGGAGAGCATGATGTTCTCTTCATCCAGATTGGTGAGCGCGACAAAGGCCTCGGCATTGGTCAGCCCTTCTTCCAGGAGCAGTTCCTTTTCCGTCCCGTCTCCGTTGATGATGAGCGCGTCGGGAAGCAGATCGGAGAGTTCCTCGCAGCGCTCCCTGTCCTTTTCGAAGACCTTGACGCCGATCCCCATGGTCAGGAGCTGCTCGGCAAGATAATAGCCCGTGTCGCCGCAGCCGATGATAAACGCGGATTTGACGCGCGTGGTCGGCAGACCGAGACGCTTGAAGAAGCGCAGCATGCTCTTCTGCGCACCGATAAAGCAGACCTCATCGCCCTCCTGCAGGACGGATCGGCCGTTCGGAATGAACACCTCGTCGCCCCGCTGGACGATGCCGACCAGGACCCTGGAGAGCAGATCCCCCGGAAGCTCCATGAGCGCTCTGCCCGCAAGTGCGGAATCCGCGCCCAGTTTCATGCGCACCAGTTCGGCACGCCCCTTGGCAAAGGTCTCGATCGCGCTCGCCGAAGGGAACTTCAGGAGACGTGCGGCTTCATTGGCCGCCGCCTCTTCGGGATTGATCACCATGGAGAGGCCCAGTTCCTCCTTGATGTAGCCGATCTCCCGCTTGTAGATCGGATCGCGCACGCGGGCGATCGTGTGACAGTTGCCCGCCTTTTTGGCGATCAGGCAGCACAGGAGATTGCGCTCATCGCTGGAAGTCACGGCGATCAGAAGATCCGCGTGCTCGATGCCCGCCTCACGCTGCACCTGAAAGCTGGCGCCGTTACCGACGACCCCCATGCAGTCGAGGCTTCCCTCGACACCGGCGATGACATCCTCTTCCGTGTCGATCACGGTGATGCTGTGTCCCTCCGCAAGCAGCAGACGCACCAGCGTCCCGCCGACATTGCCGCATCCCACAATGATGATCTGCATAACCCTACCTCATTCGTAAACCGTTATGGTCGCCGCGCTCTTCTTGAACAGTTCGTCAAACTCATCGTCCGATGCCTGCGCATAGGTGACCGTAAAGATCCTGTCATCCGAAAGCACGATATGGATCTCCTCCGTGACCGGCTTCAGACCGCCCGAGAGTTCCGCGCCGATACGGAATCCCGGAAAACTTACGCCGTCGGACGCCCGTCTGGTCGTCGTGTGCACAAAGGATTTCACTTTGAACGAAAGGCCGTCGGAAAGCGCCGCGTTGGCCGCCTCTTCGAACACCGCGGCAGTCAGATCCGTGTAATCCCTGACAACGCGCTGCACCTTCTCGCCCCGCGCCTCCATCTCCCGTTTTTCCGCGTTGGTATATTTCGGTTCCTCCGAGAGGACCGTGACCTCCACGGTGATGTTGGCGGCATCCAGCGGCCAGCGTCTGCAGACATAGCGGCCCGGCGTCGCGTCCGGCAGGAATTCCTCGGGCAGTGTCACGGAAAACGAGGAAGCGTCCGGCAGTTTGGCGTTCTTTTCGGGAAGAACACCGATGGACTGTGTCGGATAAACCGTCTCATCCGTCGGTTCCAGCACCGCCTTCGCATGTGCCGATCCCGCGGGCACAAGAAAACAAAGTGTAAGTGCGGCAAACGCCGCACCGCACCTTGTCCTCAGGTCTCGTATGTTTCGTCCGTTCTTCACGGTCACTCCGCGCTGTCGATCAGCTCCAGACTGTGCTCCCTGATCTGCCTGGAACACATGGAAACAAACCGGTCGATGGGGATGCCCTGCAGCTGCTTGTTGGAGCCGCGCACATTGACGGAAACCGTCTGCCCCTCCGCCTCCTTGTCTCCCAGCACCAGGATGTACGGATCCTTCATCGTCTTGAAGCGCTTGATCTTTTCCTTCATGTTGCTGTCGGAATAATCCGTCTCCACGCGCACGCCGAAAACGGAAAGCGCCTGCTCCACCTGTCTGGCATAGTCATTGTGCTCCGGCCTGATCGGCACGATCCCCACCTGATACGGAGAGAGCCAGAAAGGAAATGCCCCTTTGAAATTCTCGATGATGATACCGATAAAGCGCTCCAGCGAGCCGTAAATGGCGCGATGGATGACCACCGGCATCCGCATGGTGCCGTCCTTGTCCTGATAGGTCAGGCCGAAATTGTGCGGCAGCTGGAAGTCGAGCTGCACCGTGCCGCACTGCCATTCGCGGCCCAGCGCGTCCTTGATCTGCAGGTCGATCTTGGGACCGTAAAACGCACCGTCTCCCTCGTTGATCTCATAGCCGCCTTCGCCGTATTTCTTGTCGAGGATGCGCTTGAGTGCCGCCTCCGCGCGATCCCACACCTCGATGTCTCCCATGAAATCCTCGGGACGGGTCGAGAGCTCCGCGCGGTAGGTCACACCGAAGGTGCCGTAGATCTCATCCGCGATCGCAATGATGTCGGCGATCTCCTCCTCGATCTGACTCTCCATGACAAAGGTGTGATCATCATCCTGACGGAATTCCTGCACGCGGAACAGACCGTTCATCTGTCCGGACTTCTCCTTGCGGTGCAGGACATCATATTCGCTGTAACGGATCGGCAGTTCCTTATAGGAATGAACGGTCCGCTTGTAGGTCATCATCGCGTTCGGGCAGTTCATGGGCTTGGCCGCCATCGTGTCGACCGCCTCGCGGTTGTAGACCACGGAATGTCTGCCGATCATGACCGGTCTGCCCGCTTCGCCGGCATCCTCCAGCGCACGCGGATCGTCCACAACGCCCGGGATCTCGGCATCGGCCTTAAGCCATCCCTCCAGCCCCGGCACCATGAACATGTTGTTGATATAATGTGCCCAGTGACCGCTGATGAGCCACAGCTTCTTGTTGTTGATCAGCGGCGCCGAGATCTCGGTGTAGCCGTGCTGCTCCTGGATCTCTCTGGAATATTTCAGAAGCTCCTGGTACATCTTCCAGCCGCGGGGCAGCCAATACGGCATGCCGGGTGCCGTCTCATCGAACATGAACAGAGACAGCTCCGCGCCGATCTTCTTGTGATCGCGCTCCAGCGCTTCCTGCACGAGCTTCAAGTGCTCCTTGAGCTCGTCTTTGGACGGGAAGGCATAGAGATAGATGCGCTGCAGGCTGTCGCGCTTCTCGTCGCCGCGCCAGTAGGCACCGGAAACCGAGCGCACCTTGTAGGCGACATTCATCAGCTCCTGGGAATTCTCCACGTGCGGTCCGCGGCAGAGGTCGATGAAATCATCGCCCGTGCGGTAGACCGTGATGATCTCGTCCGCCGGCAGATCCTGAATAAGCTCCGTCTTGAACCGCTGCCCCTGAAAGAGCGCGAGCGCCTCGTCACGGGACACCTCTTGCCTGGTCCAGCCCTCACGGCGCTTGATGATCTCCCGCATCTTCTCCTCGATCGCCTTGAAATCCGCTTCCGTGACAGACGCCGGGATCAGAAAATCATAGTAGCAGCCGTCCTCGATCTGCGGACCGATCGCATACTGCACGTCCTTACCATAGATTTCGATCACCGCCTTGGCCAGAATGTGTGCCAGTGAGTGACGGTAAACCTCCAAAAACTGTTCCTTATCCATAACCGATGCTCCTGTTATCTCTGGTTGCTCAGGCGTTCTCCTCGAAACGGTTCGAGCCCGCCCTGCCGTGACATTTCTTGTATTTTTTGCCGCTGCCGCAGGGGCAGGGATCGTTGGGATAGACCTTGACCGCCTTGCGCACCGTGCGGGATGCCTTCTGTTCCTTGTAAAGCTCCTTCCTCTCCTCCTCGGAGAAGATGTCCGCCCACTCCTCAAGGCCATAGAGCCAGTCCGCTTCCGCCGCGACCATGTTCTTGTACAGAAGCGACTTGTCAAAGCCCAGTCCGACCTCGGTATCCTCTTCCATCTCCTCGATGGGGTTCGGCGTCTTCAAGCTGTCGTTGATGCCGTCCAGAAATCCGGTCATCGTCATGATATCGACGCCGTATTTCTCCGCAAGCTCCCTGACCGTCCCGCGAACCTCTTCATCGGGGGTCTTCAGAAGATCCGCATAGATCTCCTTTTCCTTCTGAAAATAATCACTCCAGAGTTTCTGCAGTTTTCCGCGATCCGCCGTCTCCGAATAGGCCATATCGCGCCATTGCGTAAGTAGTGCCATGATCTCCTCCTGTCGTTGCCGCTTACCTGCGGCACATTTGGAGTAATTATATCAACTGTACAGAGGAAAAACAAGGTGGATTTGCGTTGACGGGGGCACCCCGAAGTGCTAAAATCGTCATGATCTGAGAGTATCTGCGCACCGTTGGGTGCAAAAGGAGGCACGATGTCTGTTTTTCGAGGCGCAGGCGTGGCGATCGCCACCCCCATGCATCAGGACCTTTCGGTTAATTATGAAGAATTCGCACGCCTGATCGATTTCCAGATCGAGAACGGAACGGATGCGATCATCGTCTGCGGCACGACCGGCGAGTCGGCCACCATGACGGAAGCGGAGCATGTCGATGTGATCCGCTTCTGTGTGGAGCATGTGAAGCACCGCGTGCCCGTCATCGCAGGAGCCGGCTCCAACGCCACCGACACAGCCGTCTACCTCTCCAAGGAGGCGCAGGATATCGGTGCGGACGCTGTCCTCTCCGTCACCCCCTACTATAACAAAGCCACACAGGGCGGACTTGCCGCTCATTTTACAGCCATTGCCGCGGCGGTCAACATCCCGGTGATCCTCTACAATGTTCCGGGCCGCACGGGATGCAACATCCAGCCGGAGACCGCGGTCGCCCTCTGCCGGGATGTGAAGAACATCGTCGGCATCAAGGATGCCACCGGCAATCTGGCGCAGACCACGAAGATGATGTCGCTTGCCCGCGAGGCCGGTGTCGATCTCGAACTCTATTCCGGCGAAGACGGCCTGATCGTGCCGATCCTCTCGCTCGGCGGTCTGGGCGTGATCTCCGTGCTTTCCAATGTCGCGCCGAAGCAGACCCATGATCTGTGTGCGCAGTTCTTCAGCGGCGATGTGCAGGGAGCCCGCGACATGCAGCTCGAAGTGCTGCCGCTCGTGGACGCTCTCTTCTCGGAGGTCAATCCGATCCCGGTCAAGCGGGCGCTTTCCCTGATCGGTTTCGACTGCGACACGCTGCGGCTGCCGCTGACCCCGATCGAAAAGGCACACGAAGAACAGCTCATCCGCGCCATGAAGAACTACGGTCTCATTAAATAACATCTGATATTTGGAGTAACAGCATGATCAATATCCTTCTGCACGGCTGCAACGGCCGCATGGGTCGCATGATCTCCGGGATCTGCGAGGACAGTGACAGCGTCCGGATCGCAGCCGGCATTGATGCCGCCGGGGAGTGCACCGGTCATTTTCCCTTCTTCAACAGCCTTTCCGCGTGTGATACCGCCGCGGATGTCATGATCGATTTTTCCACGGCATCGGCCGTCGACGGCGTGCTCGACTACTGCACGGCCCACGCGCTTCCGCTGGTCCTCTGCACGACGGGACTTTCGGAAGAACAGCTGAAAAAGGTCGATGCGTGTGCGGAAAAGATCGCCATTCTGCGCGCCGCCAACATGTCGATCGGTGTGAACGTCCTGCTGAACATCCTGCGAGATGCTGCCCCCAGGCTGTTCGATGCCGGATTCGATATCGAGATCGTTGAGAAGCACCACAACCAGAAGCTTGACGCCCCCAGCGGAACCGCCCTCGCGCTCGCCGACGAGATCCGGGACGCGGTCGCGGAAGAGGGGAACGAGCTCTCCTATGTCTATGACCGGAGTCAGGTCCGCGCAAAGAGAGACCGTCTGGAGATCGGCATCTCCGCCGTGCGCGGCGGCACGATCGTCGGCGATCACGATGTGATCTTTGCCGGCACGGACGAGGTGATCACGCTGTCCCATCGCGTCTATTCCCGCGCGGTTTTCGCCAAAGGGGCGGTAACGGCGGCGGCATTCCTTGCAGACAGGCCCGCAGGGCTTTATTCCATGCGTGACGCGCTCTCCTGAGCGGCCGCGGGAACTTCATTTCAGAGAGGAGATTGATCCATGCGTTTTCGACCCTGTATCGACATCCACAACGGCCAGGTAAAACAGATCGTCGGCGACAGCCTGCGCGATGAAGGCGATGCCGCGATCAATAATTTCGTGTCCGAGCACAGCGCCGGCTATTACGCGGCACTCTTCCAGCGCAAGAACATATTCGGCGGCCACATCGTGCTGCTGAACACGCAGGAATCCCCGCAGTATGAAGCAACCAAGCGCCAGGCTCTCGAGGCGCTCTCCGTCTGGCCGGGCGGCATGCAGGTCGGCGGCGGTGTCAACGCGGAAAACGCCGAGAGCTGGATCAAAGCCGGCGCCTCCCACGTGGTCGTGACATCCTATGTGTTTACCGGCGGCAAGATCGATTTCGGTCATCTGGAGGCACTCCGCAGTGCCGTCGGCAGGGAGCATGTGGTGCTCGACGTCAGCTGCAAGAAAAAGGAACAGGACAGCACGCACTATTTCATCGTGACGGACCGCTGGCAAAACATGACGGATGTGGAACTGAACCGGGAGACGCTGGAAACGCTCTCCTCTTACTGTGACGAGTTCCTGATCCACGCGGCCGACGTGGAGGGCAGGCAGAAGGGCATCGAGGCCGGTGTCGTGGAGATCCTCGGGGAATACGAGGGCCGCACGATGACCTATGCGGGCGGTGTGCGATCCGCCGCCGACATCTCCCGCATCAAGCTTCTGGGACGGAACCGCCTGGACGTGACGATCGGCAGCGCGCTGGATCTCTTCGGCGGGGCGCTCTCCCTGGACGAAGTGCTGGAGGCGTGTAACGCGGGGCACTAAGAGCCACGCGTCACTCGAGATTTGCTTCGCAAATCCCTCGTGCGCGGCTGTCGCCGCATAAAAACAGAAAAAAAGTGCCGGAGTTGAGCAAGCTCACCCCGGCATTTTTTCTGTTTTTGCGTGGCTCGTAACTAGCGCGTCAGTTCAGTTTGGTAACATTGACGGCCTGCGGGCCCTTGGTTCCCTGAATGACATCATACTCGACCTGATCGTTCTCATCGAGAGACTTGAAGCCTTCCATATTCAGACCGGTGAAATGCACGAACACGTCGTTGCCGTTTTCATCGGAGATGAATCCGTAACCCTTCTGATTGTTGAACCACTTGACTGTACCCTTGTTCATTATGTACCTCCTGAAACTAAAACTATGTACCGTTGCAAAATTGCAACACATCAACTTTAGCACACGGTAAATAAAAAGTAAAGAAAGAATTTATATTGTAATTATTGTAATCAATCAGCCGTTATGCTATAATCCGTTTCATGGTTGACGAAGTAACGCCTAAAAAGCATCGCCATCAGCGCGGCTACACGGTTCTCATCGTTTCCGATGATTCCGACGGAAAGACCGGCACGCTCAAAGTGAGTCCTTTTGCAGCTCAGGCCCTGTCTTTTCTGGCGTTTTTTGCCGCCGTGATCCTGATCTGCTACATCGTGTACAGTGTCATGACGATCAACGGCCTGCAGCACGTGCAGCTGCTCCAGAATGACCAGATCCTGACGCTGACCAAAGAAAAGGAGACGCTCGCCATGGCGAACAGCACCCTGAACGCCCGGGTCGAGCAGCTCTCCAAATCGATCAATCAGAAGGTTGTCCGGGAGACCAATGCCGAAAAGGCGGAGACGGAAAAGCATCTGCCGACCGGTTTCCCGCTGACCGGCACCGCGACGATGACAAGCACCCGGGATCTGCTGGACGCGGAAACCATCGACGACGCCATCCGGCAGCTGAACGAGCGGATAGCCAACGGCGAGACCATCGACAGCATCCCCGGTGATCCGATCCTCTATTTCACGGACGCCGCCCAAGGCTCCAGCGTGGTGGCCACCGGAGCCGGAACGGTCGCGGAGATCGAGGATGACCAGAAATACGGTAAGCGCATCGTGATCGATCACGGGAGCGGCTTCCGGTCGATCTACCGAAACGCGGGCGACGCCATGGTGCGCGTCGGCGATGAGGTCACGCGGGGAAGCATCCTGTTCCTCATTGACAATAACAGGGTCGTCGGCTATCAGATCACGCAGGACGGCACTTATATCGATCCAGAGACCATGGCAGATATTGACGGCTAGAGGCAATTCCGGGAGGAGGAGAATTCATGTTCGGCAAGGTGGATGATGCAACAAAAGACAAGCTCGTGACGATCATTTCGGAGGATGTTGTCATCGACGGATCCATCGTCGCAAAGAAGGCGATCCGCGTGGACGGCATTGTCAACGGTGCGGTCCACACCAAGGAATCCGTGGTCGTGGGAGCCCATGCGGTCATCCGCGGCGGCATCAAGGCCAGCAACGTGATGACAGCCGGCGAGGTCTACGGCGACATCGAAGCGCCCAAGGGCAAGATCGAGATCAGCGACACCGGCCGGGTGTTCGGCGATCTGTCGGCCACGAATCTCGTGATCGATGAAAATGCGGTCTTTCAGGGAAAATGTGTGATGAACGGAAAGGATGCGCAGCCGACCAAGGAAGCCGTCGAAGTTCCGGAGGATCTGGACGAGCGCGCCGAAAAAGTGCAGGAAGAACAGGAGAAGGACGATTAACGATCCGCGTCCTTCATGCGCCGGAACACCAGATCGTAACCTTCGTTTCCGTAATTCAGCGACCGGTTGACGCGGCTGATCGTGGCCGTCGAAGCACCGGTCGCTTTTTCTATCTCCAGATAGGTCCGACCGTCCCGCAGCATGGACGCCACTTCAAAACGCTGCGACAGGGAGAGCAGCTCATTCACCGTGCACAGATCCTCAAAGAAGCTGAAGCACTCCTCCTTGTTCTCCAGATGCAGCACCGCGTCAAAGAGATGCTCCACCGAACCCTGTCTGATCTTCCTGTTCATGACCTACGCCTCCCGTATCGTTGCCAGTAGTTTATCACATTAAATCATTAAAGTAAATCCCGTTTCAGCCGATACAGGCGGTACTCCTCTCCTCTCGCGGTCGTCTCCTCCGTCTCGTAGAGCAGTTCCCAGTCGTCCGCCGCGCCGTCGGGCACATCCTCCAGACAGTCGGACGCCGACCGCAGCAGATAGATCTCCTCCGGCGCATCCGGATCCGCGTTCATCCCGGAAAGAAAATCCGCGTAACTTATCCCCGCGCTCTGCTGCTCGTTATAGTCCGCGAAGCTCACCCGCTCCAGGGTTCCCGCATAGTAAAAGGTGTAGGCCCTGCCGAGATACGCCTGCACCGGTGTGCTCTCTGCCACATGCGTCACGAAAATGCGGCTGTCGGGCGCGACATGCCCGCGGATGAACGCCGCCGTGCGGACACTGTCCGAATAGCGTCCGCTCCACGCATTCCGGAGGGATGAGGTCTCCTCCGGCGCGTTCCAGCGCAGGAACATCGAGATCGACAACACGATGAGCAGAGCCTCCGCGAGAAGACGCGGCAGCTTCGCTTTCAGCACGGACGCCGGGGCCTGCCGTGAGCTGCACCCGAGCCAGAGAAACCAGATCAGCACAAAGCACAGCGTGATATGGTGCCAGATATGCAGCTCATAGATGATGCTGCTGAACACCGTCTCAAACGCAAAAGCGGCAGCCACCGTCAGCGCGGGAAAAAGATCCCCGATCCGGAGGGAGAGGACCACGGCCGTCACAAGGAACAGGAGCATGAGCAGACGATCGCCCAAGGCGTCGAAGCCCGTCATGCGCGTCAGGATGTGACCGGCAAAATAGCGGCACTGATCCCACAGCTCCTGTAAACCGAGATCATTGGGATGGTATTCCGCACTGCCGCCGATACCGGCAAACTGCACCGCCCAGAAAGCAAGACTTGCCGCCGGGATCCACAGGCCCTTTGCCGCCTGCACCAGCGCATGCTTCGTCTTCTCCCGGACCGACCGGCACACGGCGTCAAACAGCCACATGAAGGAGATCATGCCGGCGGTCACGATCGCTATGGTATCGGCCTGCACCAGCAGACCCAGCAGCAGCCCGTAGAGCAGCGGAGACGCGTCGCGACGGGAATGACAGGCGGCTAACAGGATCAGGAGCAGCGCGATCAGACAGTAGTTTCTCGCGATCACCGGATAATAATAGGAAAAGAACGGGCTCGCCAGACACAGCGCCTTGGTAAGGGGACTGAAGGGGGCCCGAAAGACAAAGACCGCGGCCGCGGCCGCCATGACCCCGTAACTGATCACACAGATCGTCCGGAACGGGAGACCCGCCTTCGCGAACGGCATCACCAGAAAATACCAGAGACAGGGATGTCCCTGCCATTTGATCTGCCGGATCAGTTCCGCCGGCGAGAGATCCCTGGCGATCAGCCACACATTGGCTTCGTCACGCCAGGATTCGTGCAGGACGAGCAGGATCCCGTTAAAGATCAGCCAGGCGGCCAGGATCGCGAACAGCAGGAGCTTTCTTTTGTCCGCGGTCACCTTCGTCACGGCGTTCACTTCTTCTTCTCCGGAAGAAGCGAGAACAGACGGATCATGCCCAGCGCGGCGAAAGGAAGAAATGCCAGTTCATAGCGCAGAACATAGCGTCCCGATGCCTCCCAGAGCTCGTGGAACAGGATCCCCCCGAACGCAAAGAGCGGGAGCAGTGCGCAGGACTCCTGCAGACGCCGCTTTCCGAAACAAAGCATGAGAAACCCAACCGCAGCGAAGAAATGCAGGAACAGATGCGACAGATGCATCAGCCCCTGCAGCACATAAAAACCTCTGCCAAAGGTCAGCGACTCGGCGAGCACCGGCCGCATACCCTCCTGATGCCTGCCCGTCAGTTCCTGCTCCCGGAGCGACCCCTTCGTCGGATCCGCCCACTGCGACAGGAATTTGCTGCCGTAAAACCGGACGACGGCCTTGGGACTCGCGCCGATCTCCGACGCCCTTTCCCTGACGACCGCGAGCGCCGCCTCGGCCGCTTTGCCGGAATCACCGCCCGCCTCCGAGAGATAGCGCACATTGTCGCCGTTGTACCAGCCGAATTTGCCGTCATTCTCCATCATGCCCATCGCGACATAGGCCATCGCGGGAACGCCCTTCGCGACCTCGCCGCCGCTGACGGAAGCATAGTGCATGTTGACGGCCCTGCGCATGCCGAGCGGACAGAGAGCCAGCAGCACCGTGACCAGCAGCAGCTGAGCCGCAAGGCGCGCATTTCCGGAAAGCAGCTTTTTGAGCGCGCAGACCGCCGTCAGGCCGCACATGGCGACCAGCGCGACCGCCCCGTTGGACTTGATGAAAAAGGAGACCGCGGATAAAAACACCGCCGCCAGTCCCCTGAACAGACCGCCGCGTTCCATATAGCGGATGAGCATCCAGAACGCGCCGAACAGCGGTCCCAGACTCCAGATATCATTGTAGATAAAGGTGCTGTAGGCAAAGAGCGCAAACCCGCCCGCCCCCAGGATCGCCGCAGCCCTGCAGGCGCGGATATCCTGCGACAGCTCCCAGGTGATCTCATAAAGGAAGAAAAGGGACAGCAGGATCGACGCCACATTGAGCAGCTGATAGGGCAGATAATTGCCCGCGCCGAAGGCACGCGTCAGCCACTCGGCAAACAGGCAGAAGGAGAGCTGGAACGGATAGACCGTGAGATATCCGCTCTGCACGGCGGAATAGTCCCCCTGCAGGAATGTCTGCGCGATCTCGATGCAGAACCTGGCGTCATTGGTGGGAAGCCCGCGGATCACACAGATGAGGAACAGGCAGTAAACGAGCACGAACAGGATCGAGCACGCAAACCAGGGCTCCGGGATCAGGACGCCCTTGCGGGAAAGCTTCGGCGGCTGCCCGTCCCGCAGAAGCCCGGCCTTTTTCAGCAGGATGAACAGGATGATGAGACACGTCGCGAAAAGAAGCAGCACAAACACCGGCTGCAGACGGACGATATCCGGGTAGTCATTCTCCTGTTCCTGCCGGAACACGATGGTCATGAACAGCGCCACCGCGAACAGACCGCCGGAGACAGCCGCAAGGATCCCGGCCAGCAGTCTGTATAACGCCGAAAAAACGCGCTCCGCCGCCATGGATCAGCCCTCGATCGCGGGCGTCCAGTAATCCCTGCTGTAGAGGTCGGTGAAGCGGTAGAGCATCCGGACCCTGCCCTCACCGACATCGGTGTTGCTGATCTTCAGATCCTCCATCGCGCCGGTCACTGTCAGCGGCTCGCCCAGCAGATAACTGTCCTGATAATCCCCGTTATAGGTGTAGTAGTCGCAAACGAACTCCAGCCGGTCCCCGGGCTCCAGCACCGTCAGGTTCTTGGCGATCACGTCGATCCCGGTGTCCTGATAGTCATAACTGGCGCCGGCCACCAGACCGTAGGGATGCGCATCGTCAAACCGGATCAGGAGGTTCACACGGTCGCCGTTTAAGAACGCCGGCACATAGCCCGTGATCACACCATCCGACTGGTCGACATAGTAATAGGCCACCGGCTGCCCCTCGATCGAGACCCACGTGCGGTCGGCCGGTGCCAGCAGATTGCCGTCATCATCAAACTCATAGACATTGTCGATACCGAGATCAACGAAGCCCTCCCCGTCGTCATAGAACATGTTGAGCACCAGTTCATGCACCGAAGACCATGCTTCCTCATCCAGAGAGATCACGGGATCGCCGTCCGCGTTATCCTGCCACTCGAGGTCCTCCGCAGGGAAATGGTGATCCGCGATATAGGACGCGGCGGTCTCCACGGGGACACCCCGTCCGAGGAAGGCCGTGTTGGCGGTCGTCAGTCCCGAAACAACCGACCGGTCCCCTTCCAGAAGCGCCGTCAGCAGCTGCGTGATCGCGTCGGCGCCGCCGTCTGTCCCGTCGGATGCATCGCCGAACAGGCTGTCCAGCGGGCTGCCCGTTCCTCCCGCCGCCGCCTGACCGTAGACATTCATCGACGCCGCCTCCTGGATCATGCGCGTGTAGTCCGCATCCATGCCGATCGCCTCATAGGTGCTCACCATGGAATCCACAGAGGATGCCCGTTTCATGGGGAAATAGATCGACAGACCATAGGAATTGGTCATCGACGACGAGGTCCGGTTGTACTTCACCGCGCCCTTCAGCGCCTTGGCCAGCGCATCGCCTTCCGGCGTCCCGATGTTCATCGCCAGATGCACCAGATCGACCTGATCGATGCGGGACGAGCCGGCAAACTCACGCGCGCCGCTGCGCGCATCGGAAACCGTCTGATAGGCGTCCTCTTTGATCATCTTCGATGTGGAGGCGGCAAAATCCCTGAGACTCTCGGGCACCGTGAGCGCCAGTTCCGCGAGATCGATCACGGAGAGCGTCGTCTTCTGCCCCGCCGCGTCCCGTTCGCAGACGCCGGTAAAGGTGTCGACGATGGTCTTGCCGATATTGATCGTCGGCATGCCCGGATCCCGGGCCAGATCGGTGAGCCACGTCGTGTAATACCAGCCGACGCCCGGCTCCGTCTCCTCCGAGGCGATCAGATAGTCCGCGTAATTTCCGACGACCAGCGCGGTTTCCACGGTCGCCATCAGACAGGCGTCAAACCCGACAAAATCATAGGTGATCCCGCCCTCTTTGAGTGCTCTGCCGATGCCCGCCAGATCCATGGAGCCCGCGCGGGGATTTTTTTCATCATAGCCGAAGCCCGAGACCGAACCGCCGCCGTGGTCCCAGAAGATCAGATCATAGCGGTTGCCCTTTGTGTTGGTCCGGGCCCACTTGAGGAAGCTCACGAGCGTCGACGGATCGACCGGACTCCCCGAACCCATATCGCTCTCCAGGAGTTTCAGACCGCCGCCCGTCACCTCATAGATCTGGTTGACGCGGGAGGAGATGCTCTTCGTCTGCCAGTTTTTGCAGCCGCCGGTATAGACATAGATGCGCACATGGTCGTTGAGCGATGCCTGCGCCATCTCCGCCAGATCGCGGGATGCCATGCCGTTGCGTGACTCCAGATCGGTGCCGCACATATAGACGAGGATGACATTGTCGTCCGTGCCGTCCGCTTTGATCACCGTGCGCTTTGCCCGCGCGCCCTCGGCGACCGTCTCGTCCAGCTGCCCCGTCCGATAGGAGGTGTCCTTCCAGCCGCCGTAATCGGTCGAGCTGCTGTAGCCGCCACCGCCGCCAAAAAGAGCGCTAAAAAGCGAGCCCATGTCCGATCCCGATCCCGTCTCCGCGGTCTGGGTCTGTTCGGCGGAAGCTGCCGGCTCCTGATAATAGGTGTCATCCGTGTCATCGGAACCGCCGAGACTGCGGATCACAAAGAAAACGATCAGGATCAGCACGATCGTCCCCATGGAGATCCCGCCGCCGCGGACAACCCCGCGCGACGGAGACGGAGAAGAATTCCCGCTGTTGCCGGAAGACGAGCCGTGGAAATTCGAGCCGCTCCCGACGGGACCGGTGCCGAGGCCTTCGCCCCGCTTGTGTACGCCCGATCCGCCTTCCGTGATATGCTTCTGCCTGCCTGTCGGTCTGTCCGCCATAATGAGTCACCTCCATAAAATACGGTGCAAAAATACGCATCAAGTATAGCAAAAGGAAAAGCAGCCGGTCAATGACCTGCTGCCTTTCAGTCCGCTGTGTGCAATTGTCTCTCCTCCGTCTGTTTATCTGCCGTAGATGCTGAAGAATTCCCGCATGGCCGTCTCCCGGTCGGTCGGTTCATAGGAAGCCGCGCTCATGCTGAACGCGCCGGCATCCGTCTCCTTTTTCTTCGGGCGCGCGGGCTTTCTGTACTGATCCTTTCTCGCCAGATAGTTGTCAGGTGTCATCGTTGTCATCATCACGGGGGCAATCATCGCTGTATTCATTCCGTTCACCTCCCTCGATCCCGGCCTCTCGGGCCGCATGCTTCTCCTTTCATCTTATATATCGGAGGGACGGGAGAAAAACTTTACTATCTTGCACCCGCGCGGGGAATATGCTACAAATGTGTTTATGAAAGTGATCTTTGACCATGTGACAAAACGCTTCCCCGGCAGGGGAAAGAATCGGCACAACGAAGTCATCGCCGTCGACGATTTTGCTTTTGAGATCCCCGACGGCAAGCTCATCGGTCTGCTGGGGCCTTCCGGCTGCGGCAAGAGCACTGCGCTGAATCTGATCTGCGGTCTGCTGAAGCCCACGCAGGGCCGCATCCTCTTCGGTGAGGAGGATGTGACGGACATCCCGCCGGAAAGACGGGGTGTCGGCATGGTCTTCCAGAACTATGCACTCTATCCGCATCTGAGCGTCGAGCAGAACATCATCTTTCCCCTGCAGAATCTGAAAGGCAAGGAACGTCTCTCGCGGGACGAAATGCTGGAAAAAGCACGCGAGGTCGCCGCGCTGGTGCAGATCGACCAGCTGATGGAGCGGCGTCCGTCGGAGCTCTCCGGCGGCCAGCAGCAGCGCGTGGCGATCGCCCGCGCACTGGTGAAGCTCCCCCGGGTGCTGCTGCTCGACGAGCCGCTCTCCAATCTGGACGCGAGGCTCCGCCTGCAGACGCGCGAGGAGATCCGCCGCATCCAGACAAAGACCGGCGTCACAACGATCTTCGTCACGCACGACCAGGAGGAGGCCATGAGCATCTCCGATCTGATCGTCGTCATGAAGGACGGCAAAGTGCAGCAGATCGGTCGCCCGCAGGAGGTCTATGACGACCCGTCCAATCTGTTCGTCGCACAGTTTCTCGGCACACCGCCGATCAACGTGTTTCAGGGACGCATCTCGGAGAACCGGCTCTTCATCGGAGAGGAAGCCGTGCTTTCCTGGTCGCCGGACAGCAAGGAAACGCCCGCCGTCACCCTCTCGCAGGAGGGCGGCCCTTCCCCGGATCCGGAGAATGCCATGCCCGTCACCGTCGCCATCCGCCCCGAGGGCTTCGTGGTCGACGCGGACGGCCCCCTTTCCTGCAGATTGAACGCCGTTGAGGTCATGGGCCGCGACGTGAGCGTCGTATGCGAACATCCCGCACTCACCAGCGCGCCGCAGATCCGCGCGGTCATCGACGCCGATGAACAGCCCGATCGCAGCGCCGAAACTGTCCGCTTCTCCTTAAAGCCGCACAAAGTGCTGCTGTTCGATGCCGAAAGCGGCGAGCGTCTCTCCACCGGCTGGTGAGGCAAAGCATGGAGAACCGGAATCCGAAAGCCTTTCTCTATCTGCTGCCCGCCGTGGTGTTCCTCGGCGTGTTCCTGGTCTATCCACTTTTTGACGTGTTTGTCTACTCCTTTGAGGAAGGCTATAACTTCGCGTCGCAGACCTACCGCGGCATCGGCCTTTACAATTACCGCTATGTCCTGCGTGACCCCTATTTTCTGCAGGCGCTGAAGAACACGCTGCTGCTCGTGTTCATCACCGTTCCATTCTCCACGGGACTGGCACTCCTTCTGTCCGTCGCGCTGCATTCGATCCCGCGGCTCAGGGAACTGTTCCAGACGATCTTCTTTTTGCCCTATGTGACCAACACGCTGGCCGTCGGTCTGGTCTTTATGATCCTGTTCAGCAGGACGCCCTACTCCGACGGACTGATGAATCTGCTCCTGTCGTTCGCCGGTCTCGGACCCGTCGATTTCATCGAGGGACCCTACGCAGCCAAGATGTTCGTCCTGTCGTTTTACACGATCTGGATCGTGCTCCCCTTCAAGATCCTGATCCTCACCAGCGCACTCGCGGGCGTCGACGAGCAGCTTTACCGCGCCGCCCGCATCGACGGCACCTCCCGGGCCCGCATCTTTTTCCGGATCACCCTGCCGATGATCTCGCCGATTATCTTCTATCTCGTGATCACCGGATTCATCGGCGCCTTCAAGGCATACAGCGACGCCGTCGCGCTCTTCGGCATCAACTTAAACGCCGCGGGCATGAACACGATCGTGGGTTATGTCTATGACATGCTCTACGGCGACAGCGGCGGGTTTCCGTCCTATGCCTCCGCGGCCGCGATCCTGCTCTTCATCATCGTGCTCACGATCACCGTCATCAACCTGCTGGCCGGCAAACGGCACGTGCACTATCACTAGGGGGCGTCATGGAACAGACAGCCGCAGGAAAAAAGACGGTCGGTGAACGGATCCTCCGGGTGCTCACGGTGACGCTCCTGGTCTTCTGGGCGATCCTCGTGCTCTTCCCCTTCTACTGGATGATCCTGACCTCCTTTAAGGGATACGGCGCCTACAACGCCGAATACATCCCGAAATTCTACACGCTCTCCCCGACCTGGGAGAACTACCTGGAGGCCTTTACCGCCGTTCCTCTCGCGCGCTATTTCCTTAACACGCTCATCTTCACCGTGATCACCACGGCGGTCATGCTCGCCGTGATCACGCTGGCGGCCTTTGCCTTTGCGCGCCTCTCCTTCCCCGGCAAGGATCTGCTCTTCCTGCTGTTTTTATCGCTCATGATGATCCCCAACGAGCTGGTGGTCATCACCAATTTTGTGACGATCACGGACTGGGGGCTGCGCAACAGCTTCCCCGGTCTGATCCTGCCGTCGGTCACCTCGGTCTTCTATATCTACCTGCTCAAGGAGAACTTCGAGCAGGTGCCCGACAACCTCTACTATGCCGCCAAGGTGGACGGCACATCGGATCTGAAATATCTGTTCCGTGTGCTCTGTCCGATCTGCCGGCCGACGCTCGTGACGGTCACGATCCTCAAGGTGATCGAGTGCTGGAATTCCTATGTCTGGCCGCGGCTCATCACGGATGACGCTGATTATTTCCTCGTGTCCAACGGGATCCAGGAGATCCGTGAGAACGGCTTCGGCCGCGAGAACATCCCCGCGATGATGGCCGCGGTGGTGGTGATCTCCCTGCCGCTCATCGTGCTGTTCCTGGTGTTCCGGAAGAAGATCATGGCGGGTGTCGCCAGAGGAGGGCTGAAGGGATGAAACGTCTTCACCTTCGAAGAGGCGCTGCCGCGCTGGCGTGTCTCCTCCTCCTTCCCCTGCTCGCCTCCTGCCACGGGAGCCGGATGAGCGACAGCTTCACCATGCCGGAAGGGATCCGGCCGGACCGAAATTATGAGATCACCTTCTGGGCAAAGAACGACACGAACAAAACGCAGACGGACATCTATCATCAGGCGATCCGGGACTTCGAAGCATACTATCCGAACATCCATGTGAACCTGCGTCTGTATACGGACTACGGAAAGATCTACAACGATGTCATCACGAACATCCAGACGAACACCACACCCAATGTCTGCATCACCTATCCGGACCACATCGCGACCTATCTGACAGGCGCGGGAACGGTCGCCCCGCTCGGGGAGCTGGCCGACGATCCTGTCTGGGGACTGGGTGGCAGCGAGGTGAAGTTTGATGCGCCGACAAAGGAAGAGATCATTCCGGAGTACCTGGGCGAGTGCATGATCGGCGGCGAGCTCTATGCGCTCCCCTACATGCGTTCCTCCGAAGCCTGCTATGTGAACCGGACCATGGTGGAAAAGCTCGGCTTCACGCTTCCCGACGTGCTCACCTGGGACTTCGTCTGGGAGGTGTCCGATAAAGCGGCGCAGACACTGGGAAGCGACGGGGTCTACGCGGCGAACGGCCAGCGGGTGCTGATCCCCTTCATCTACAAATCTACGGACAACATGATGATCCAGTATCTGAAGCAGGCAGACGCGCCCTACTCCACGGACGCCGGCGACATCCTGCTGTTCAACGACGATACAAAGGTGTTTCTTCAGGAGATCGCCACGCATGTCGGCAACGGCGCCTTTTCCACCTTTAAGATCTCCGGCTATCCGGCCAATTTCCTGAACGCCGGTCAGTGCATCTTCGCCGTCGATTCCACGGCGGGCGCTACCTGGATGGGATCGGACGCGCCGCTCGTCGACATCAGTCCGGACAATCTGGTGGATTTTGAGACCGCCGTTTACCCGGTGCCGCAGCTCGATCCGGCGCATCCGCGGATGATCTCACAGGGCCCCTCGATCTGCGTCTTCAACAAGGCCGATCCCGAGGAGGTGGTCGCCTCCTGGCTCTTCGCCCAGTACCTGCTCTCCGACGATGTGCAGATCGCCTATGCCGAAACGGAGGGCTATGTGCCCGTCACCTCATCGGCGCGCGAAAACAGCGCCTATCGGGATTATCTGTCCCGCGCCGGCGAGGACAACAAAGTACACTATGCCGTCAAGCTCGCGGCGACGGAGCTTGTGCTGGCGCACACCTCCGACACCTTTGTCACACCGGTCTTCAACGGCTCGTCCTCTCTCCGGGACGCGGCGGGCAACCTCATCGAAAGCACCGTCAAGAGTGTCAGACGGCGGCAGACCGTCGACGACGCCTACTACGCAAAGCTGTGGCAGGACACCCGGTCTCTGTACCGGCTGGATGACACGCTGCACGCGGGTGCCGACGGGAGTGATCTCTCCGATATCCCGCTTCCCGGCCTCAGCAGAGGGCTGCTCCTCGTGCTCGCCGCCATCTGGGCAGGCATCCTTGTCCGTCTCGTGATCATGCGCCTGCAGGCGGGGAAATAAGGCCTTTTCCCGATGACTTGACGAATTTCATATATAAAGTATAATTCTGTTGTTATGCGCAACGGCTTATTGCGCCGTACGATGTTCAAAATGGGAGGATGAAATGAAAAAACTGACAGCAGCCATGACGATCGCCGCACTCACCGTCTGTCTTGCGGCCTGCGGAAAAACAGCACCTGCCGGCGGCAGCGCCAATGCACCCGCTTCCTTTGAGGATGTCAAGGGCGAAGGCGTCATGACCCACGCGGAGTATCTTGCCGCCGATGTTGACGACGAAGTCACCGTCGAGACCTATGTCCAGGCAAAGCAGTCCTGGTGGGAGGACAAGGCAACCCTTTACACCCAGGATCAGGACGGCGCCTATTTCATCTATGACGCGGCCTGCTCCGAGGATGACTACGCAAAGCTCACCCCCGGCACCAAGATCCGCGTGACCGGCTTCAAGGCCGAGTGGAACGGCGAGATCGAGATCGCCGAGGGCAAGATCACGATCGAGGACGGCAACTACATCGCACCCGCCCTTGATGCGACCTCTCTCCTCGGTACCGACAAGCTGCTCGATCATCAGAACGAATTCGTGTCCTTCAGCGGCCTCACGATCGAGGACAAGGGCAACGGACAGGCGTTCTTCTATAACTGGGACAATTCCGGCACGCAGGGCGACGACCTCTACTTCGACGCTTCCGTGGACGGCAAGACCTACAGCTTCACGGTGGAATCCTATCTCTGCGACCAGAACACCGATGTCTACAAGGCCGTCGAGAATCTCAAGGTCGGCGACAAGATCGACTGCGAGGGCTTCCTGTACTGGTATGAGGGTGCCAACCCGCACATCACCAAGGTCACCGTAAAATGATGAAGCGGGAAGCAGGCATTCTTCTCCCCGTCTTTTCCCTGCCGTCCCGGTACGGCATCGGCTGCTTTTCCAAAGAAGCCTATGAATTTGTCGATTTTCTCGTGAAGGCCGGCCAGCGCTACTGGCAGATCCTGCCGGTCGGCCCCACGGGGTTCGGCGACTCCCCTTACCAGCCTTTCTCCGCCTTCGCGGGCAATTCCTATTTTATCTGTCCGGAGACTCTGATCGAGGAAGGACTGCTGTTCAGGGAAGAGGTGGATCCCGTCGATTTCGGCAGCGATGTCGAGCGCGTCGACTACGGCAAGCTCTACGAGCACCGCTTCGACCTGCTCACCAGAGCGCACGAGCGTTTCCTGGAAAAGGGACTGGACAAAGACAAGGCCTACAAAGACTACTGCAAAAAAGAGAGCTTCTGGCTCGAGGACTACGCCCTGTTCATGGCGATCAAGGCCGAGAATGGCGGCAAGCCCTGGCTGGAATGGGACGCACCGCTGAAAAAGCGCGACGAAAAGGCACTCGCGGCCGCGAAGAAACGTCTGGCCAAAGAGATCTCCGCCTACGAATTCCGGCAGTTCAAATTTGACGAACAGTGGCACAAGCTGCATGCCTACGCGACAGAGAAAGGTGTGCGGATCATCGGTGACCTGCCGTTCTATACGGCGCTGGATTCCGCGGATGTCTGGGCACATCCCGAAGCGTTCCTCACCGAAAAGGATCTCACGCCCTCCGTGGTCGCCGGCTGTCCGCCCGATGCCTTCTCCGCGACAGGCCAGCTTTGGGGCAACCCGATCTATGACTGGGCCGCCGAGAAGAAGCGGGATTTTGCCTGGTGGATCCGCCGGATCGAACGCAATTACGAATTCTATGATGTCATCCGCATCGATCACTTCCATGGCTTCGCGGAGTACTATGCGATCCCCTACGGTGACAAAGACGCCCTGCACGGCAAGATGCACAAGGGACCGGGCATGGATTTCTTCTCCTCGATCCGCAGGCAGCTCGGCGATGTCGCCATGATCGCCGAGGATCTCGGCAATGTCACGCCGGAAAAGGTGAAGCTTCTCGAGGACAGCGGCCTGCCGGGCATGAAGGTCCTGCAGTTCGCTTTCACCAGCTGGGACAGCGCCTACACCACGCACAAGCATATCAAAAACTGCGTGGTCTACACCGGCACCCATGATAACACCCCCAGCCGTGCGTGGATCGAAGAGATCAATGACGGCGAGCGCGATTTCGTGCGACGCTATGTCAATTCCGTCGACACGGACTATGGCCGGTTCGTCTGGGATTTCATCCGGGAAGCTTACCGCTCGGTCGCCGATCTCTGCATCATCCCGCTGACGGATTATCTCGTCAAGGGACGCGAGGCCCGCATCAACACGCCCGGTCAGGCGGCTGACAACTGGCAGTGGCGGCTGAAGCCCAATTTCCTCTCCGACGATCTCGCACGGAGCATCCGCGGTCTCGCCGACACCTATGACAGACTGCCGAAGGAGGAGCCGAAAAAGACGGCAAAGAAATGATCAGACCACTTTGATGTTGTCCGCTCCGAATGCGGACCGCAGACGAGTGAGAAGCGCATCGCTTACCGCAAACCCGACAGGTGCGGTAAGCGATTTTTTCTGTTTTTCGCCGCGCAGATAGACCGTGCAGGAGCTGTTCCCGGGGGCCTCCTCCCGCGCCTGCGCAAGGATCGAAAGAAGTGTTTCCTCTCCGCCCGCATAGGCGTCGCGGTCCGCGAACTGCACCCAGACCGTCCGCGGCACCTCGGAGAAAAGACGGATCTCCTCGGCGATCATCTTGGCGCCGTTATCCGCCTCCCAGTTCGCACGCCCCTTCACCAGGATCCTGCCGTCCTCGATGAGTTTTTCGGAGCACTTGTCATAGCACTTCGGGAAGACGACAACCTCGACACTGCCGGTCAGATCCTCCAGCTGCAGGATGGCCATCGCCTGATTGTTCTTCGTGTAGCGGATGCGCTTTTCGGTGATCAGCCCGCCGATCGTCACCCTCGCGTTGTCCGGAACGACGGGTTCCCCCGTCTCCTCATCCGGCGCAAAATCGGCGGCGTCATTGCCGACATGCTTCTTCAGAAATGCGATGTCGCTCTCCAGCGGGTGGCCGGTGACATAGACGCCCAGCACCTCTTTTTCATAGGCCAAAAGCTGCCCCTTCTCAAATTCGCCGACCGGCCTGCGCACATCGGCGTTGGGTTCCGCCACGGCCGCGCCGAACATATCGAACAGAGAGATCTGGCCCGTGATGTTGTCCTTGGCCTCCTGCTGCGCCTGTTCCATACTGGGAATGTATTCCTGCAGATACTGCTTTCTGGTGCCGCCCAGAGAATCGAAGGCGCCGGCCTTGATCAGGCTCTCCATCGACCGGCGGTTCAGATCGCTGCCTGCCATCCGGCGGCAGAAATCGTCCAGCGAACGGAACGGTCCGCGTTCCGCGCGTTCCTCCTCGATGGCGGCGATCAGATTGTAGCCGACGCCGCGCACGGCGGTCAGCGCGTAGCGGATCACCTTGTTGCCCTCAGCGTCCCTGGTGGCCAGGAAAGCGGCGCCCCCCTCATTGATATCCGGCGGCAGGATGCTGATGTCCATGAGCCGGCAGGCCGCCATGTAGCCGGAAAGCTTGCCCGTGGCGTCGATCACGCTCGTCATCAGCGCGGCCATGAACTCCACGGGATAGCGGGCCTTCAGCCAGGCCGTCTGGATGGCCACGACCGCATAGCAGGCGGCGTGCGATTTGTTGAAGGCGTACTTGGCAAAGTCGAGCATGGAATCATAGATCCGTCCGGCCACATCGGCCGGGATGCCGTTGCCCACACACCCGGGGAGGTTTTCCTCCGGGATCCCGTCGATGAAATTGCGGCGCTCGGCTTCCATGACCGCCTGCTTCTTCTTGCTCATCGCACGGCGCAGCAGATCCGCGCGCCCGAGAGAATAGCCCGCCAGCCGCTGCACGATCTGCATGACCTGCTCCTGGTAGACGATGCAGCCATAGGTGGGCTCCAGGATCGGCGTGAGCGCCGGTGTCTCATAGGTGATCGCGCTCCGGTCATTCTTGCCGGCGATATACTTCGGGATGAAATCCATCGGGCCCGGCCGGTAAAGCGAGATGCCGGCGACGATGTCCTCAAAGCAGCGGGGCTTTAATTCCTTCATGAAAGCCTGCATGCCGCCGGATTCCAACTGGAACACGCCGTCCGTGCGTCCCGAGCCGATCAGGTCCATGGCCTGCGGATCGTTCCAGTCGATCCGGTCGATATCGATGAAGCCCTCGTCCCCCGGCTTTTTTCCGTTCATTTCGTTGGCGCTGCGTACGGTGTCCTTGATGACCGTGAGGTTGCGCAGGCCCAGGAAGTCCATCTTCAGAAGGCCCAGTTCCTCGATCGTGGGGCCCGGGAACTGCGTCGTGACCGATCCGTCCTGCGCGCGCGCAAGCGGCACCAGCTCCATCGCCGGCGCGGAGCAGATCACGACGCCGGCGGCGTGCACCGAAGCATGACGCGGCAGTCCCTCCAGCCGCCTGCAATAGGAAAGCAGCTTTTCAATCGTGGGATCGCTGTCCGCGGCAGCCTTAAGATCCGGATTGATCTCCATCGCGCGCTCCAGCGTGATCCCCAGTTCATTGGGGATCATCTTGGCGATCTGGTCTCCCTGCGCGTAGGGAAGATCCATCACCCTTGCGACGTCGCGGATCACACCCCGGGCCGCCAGGGTACCGAAGGTGATGATCTGCATCACGCGGTCCCTGCCGTACTTGGCCGTCACATAGTCGATGACCGCCTGCCTGCCCGCCGGCTCAAAATCCACGTCGATATCCGGCATCGAGACGCGCTCGGGGTTGAGAAACCGCTCAAACAGCAGCGCGTTCGCCACAGGATCGATGTTCGTGATCGAGAGACAATAGGAAACGAGACTCCCCGCCGCGCTCCCGCGCCCCGGTCCCACGGCGATCCCGTGTTGTTTCGCGTAGTTGATGTAGTCCCAGACGATCAGGAAATAGTCGACAAATCCCATCCCGCGAATGACCGAGAGCTCATAGCGAAGCCTCTCCCGCAGCGGGTGATCCTCCCGGTCCGTATCCTCATCGGGATAGCACCTGCGCAGTCCCTCCTCGCACAGCCGGTTCAGGTAGTCCCAGGAATCCATGCCGTCCGGCACATCATACCGGGGGATCCTGCGCTTGCCGAATTCGATCGTCACCTCACAGCGGTCGGCGATCCTCTGCGTGTTGTCGATCGCCTCCTGCGCATAGGGGAAGAGCGCGCGCATCTCCTCCTCGCTGCGGACATAGAACTGTCCCTCCGCATAGCGCAGTCTGTCCGTGTCCGAAAGCTTTTTTGCTGTCTGGATGCAGAGCAGCGCGTCATGCGCCTCCCAGTCCCCGGGCATCGTGTAGTGACAGTCATTCGTCGCGACTAACGGCAGGCCGAGCTCCTCATGCAGGCGCAGAAGGCCGGAATTGACGCGCTTCTGCTCCGGGATCCCGTGATCCTGCAGCTCCAGATAGTAGTGTTCCTCTCCGAAGGTCTCCGCATACCAGCGGGCGGCTTTCCTGGCCCCTTCATAGTCCCCCTGCGTAAGTCTGACCGCCACCTCGCCCGCCAGACAGGCGGAGAGGCAGATCAGTCCCTCATGGTATTCGGCGAGCAGTTCCCTGTCCACCCGGGGCTTGTAGTAGTAGCCTTCCGTGAAGCCGCGGCTCACGAGCTGCGTGAGATTCTCATAGCCCTTATCGTTCTCGGCCAACAGGATCAGATGATAATAGCGGCCGGTGTTCTCCCCCGTTTCGCGGTCCAGCCGGGAGCCCGGCGCGACATAGACCTCGCAGCCGAGGATCGGTTTGATCCCCGCCGCCTGACAGGCCTTATAAAATTCGATCACGCCGTACATGACTCCGTGATCGGTGATCGCCGCGGCATTCATCCCGAAAGCCTTCACCCTCGCCACATAATCATCGATCTTGTTGGAGCCGTCCAGAAGACTGTACTGCGTGTGCGTGTGCAGATGTACGAAAGCCATGTCTACCGCTTCTCTCCGTGTTTCGCCGCGAGATGTTTCATGATACGGATATTCATGATACTATTATAGCATGCAACTGACATTCCCCAGTTATGAATTTGTCTTTTTCTTCCTGCCGGTCGCTGTCGCGGGCTTCGAACTGCTGCGTCGCCTGACCGGAGAACATGCCGCAGCCGTCCGCCGGGGTTTCCTTGTCGTCTGTTCGCTCCTGTTCTACCTCTCCTTCGGCCTGCGCAACTTCGCCGTGCTCCTCATCCAGGCGCTCTGCGGCTATCTCTTTTATCTTCTCCTGCCCCGTGCGCGCTTCCTGTACGGCGGGATGATCCTCATCCTCGTCGGCACGCTCGCCTGCTTCAAATATGTCTCCCCCTTCTTTCCGGTCGCGGTCTCCTTTACGACCTTTTCCCTGATCTCCTTTCTCGCGAACGCCCGCCGCGGCGAGATCGACGACTGCGGCTTTACCGATTATCTGCTCTATGTCTTCTTCTTCCCAAAGCTCCTGCAGGGTCCGATCATGCGGTATCCCGATTTCCGGGAGCAGGAGGCACGTGCGGCGAAGACCGCGCTGACCGCGGAGCGCTTTGCCGGCGCACTGTTTCTTTTTGTGCTCGGCCTCTCCAAAAAGGTGCTCCTGGCCGACCGGCTCGCTCCCGCCGTCAACCACGCCTATGACGCGCCGGGCGATCTCCTCTGGATGGAGGCACTGCTCGCCGCGATCAGCTATTCCTTCCAGATCTATTTCGATTTCAGCGGCTACTGTGACATGGGGCGCGCCGCTGCCCGGATGCTGGGCTTTGACCTGCCACGCAATTTTGACCGGCCCTACTGCGCGGCACGGATCTCCGAATTCTGGCGGCGCTGGCACATCACCCTCACCGATTTCTTCACCCGCTATGTCTATATCCCGCTCGGCGGCAGCCGCCGGGGGAAGCTCCGGACCCTCGCCAACACGATGATCGTCTTCCTGCTCTCCGGGCTCTGGCACGGCAACACGGTAAACTTCCTCATCTGGGGCGCGATGCACGGCGTCGCCTCCTGCCTCGAAAGGCTCCTGCCCCGGCCGCTCCCTCTGCCCCGCCCGGTCAAGCAGGTCCTGACCTGGATCTTCGTGACGCTCGCCTGGATCTTCTTCCGCGCGGAGACGGTCGCGGACGCGCTGCTCGTGCTGCGCAGGATCTTCGACAAGCCCTGGTTCAAACTTCACGACCGGTTCATCAGTCCCTATCTGATGAATGAATTCTGGTATCCGCTCAAGGTGCTCGGCGTTCGCGATGTGCGCACCGGCGGGATCATCTGCCTGTGGCTGCTGCTCGGCGCATGTGCCCTCTTCGCCTTCCTGCTGCCGGACGCGGAACGGCTGACCGACCGGTTCGCCGGGCCCGCGGACAGTGACCGTCCTCCGCACACGGTGGGCGTTGCCGTCCTCACGGCGTTCCTGTTCCTGTGGTGCGTGCTGTCCTTCGGCGAGGTCAGCAGCTTCCTGTATTTTGACTTTTAATAACGGTTGATATAGTACCAAGCGATATTATAACAAGCGATATGAATCCTCGACAGGCAAAAAAATTCATCCGGATCTTCGCGGCCATCACGGCGGCTGGACTCATCGCGGTCTCCGCGATCGTCGCGGTCATCGATCCGTTCTTCCGCTACCACGATCCCCTCGACGCGTTTCCCTATGTGATCGACAACCAGCTCTCGCAGAATATCGGCATGGCGGAACGCTTTGCCTTTGACGCGGTCATCACCGGCTCCTCCATGACCATGAATTTCGACACCGATGATTTTGCCCGCTGTTTCCCGGACAGCCTCCGGACGCTGAAGCTCACCATGAACGGCGCCTATCCCCACGATATCCGCCGGATCCTGGAGGCCGTCTACAGCGGCAAGAGCGCGCGGACCGGCGGGATCCGCCGGGTCTTCATCGCTCTGGATCCCGCCACCTGGACGGCGGAAACGGAGGAGGTCAAATACCCCTACCCCGAGGAGCTCTATGACCGGAATCCCTTCAACGATGTCCGGTACCTCTGGAACATGCGCGTGCTGCTGGAGTACTGTCTGCGCCCGGCCGCGGAACGGGAGGCGACGCCCCTAAACCGCATCTACATGACGGACTGGGAGGATGACATGTATTACACGCTGGACTGGATCCTGTCCCGCTATGAGGAGCCGGCCGCCGTCCCGCAGGAGACCCCCGCGGACGCCTACCTGTCGGGCACCGAACGCAATCTGCGCGAAAATCTCCTGCCCTTCGTCGAGGCCCATCCGGAGACGGAATTCTTTTTCTTCTTCCCGCCCTACTCGGTGCTCTACTGGCACAACGCCATCCGGGAGAACCATCTGGAAGCGACGCTGTCACAGGAGCAGTTCCTCGCGGAGACCCTGCTCTCCGCGGACAACGTGCGTGTCTTTACTTTTCAGGATATGGAGGAGATCATCACGAACATTGACGGCGGCTATATGGACGAGATCCATTTCCGGCCCGAAGTCAACCGAATGATGACAGAAAGCTTTGCGGACGGCACGCACGAGATCACGGATCCGGAGGCCATGCGCGCATCGATCGGCCGCCTGCGGGTGATCATCGAAGACTGCGATCTCGACGGGGTCCTGTCTCCGCGCTGACGCTCAGCCGCGCCGCTGCCTCGCCGCCTCAAAGGTGAGAACGGCCGCCGCGATGCCCGCGTTGAGCGATTCGACCGCGCCCGCCATCGGAATGAGGATCCGCTCGTCCGCGACCCTTCGCGCCTCTTCAGAGAGTCCGGCGCCCTCGTTGCCGATAAAGAACGCCACGGCATCCCGATAGTCGCAGGCATCATAGTTTTTCGTCCCGGACAGATCCGCCGCATAGGTCCGGATCCCCCGCTTCTTCAGGAGCACCGCCGCCTCCCCGATGTCCGCAAACCGCAGAAACGGCACACGGAAGATCGCCCCCATGGTGCCGCGCACGACCTTGGGATTGTAGGGATCGGCCGTATCTCCGGCCAGCAGCACACCGGTCACCCCGGCGCCCTCTCCGGCGCGCAGGATCGTCCCCAGATTGCCGGGATCCTGCAGATTCTCCAGCACCAGCAGAAGCGGCACCGCTTTCCCCGCATCAAAAAGTCCGGCGGGATCGCATTTCTTCATGGAGACCACACCGAGAACCCCCTGCGGATGCACCGTATCGGAGAGTCTGCGCATCACCTCCTCCGTGACGGTGAATCTTTCGCAGGCAAGCGCGTCAATGCGCCGCCGGTCCTCCGGGCTTAAGGCAGCATAAAACGCCTCTGTCACATAGAGCTCGCACATGCGCTCCGCGGGTGCCTCCCGCAGCATACGCAGCCCCTCAATGACAAAGGCGTTCTCTTTTTCCCGCTCCGCGCGTTTTTTGATCAGCGCCGATACCGCGCGGATGTGCCGGTTGGTTGTCGATGTCAAAACAGGCACGGCCGCCGTGATCACAGGATCTTTGACATGCGGTACTGATATTCGCTGATGCTCTTCTCCATGGAAAGGGCTTCCTCGATGTCAAAATCCGTAAACTCGCCGTTCTTATAGGCCACCACGCGATTGGACTTGCCCTCGGCGATGATATCGGCCGCATAGCATCCCATGATCGCCGCATAGAACCTGTCCTTGCAGGTCGGCGATCCGCCGCGCTGCATGTAGCCCAGGATCGTCGCGCGGGTCTCCATACCGGTCGCCGCCTCGATGCGCTTGGCCATGGAGGTGGAGTGACCGATGCCCTCCGCGTTGACGATGATGTGATGCGTGTGCCCGCGTTTGCGGTTGCGCACGATGTTGTCGATGATGCTCTGCTCGTTAAAGTCGTATTTCTCCGGGATCAGAATGTCGTCCGCGCCGGTCGCCAGTCCGCACCAGAGTGCGATGTAGCCGGCATGGCGCCCCATGACCTCGACGATCGAGCAGCGTTCATGAGAAGACGAGGTGTCACGGACCTTGTCGATCGCCTGCATCGCGGTGTTGATCGCCGTATCAAAGCCGATCGTGTAGTCCGTGCAGGCAATATCCAGATCGATCGTGCCCGGCATCCCGATCGTGTTGACGCCGTGTCTGGCGAGCGCCTGCGCGCCTCGATAGGAGCCGTCGCCGCCGATCACCACGATCCCGTCGATCCCGTGCTTCCTGCAGACATCTGCCGCCTTTTGCTGGCCCTCTTCGGTCTTGAATTCCATGCATCTCGCCGTCCCGAGGATCGTGCCGCCGCGCTGGGAAAGATCCGCGACGCTGTGCCGCTCCAGATCGATGATCTCCTCGTTGAGCAGTCCCTGATAACCTTTTTTGATGCCCTTGACCGCGAGTCCGTTGTCGATCGCCTTGCGTGTGACCGCGCGGATCGCCGCGTTCATGCCCGGCGCGTCACCGCCGCTTGTGAGAACGCCGATCGTCTTCACTTTTTTCGCCATAATGCCTCTCCATTAACGTCCGTCGCATCGCCGCGACCCGAAACTTCCCGTCTATCGTATATCAAATCCCGCATAAAGTCAAAACCCCACTGTCCGCGTGACCGCGCCATTGTAAAGAGCGCGGAATTCATGTATAATAAATAGCCGGGTTTCAAAGCTCATGCGCCGTTTCCGTCTGCATGAGCGACCGCAACAACAGATACGGGGACTTTTATGAAGAAAAAACTGACGAGCGTACTTCTCGCATGTGCTCTGATCCTCACAACGGCTGCCTGCGGCTCAGCGCAGAGCACGACCGGCAGCGGCAGTGACACACCCGTCGCGGCGCCGGAGGAAACGGCCGAAGCACCGGCCGAAAGCCCCGCGGAACCCGCGGAGGTGGCTCCCGAAGAGCCCTCGGGAGACAGCTTTCATATCGGCATCGTGACGGGCTCCTTTTCCCAGTCCGAGGACGACAGACGGGGCGCCGAGGCTTTTCAGGCCAAATACGGTGAGGACATGGTGACGCTCGCCATCTACCCCGACAACTTCACCGAAGAGCTTGACACCACGGTCCAGACGATCGTGAATCTCGCCGATGATCCGGACATGAAAGCGATCATCGTCAATCAGGCGGTGGACGGAACGGCGGAGGCCTTCCGCCAGGTCAGGGAGAAACGCCCCGACATCCTCTGCATCGCCGGCGAAGCCTACGAGGATTTCTCCGACATCAGCCCGGTATCCGATCTGGTGGTCAACTGCGATTTCGTCAACCGCGGCTATCTCATCATCCGCACCGCACAAGAGCTGGGATGCGACACCTTTGTCCACATCTCCTTCCCGCGCCACCTTTCCTATGAGACCGTCGCCCGCCGCGTCGCCATCATGAAAGCCGCGTGTGAGGAGTTCGGCATGAAATTCGAGATGGAGACCGCTCCCGACCCCACGACCGATGTCGGCGTTCCCGGCGCACAGTCCTATATCACCCAGCATGTTCCCGAGTGGGTGGACAAATATGGCAAGAATTCCGCCTATTTCTGCACCAACGACGCGCACACGGAGCCCCTCATCAAAAAGCTCCTGGAATGCGGCGGCTATTTTATCGAGGCGGATCTGCCCTCCCCGCTAATGGGCTATCCCGGCGCGCTGGATCTCGACCTCACCGCGGAAGCGGGCGATTTTGAGAAGATCACGGCCAGGGTCGAACAGGCCGTCGTCGACAAGGGCGGCGCCGGAAGATTCGGCACCTGGACCTATTCCTATGGCTATGCGGTTTCCGCCGGTCTCGCGGAGCATGCGAGAAACGTCATCCTCGGCGAGAGCAAGCTCAACGACGTCAACGATCTGGCCAAGGCCTACAGCGTGTTCTCCTCGGGTGCCGGCTGGAACGGCTCCGTCTACACGGACGCCGAGACCGGCAAACGGTCGGACAACACGATCCTGATCTATCAGGACACCTATATCATGGGCGATCCCGGCCATTACATGGGAGCGACAAAGATCGAGGTTCCCGAGGAATATTTCACGATCAACTGAGACAGCATGGACAACGTCAGCGCAAAACCGGAAAAGGAATTCGGCCACAAAAGATACAGCATGCTCGTCCCGCTGATCCTTGTGTTCGTGTTCGTCGTCGTCATGGTCGTCTACACCTCAAGGCTGATGTACAGCGTTGCGGTCTCCAATTCCAACGCGGTCATCGAGGACCGGATCCTCAACATCTCCTCGATGATCGACAATCATCTGAACACCGCGGAAAACGTGCTGCACGTCACCGCGGACTCCGTGCATCACATGCTGATCAGCGGCAGCACCCCCGCCCGCATCCACGAATTCCTGGTTGAAGAGACGAACAACGTCTCGGATCAGTTTAACGAGAACTACACGGGTCTCTACGGCTACATCATGAGCAAATACATGGACGGTCTCAACTGGGAGCCGCCGGAAGGCTATGATCCGAGATCCCGTGACTGGTACATCATCGCCAAACAGGGCGGCGGCGATGTCGTGTTCGTGCCGCCCTACATCGACGCGCAGACCGGCAACATGATCATTTCCGTGAGCCGCATGCTGCCGGACAAGCAGAATGTCATCTCCCTGGATGTGCAGCTCAAGGGCATCCAGTCCATGATGAAGGAGCTGACGCTCAACGGAAAAGGCTATGGCTTTGTCATCGACGAGACGGGCCTGATCATCGCCCACCGGAACGAAGAGAAAAAGGGGACGAACATCACCGACAGCCCGGAGGGAACCGGCTTCCTGAATGCCATCAAGACCGCCGATACCGGCAGCTTCTCCTACACCTGCGACGGCGAAAAGAGCACCGTGTTCGTCAACAGCATCACGAACAACTGGTATGTCGTGATGGTGGTCAGTGACAGCGAGCTCTATGAGGAAGTGCGCAGCCAGCTGGTCGTCACCATCATCATCTGTGCGCTGATCTTCGTCATGATCGCCGCATTCTACAACGTCGGGCACAAGAATGAGCAGGACTACGCCCGACGCATGGAGGAGATGAAACTCGAGGAGCAGAAGGCCGCCTACGAGAGAAAGGTGCTCGAACTGGAAAAGGACGCCGCGAACGCGTCCAACAAGGCAAAGAGCGATTTCCTCGCCAACATGTCACATGAGATCCGGACACCGATGAACGCGATCATCGGCATGGACGAGATGATCCTGCGATCCTCGCCGGGCGACCGGATCCGAAAATACGCGCTCGACATCCGGAGCGCGGGCAAGACACTTCTGTCCATCATCAACGATATCCTGGATTTCTCCAAGATCGAATCGGGAAAAATGGAGCTGATCCCCGTGGAATACAGCTTCTCCTCCGTCATGAACGACGTCGTGAACATGACGATGAAAAAGGCCGAGGACAAGGGACTGGAATACCGGCTCTCCGTTTCGGAGGACATCCCGTCTGTGCTGCTCGGGGATGAGATCCGGATCCGCCAGATCATGCTCAATCTCATCAACAACGCGATCAAATATACGCATCAGGGAAGCGTCTCGATCGATGTGTCCTATGATAAAGCCGGGCAGATGCTCCGGCTCGTCGTCTCCGACACGGGGATCGGCATCCGGGACGAGGATCTCGGCAAGCTCTTCGGCTCCTTCCAGCGTCTGGAGGAGGACAAGAACCGGAATATCGAAGGCACGGGGCTGGGACTCAATATCACGAGACGTCTGGTCGGCATGATGGACGGCACGATCGATGTGAAGAGCACCTATGGCAAAGGGACCACCTTTACCGCCTCGATGAAGCAGGCCGCGGTCGACGAAACGCCCGTGGGGGATTTCTCTCAGAACCTCCTGCGGATCCGGGAGCATTCGGATGAATTCCGGCCGGCGCTGATCGCGCCCTCCGCCCGCATTCTCGTGGTCGACGACAACGACATGAACCTCGAGGTGTTCGCGGGGCTTCTGGAAGCCACCCGGATCCGGGTCACCACCGCGGATTCCGGACAGGAATGCATCAGTCTCCTCAGTGAAGAACCGTTTGATGTCGTCTTCCTCGATCAGATGATGCCCGGCATGTCAGGCGTGCAGACGCTGGAAAAGATCAGGGAACTGGGGCTCGCGGAAAACACGCCGATCATCGCGCTCACTGCGGATGCCATCGTAGGCGCACGCGACAATTATCTCAGGGAAGGATTCTCCGATTATCTGAGCAAGCCGGTCATCTATGACGCGCTGGAATCGATCCTCATGAAGAATCTGCCGCAGGATCTCATCCAAACGGACGACATGCAGGAAGCCGACGACGACGGAGAAAAGCCGCTCGTCATCGCCATCAGCGAGTCTTCGGAAAAACTGCGCCGGATCAAATCCCTTCTGGGAAATGCCGGCAAGGGTGTGTTCGTCAAGGACACCGAAAGCGCCGCGAGATATCTGGCAAAGAAATCCTGACCGGAAGACCGGATCCGCCGGTCAGTCCTTTCTCTGTGCCTTCATGGCGACTTTTCTTTCATACATCGCCTTATCCGCCTTTTTGAACACATCGTCGACAGACTTGTCGACGGACTTGTCACATGCCGCATAGCCGATCGCAGCCGAGATCCGCTCCCAGGGCTGCAGCGTGCTGTCATTCTGCAGCTGCTCCAGACGATCATTGAAATCCGCGATCAGATGATCGACGTTGCGGTAATCCCGGTTCTTCAGGATCACGACGAATTCGTCGCCGCCGATGCGGAACACGGCCGAGTGCTCAAACACCTCGCAGACGAGCATGCAGAGCCGCCGGATGGAGATGTTGCCCTTTTCATGGCCATAGGTGTCGTTGGTCTTCTTCAGGAAATTGAGATCCACCATGGCCAGGCCGAACTCCCAGAATCCGTCGGCCAGGTCGCGCTCCAGCTCATGCACTTCATGGTCATAGGCCGTTTTGTTGCGCACACCCGTCAGGGAATCCTTGACCGCCAACGCCTCCATGGTGCTGGCCTTTTTCTCCGTCTCGCGCAGCGCCACCTGGGTGTCGATCAGCGCGTTGATGTTCGTGTTCATGTCCGTCTCCATCTGCTGCATGGAGGACAGGAGCTGCCCGATCTCGTCATGCGTGGTAAACTGCAGTTTCTCGAAGGCGTGATGTACCACATCATTGTTTTCCGCACAGTAGTTCCTGGCCGTGTCGGAGAGCGCCACCACCGGACGGATCACGTTCCTGCCGACATACAGCAGCACAACGATCAGCATGATAACGGTCAGCGCCAGCATCGAGAGCGCGGTTATGATCACATAGCTGCGCTCCTTGGCCCTGATGTCGTTCATGGAGATGTCCACACACACGTGCGCGACCAGTTCCCCGTCCCGCATGACCGGATAAGCCGCAGTGACCAGCCAGCCGTAGACATCCTCGTTGGTGATGGTCGCGGGCACGATCGGATCCTGCTCATCGGGCCAGATACCGTCCTCAAAGGAATCCACACAGCCGGGCGGGCATTCGTCCTCGCCGTAGGCGCCGTCCACGATATAGATCGCATGGCTCAGGCTGGTCCTGTAATAGGTGACATAGATGCAGTCCACCCCGAAGATGTCCTGATAGACCCGGAAATGATCCTGCAGCTTGTGGAACACGGGCATCTCCCTGATGCTGTCGTAGTTTGCCATATACGCGTTCCACGCGTCGGATCCCCATTCCGTGCTGGTGACCACTTCATCAACGCCGGTGTAAATGTCGTAGACGGCGTTCCGCAGTTCAAAGAGGTCGTCCGGATCGATGGTATTGGCCATTGCCCGCGAGATCTGCTCGGCTCTGTCACTGTACTCCCGGTCGATGATGCCCGTCGCGATCCGGTTGACCGAAAAGATCGCCAGAGAACCGATCAGAAGACAGATGATGATGATACCCAGTGTGAATTTGGCTCTGATGGAAAAGAAACACTCTTTTTTCATGATGTCCCCCTGATCTTCAGCAGAGTCGCAAAGATGCAGATAGCAAGAAAATTATACCAAAAATCGCCGGTGCGGGTAAATTTCTCCCCTATACGCCGCACTGGATCCTGCCGTCCCGGATCAGCCCCAGGAACAGATCGGCGATCCGCGGGTCGAACTGCTTTCCCTTATTCTTTTCGATCTCGCCTATGATATCCTCTTTGGTCAGTTTTTTTCTGTACACACGATTGGAATTCATCGCGTCAAACGAATCCGCCACGCAGATCATGCGCGCGATGAGCGGGATGTCCTCACCGGCCCTGCCCTCCGGGTAGCCGCTGCCGTCATATTTTTCGTGGTGATAGAACGCGCCCTCGCCGACATTCGGCAGGCTCCTGAACCGGTTCAGGATCGCGCCGCCGCGGACCGTATGGGATTTGATGACCTCGAATTCCTCGTCCGTCAGTCTCCCGGGCTTCCCGAGGATGTTGTCCGGCACGCCGATCTTGCCGCAGTCATGGAGCAGTGCCACATAGTAGATCTGATCCAGTTCCTCGCCCTCATAGCCCATTTCCCGGGCGATGAGCTTCGTGTACTCCGCCACGCGGTTTGAATGACCGTTCGTGTAGGGATCCTTGGCGTCGATGAACCCCGTAAAGGTCTCGATGGATTCCTGGATGATCTCGTTGTCCCGCTCATGCCGCTCATTATACTTCCTGATCTGGAGCCACGTGAGCACGACAATGGTCAGCGCCACCGCCCAGAAGCCGAGCGCGATCAGAGAGATCCAGAACAGCGGCTCGCTCTTTAACAGCCTGTGGAAGGTGTATTCCAGTTCCAGCGTGGAATCACTGATATCCTCACCGATCCGGACATACATGATGATCCCCGGGACCGTGCCCTCGTGCGGTTCGATCGGGATCTCCATGGCATTCATGCCGGAGCTGGGGAGATAAACCAGATAATCGCCGGGCTTCATGCGGATCAGCGTTTCGCCGTCAAAGGTGACCGTATCCAGTGCGTAATCCCCGGGGTGGAACTCCCGAAGATCAGGCACCGTGGCGACATATTCTCCGCCGGTCTGCTTCTGATGGAGTTCCAGCGCGCCGTTCCACGCGGACATCAGGAACACCTCCCGGCTGAAGGTCAGTTTGAACGTGAAATCATCCACTTCGTCCGCGGTATCGTTCTCCACGGAAAAGTCATAGGTGAAGGCCTGAAAGTTGTGTTCGGTCTGCCCGTGCCCGTCCAGATCAAAGGCTTTGGACCAGGTACTTGACCGCGGAAATGCCCGAATGGAGACGACCTTCGCTTTCGCCTCCTCTTCCGTGAAAAGCGCGGAACCGGTCAGCACCTCCTGATGGACCGTCCGGTTATACGCATCGGTTTTGATCACGCTCGCCGCGAAGACCACGATGATGACGAACAGTGCGATGCCGAATATGACAGCCAGCTTTTTCTTTTTCATTTTCACCTCTCTGCGCCAATGCTGCTACCACAGGTCATGATTGACTTCCATATTATCACAAAATGTCCCACAAATGGTCTACATGCCCGCGAAAACATTTGATATAATACTTGATATAATACTTCACAGATATCCGAACACGATCTGCAGTGAGAGGCGGTTATGGAAACAAAGATCACGATCATCGTCGACAACAGGGCCGGTGACGGCATGCAGGGCGAGTGGGGACTTTCCGTCCTGATCACATATGACGGGGACAAGATCCTGCTGGACGCAGGTGCCACGGATCTGTTTCTCGAGAACATGAAAAAACTCGCGATCGATGTGACGGACATCCGGTATGCGGTGCTCAGCCATGCCCACTATGACCACGCGAACGGCCTGCCCGCCTTTCTGGAGAACAACGGGACCGCAAAGCTTTATGTCCGGGAACAGACGGCAGCGGACTGCTATGCAAAGAAATTCATCTTCCGGAAATATATCGGGATCCCCCGGAAAATGCTGTTAAAATACCGGGACCGGATCGAAACGGTATCCGGTGACTATAAGATCCGGGACGGCGTGTGGCTGATCCCTCACAAAACGGAGGGACTGGAACGCACCGGCATGCAGGAGCTGATGTACAGGAAAACGCCGAAAGGATGGATCCCCGATGACTTTGCGCATGAACAGAGCCTCGTGCTGGACACGGCCAAAGGGCTGGTCATCCTGAACTCCTGCTCGCACGGCGGTGCCGCCAATATCATCAACGAGGTGAAGGCGACCTTTCCCGATAAAAATGTTTACGGACTGATCGGCGGATTCCATCTGTTCAACAAATCGGAGGAAGAGATCAGAGAAGTCGCAAACCGGATCCGCGAGACCGGTATCGCCTATGTCTGTACCGGACACTGCACCAAAGGGCGGGCGTTCGGCATCCTCAAAGAAGAGCTGGGCGATCTTGTCGAGCAGATGTATGCGGGATATCAGATCGTGATCTGATACCCCTTCTGATTCTGTAAAGCTTTTATAAAGTCAGATGGCATTTGAATGCATAATTTGCCAAATCGGAAAAATAGGACCCGAGAAATCTCCGATCCCGTCATTTTCTCCGTCCTCCCCGTGACGTATACTTCTTTCATCAGACAACAAGTATCCCGACCGCATCGATGACGGGTGCGTAAGCGGAGGAAAGGAGGTTCGTCATGTTGACAATGATCATCGTATTTGCAATCCTGACTGGGTGCTTCCGGCTGCTTGGCTTCAGCCTCAGGATCCTCGGAAGCGTGATCGGCTGGATCATCGGCGCCGCGATCGTCGTGAGCATCATCGGCGGCGTGTTTGCTCTCACCGGCGCAGTGATCGCCCTGGCGTTCCGCCTGCTTCCGCTGGTGATCCTGATCGGCCTCGGCATCTGGATCGGCCGTCGGATGAACGAAACAAGCGGCGCGAACTATCGCGAGATCATCAATCGCTGACGGGGGATCCGACAATGGCAGCATACGATCAGGTGAAAGAGGTCAATGAGGCGATCCGCGCCGGCGAGAATGCATTACAGAGTCTTTACCGGGCGCAGGAGATGCTGGATAAAGCAAGGACCTGGGGCATCTTTGATATCTTCGGCGGGAATCTCATCACGGGGATCATGAAGCACTCCCGCCTCCAGGAGGCTTCACGTTATATGGAGGAAGCAAGACGCGATCTCTCCTATTTTCAGCAGGAGCTTCGCGATGTTCAGGCCCCGGGACTGTCTTCCATCGCCGGCGATTTCCTGACCTTCGCCGATTTCTTCTTTGACGGATTCATTGCGGACATTCTGGTGCAGTCAAAGATCAATGAGGCTAGAGGCCAGTGTGCCGAAGCGATCCGCAGAACGCAGGAACTGCTGACAAGACTTCGTCAGTATCAGTAGGCCGCATAGACCTTTCTCTGATCAGACCGGCAGGCGCAGGATCGCCCAATACCCCAGGCAGATCAGAAAGGTGCCTGTGAGCATGGAAACAAAGGAGATCGGCCATCTGCCGCCCATATTGAAACGGTAGAAGTCCTCCCAGCGTTTTTCCTCCGGCGCATAGATGATCTGATACAGGTACCACACGCCGTACACGATAACAGGGATAACGCCGCATGCCGCCACAGGCATGCCGATCGGATGGCGCTCGAACACACACAGAGAGACCGCGGCCATGACCGGCGTCAGAAGATGCATGAACAGATCATAGCCCTTCAGCAACCCGGTGATCGTCTTGTAAGCAGGCATCAGGAAGATAAAGACCGTCAGCATGGTCACGGTCACGGCGACGGTGCCGACATATTTCAGCATCCAGAATACGCGGTTCTCCGGGTTGATGCACATAAGGAGCGCGGCTATCGCGCAGAAGGTGTTACTGAGCACCGTGAAATACCGAAAAGCTTTTTTGGCTCTTTCGGTATCCCATTTGCCGTCTTTCCTGAAAAACAGGATCAGGATGATCAGGGTGATCAGGAAGATGGTCAGGTTGATCATATGTGCGATCATGTTTCTCCCTCCTCAACCTCATTCAAAGTATGAGGAAACCATATTGATGTCATGTGTCCCGTTCTATGCCAGCACCCGCCTGATGGGATCGATCAGTTCTTTATCCGCCGGAAGCCACTTCACGTCATCCAGCTGATCTGCTGTGAGCCAGCGGGCGTCCTCGGCCTCCTTCAGTTCGAGATGGCCCGACCGCACCACGGCCCAGAAGCAGTCCATGGAAAGGTGAAACCCCGGGTAATCATATTCAACGGTTCCTCACATTTTATGAGCCTTATTTGATCAGTTTATCACATTTTATGAGGTTACGGCTGCTCTTCCGTTTTGCGAGGATCGTGCAACGGCTCATCTGATTTATGCACCGCGATACGGTAAAATACTGCCTGTACATATGCATAATACATCCAACCCGAGGAAATGAACATCTGTGAAAGGTGACCTGAAAAGATACGGACGTGACAGAAGACTCCATTTCCTGGCGATCCTGCTGGGCATCGCGGTCAATGTCGCGTTGAACATCGCGCCGGCTCTGCTGGGGATCCCGTTATATCTGGATACCACAGGAACGATCGGCATGTCCTTACTGGGCGGGCTGTTCCCGGGGATCGTGATCGCGGTGTTCACAAACACCGTATGCACCCTGTATGAGGGCCAGCGCATCTATTTCGGCTGCATCAACGTGCTGATCGCCGTGTGGACGGTATGGTTCGCGCGGAAGAGATCCTTCAAAAAACCGGCGGATGTCAGCCTGTTTGTCCTGGTCGCCGGACTGATCAGCGGATGCGCGGGCTCCGCGATCCAGTGGTGGCTGATCGGAGATCCCGGAAACCGGGTGATGACCCTGCTGCTGAACAGCATGCGCACGACCGCGGAACCCATCCGGTTCCATCTCTTCCTGATCCTGAACATTCTCTTCAACATCCTGGATAAGGGGCTTTCCCTGGGGATCGCTCTTCTGATCCTGCACCTCATCCCCGAGGAGATAAAGAACAGGATCCGGAACGGCGGCTGGCGCCAGAATCCCGTATACGCCATGCAGGCGAGGGAATCGGCAGAGGCGGGCAACCGCTCCATCTTCTCCCTGAAAAAGCACATCACGCTCCTGCTGCTCGCGATATCGCTCCTGCTCGTGACGATCACCGGCGTGATCGGCGTGCGGGTGCATTTCCAGAATTCCATCGTGGAACGCAAGGACCGGATACAGAACGCGGCACGCTTTGCCGCAAAGCTCGTGGACCCGGACCGGATCGACGAGTTCCTGCGCGATGGCGAGAGCGCGCCCGGATACAAAAAGACCGAGGATCTCCTCTACGAGATCCGGGAGGCCGCGTACGATGTCCGGTATCTGTATATCGCGAAGATCGACGGGAGCGGGAGCACCTATGTCTTTGATCTGGACGACAAGACCGAATACGCCGGCCATGCCAACGCCGACGATGACCTGCTGGGCTATGAGCCCGGATATTCCGAGCCTCTGGAGGACACCCTCGTGCCCTACCTCGATGATTTCCTTGCCGGAAAAGAGGTGGTGGTCGAGACGCGGGACGCGTGGGGCTGGATGGCGAGCGCCTATTACCCCGTCACGGACGCAGCGGGAAATCTCGTCTGCTACGCCGGCGCGGACACCACCTTTGACGCGCTGGTCGATTGCACCAAGGACTTTTCCGTCCGCACGGTGCTGATCCTGATCAGCTTTTTCATCCTGATCCTTGCCTTCGGTCTGAACATGGCAGCCATCCATATCACCTATCCGACGCAGGCCATGATCCTGTCGATCCACGATATCATCGACGCCGGTTCCGACCAGCCCAAGCTCGACGAGTCCCTGCGCAGGATCCGGGCGATCGACATCCGCACCGACGACGAGCTGGGCGGCTCTATCACGCCCTCTGCGACATGGCGACCGGCCAGGTCGAGCAGATCCGGAGCATCGCGAAATTCTCGGAAGACACCGCGAAGATGCAGGACGGCCTGATCATCACGATGGCGGACATGGTGGAGAGCAGAGATCCCGACACCGGCGCCCATGTCCAGAAAACAGCCGCCTATGTGAAGATCATCGTCGAGGGATTAAAGAGAAAGGGCTACTATCCCGAAAAGATCACGCCTACCTTTGAGTCCGACGTGATCCGCAGCGCACCCCTGCATGATATCGGAAAGATCCACATCCCCGACAGTGTGCTGAACAAGCCCGGCAAGCTCACCGAACAGGAATTTGAGATCATGAAGACCCACACCACCGCCGGCAGGAAGATCCTGGAAAAGGCGATCGACACGGTCGGTGCGGAGAACTACCTGAAGGAGGCACGGAACATGGCGGCCTGCCACCACGAGCGCTGGGACGGGAACGGGTATCCGGAGAAGCTCTACGGGGAAATGATCCCGCTCTCGGCACGCATCATGGCCGTGGCGGATGTCTTTGACGCGCTGACATCGACCCGCGTCTACAAACCCGCCTTTCCCATGGAAAAGGCCGTCACGATCATCGAGGAAGGATCGGGGACCCAGTTCGATCCGAAGTGTGTGGAAGTCTTTCTGGAGGCTCTCCCGGAGGTCCGGGAGGTTCTTGAGAAATACAACGGTTCCGTTTGATATTCCTTTACTCCTGCTCCAACAGTCCGGTGAGATAGTACAGGATCGCACATTCGTTATCCTGCCAGATGCGGAAGCTGCGCCGGACCGCGCACACAAGATAGCCGGATGCCGGACCGCCGTTTCCGAACCGCATGATAAGGGCAGACGCCAGTCCGTTCTCCGTCAATGTCCGGTAAAAAACAGGGGAAGCCTTCTCCGCCCGTTCCGGCGCCCTGTCGGCGAAAATGTCCTCCTCCATCAGGTCCGCAATGTCACCGGCGTCCCCGTCAAATGCGGGATCCGTGACCGACTTCATCCGGCCGTCCGCCCCGACATAGTAAAGATCTTCGATCTGCAGCAGCTCCCGGAGTCTCGGTAACACAGCCGCCAGCTTTGCCTGCAGCCCCTTCACCTCACGCAGCTGCAGCCTCATGTTCTGCATCTCGGGGAACATCCCCTTTTTCGTGATCCTGACGAGCTCCAGATCCCTGTGCATGCCCTCATTATAAACCGTATAGCAGTCCCGGCCTTTTCCCTTGCCGAGGTAGAGCATCTTGTCGATGATATCAAACAGCTCGTCGAAGTTGTCGGCATCGGCGGGGAAAGACGCGCTGCCGGAGGTGGCGGTGACAAGAGCCGAACCGGTATCAAAATCCATCGTGATCCGCAGGGCTACCGATCCCGCATACAGCTTTTCAAAGAAAGCTTCCTTCTGATCGTAACCGATATGACGAAGATCGATCAGCAGCAGTTCATCGCCGCCGAAACGGCCGACAAGCCCGTGTTCTCCCGCCGTTTCCGCGATTCCCTTCGAAACGGCTTTCAGGACCTGATCGCCGGCCGAATGCCCGAAGCTGTCATTGATATGCTTGAAATTGTCGAGATCGATCATCGTGAAGGTAAACGGGATCCCTTCACTGATGAGGTTGTTGACGAACTTCATCGAATAGCTGCGGGAAAGCACACCGGTCAGGGGATCCAGGATCTCATCCAGACTGATCTCATCGACGATCCTGTCAAAATAGCGGAATTTTCTCAGTTTTTCGATCGTGTAGACGATCTGTGCGCTATCCAGACCATTCCTGCGCCGCAGCACATCGGTGATATCCACAAAGCTCCCCACCAGACCGACGATCCTGTCGCCGTCATACAGCGGGCGCTTCGATGCGATGATATCCCTCTCCTCCCCGCGGATCATGCACTTGCCCTGGACCTTGTAGGTGCTTCTTCCGGCGAGGACGCGCTGTTCATCGCGCTTGAACGGTTCCGGATCCGAATGCCATCCCATATCCTCGTCGGTCTTGCCCACAAGCACGTCCGCGGATTCAAAACCGTAGTAATCAAGGAATGCCTGGTTCACGCCGAGAAAGCGCCGTTCACTGTCCTTCCAGAACACACAGTCCTGCGAGGTGTTGATAATGCTGTCGAACAGTTCCTCTGTCATCTTCATGGGATGTCACCGCCTCTTTCCGATCCGCAAACAGCGATCCGGGGTCCTTTGCCTATAGATAACGCACCGTCTCCGACAGTTCTTTTCTCCTGCCGTGATTGTCCAGCGGTCCGGCGCCGTCAGCGGCATAGCCGAGATCCAGGAGCATCAGGATCTCCTCATTCTCCGGAAGGCCGAGATCGCGTGCGAGCGCGTCGGGATCAAAGAAATTGAGCCAGCAGCTGTCCACCCCTTCGTTCGCTGCGGCCAGCATCAGGTGTGTGGCCACGATGGACGCATCCTCGGCGCCGGAATCCCTCCTGCCGCCCGGATAGGTGAACACGTTGTTCCTGTCAAAAGCGACGACCAGCACGGTGGGCGCGCCGTAACGGCACGGCGTCGCCTGATCGATCCTGGCCAGATTCTCCTCAGACTCAACGACATAGATGCGCTGCTCCTGCAGATTTTTGGCCGTAGGTGCCAGACGTCCCGCTTCCAGAATGGCCTGCAGCTTTTCCCTTTCTACCTTTTTCTCACTGTACTTCTTGCAGGAATAGCGGTTTTTTACCACATCTGAGAATTCCATCGTCCCACTCCTTCCGTGCGGATCTGCCTGCAATATGCACGTACCTGCGAGACATCATACCACATTTCTCAATGTTTTTGCACGCGAAAAGTGCCATCCTTACCGATATCTGCTATACTGTCATCAGAAGACAGAAGATCCCGCGGACGGGATCTGTGTTTCGCTGTTTCACAACCAAGCCGGAGGAAGCATCATGGAAAACACAGTCAAAATGGTTCCCGCATCGTGTACGCAGTGCGGAGGAAGCATAGAGGTCAACAGCGCCGAGGAAACGGCCAAATGCCCCTTCTGCGGATCGACCTTTGTTATCGAGAAAGCCATCAATAACTACAATGCCGAGTTCGCATCGATCGAGCATGCCGACAACGTGAACATCGATGTCAGGGGAGCGGTCAAGGATGTGCTCGGCTTTGTCGGCGAACAGATGAAGGAAAGCCGGGAGATGCGCAAGGAGCAGGCAAAAAGCGGCCATTCTTTCGATCCCGGTGTCATCAAGATGTTTGCACTCATGTTCGCCATCATGACGGCCGCCCTCGTGATCCTTTCCCTGGTATCCTATTTTACCGGAGAGAACGGGAACCGTGCGGTCGAAACCGCGGAATCGGAGAATTCCGGATTATACTGCTACCTGGAGAACGGATGCCTTCATACGGACATTACCGGCGCCAATCTTGCTTACTGGAAATACAGTGAGGCTGACAGCTACGGAACCAAACTGGTGAGCGAGGAAAACGGGATCGACCACTATCACAGCTGTGTATCCGCGGGACGCAAGGTACAGGAAGGATCGTATTATGTCGTCACCGCAGCCTATGAGGATGATTCCTATTCGGCAACGGCCACGCCGATCTATTACAGCATCGTAAAGGTCACCGTCGATGATTTCGATATCGTGGAAGCGTCGGACCCCGTCATCGTCGACACCCTGGCGGAATATGACTTTGACTGATCAACCGGATCATGATGAAAGCAGGGACCTTTTATCACCACATCAGACAGGCTGCCGCAGAGCGCGGCGAAACACCGGAGCAGACCTTTGCATATGTGAGGGCGCTGGGCTTTGAAGCCGCGGAAGTTGACGCGGATGATCATGAGGGCGCGGAGCTCCTTGGTGCGCACGGGATCGCCGTGGCAAGCATTTACCGCAATTATGCCTGGCAGGAAGAGATCGTTGAAGCGGACATGGAAGAGCATGTCCGTCTGGCCGTGGATCTGGGAACGGACAAGATCATGGCGATCCCGGGATTCTTCGGCGAACATGATAACGGGATCACGCGGGAAGAAAAACGAAAGAGAATGGCGGAGGGCATGCGCAGGCTTTACGGGCTTGCTTCGCAAAGCGGACTCACCCTGACGATCGAAGACTATGACAACGCATTAAGTCCGATCTCCACGATGGAAGGTATGCAGTTTTTTCTGGATGCGGTCCCCGGACTTCAGGTTGCGTTCGATACCGGAAATTTCGCGTATTCCGGCGAGGATGTGCTGGCAGCCGAAAAAGCATTTGCCGGCCGGATCGTTCATGTGCATCTCAAGGACAGGCTCTACAGCCGCAGCGGAAGCGGTGATCCGTGCAGATGCCCGGGCGGCAGGACCCTGTGGCCCTGTGCGGTGGGGGAAGGAGACATCCCCATGGAGGAGCTGCTGAACAGACTGAAAGCAAACGGTTACGGCGGATATGTGATGGCGGAGTTCTTCGGTGCCGCGTCCTATGCCGACGCCTTAATGAAGTCCATGGAATTTCTCCGGGAAAGAGTGTGATGATCTGCGTTTCTATGATCCCGTTTTCTCTCTTCGACGCGCTTTGCCTCTGTCGGCACAGATACTGAATCAAATTGTCTCCTGTCAGAGGATCATCCGATCTTAAAATTCTCTTCCGGCTTTGGAAGCCTGACCGCGGGCGCCGCCCACCTGACCGCATTGATCAGGATCCTGCGGATGCCGGGATCATCGTAGACTCTGTTTTCCTCGTGCCCGGGCTGGAAATAGAAGATCTTCCCGTACCCCCTTGTAAATGTGCATCCGCTCCGGAAAACGGCGCCGCCTGCAAACCATCCGAGAAAGACCACATCATCCGGTCTTGGTATGGAAAAAGGTTCGCAGTAGAGCTCTTCTTCGGGCAGATCGATGATGTGCGGAACACCTGCCGCGATCGGATGCGAAGGTTCCACGCAGAAGAGTTTCTCCTGATCACCGTGTTTCCAGCCCAGCGTGCACGGTGTTCCCATCAGCTGTCTGAAAACCGGGCTGTAATGCGCGGAGTGCAGCGCGATCAATCCCATCCCGCTGTGGACATGCCTGATCACACGCTCCGTGTTCGCTGCTGCGATGTCATCCTGCCTGGCATGACTCCACCAGATCAGCACATCGGTATCCCGGAGCAGTTCTTCCGACAGGCCCTGTTCGGGATCCTGAAACGTCGAACACCTGACAGCAAGATCCTCTTCCGTCGACAGCCCCGCTTTCAACGCACCGTGGATCCCCTCGGGATAAACCTGCGCGATCGCCGGGATCGTCCTTTCGTGCTCATATTCATTCCAAATCGTAACTCTGATCATCACACACACTCCCGCCTCAACCGGTATTCCCCTCTCTCATATCCATAGCCGTCACCGTCATCCTCATAGAGATCATAGCATGCACCGGCATCCGAAAACCGCCTGAACGTGATCTCATCGTTTTGTTCCTCGGTAGAAAGCGCGGGCTTTCTGACGGGAATGAGGCTGCCTTCTCTCACAAAAACGGGGATCCTGTCCAGGCCGGCCTCCACCCGGCAGGTGCTCCCGCCGGCATATCTCTGTTCCGTGTAGAAATCGCGCCAGTCGCAGCCCGCAGGGAAGTAGACACTACGGTTCTTTTCTACATCTTTCAAGGGGTTTCCGTCTATATCGTAGTACATGGGCTCTACAACGGGGCAGACCATGAGGTTCTCACCAAACAGGAACTGATCCGTGATCTCCCAGGTCTTCCTGTCATCCGTATGATCAAAAGCCAGCCACCGGATGAAAGAATTATCCTTGAGCCACACCTTGCCCGCTTCGGAATAGATGTAGGGCATCAGACTGTATCGGAGTCTGATCGCCGCGATCAGCGCGTCATAAAACTCTCCCCGAAAGGTCCAGGGCTCTCTCCTGAAGTCCGTGCCGTGCGCGCGGAACATGGGAAGAAACGCGGCATACTGAAACCAGCGGACGTAGAGCTCACAGTAGCCCTTATTGTCCGCCGTATCATCATAATCCCCATTCCAGTACCAGGTGTCCGCCTGCTTTACAAAAAAAGCGCCGATGTCGTTTGTCCAGAACGGCATTCCGGAAGCACTGTAATGCAGTCCGATCGCGATCTGATCCCGGAACGTGTCCCAGCTCGCAGCCGTATCGCCCGACCACATGACCGTTCCGTAGCGCTGCTGCCCCGTATAAGAGCTTCTGGTGAGGTTACAGACCCTTTTCTCCTCCATCCCGCTCTGCTCCATGGCTTTTCTCTGATTCTCATAGATCCCCATGGCATGATAAAGCGGGTAACTGTTGGTATATTCGCAGGGAATCCGGAGGCCGACTTCGCTGCAGTATTCCTGAAAAAGCGCCCCCTCCTCCGGCCGGAATGCGTGGTTCCACTCCGGGGTTATGGGCTCACTGCTGTCGCACCACCAGGCATCCGTACCGCAGCGGAAATGTGTCTGCCTCAGCTGATCAAAATACAATTCCCTGGCTTCTTCCTTCAGCGCATCATACACCGAACAGGCCGGCAGGAACAGCTTCCTCCGGGCAAATTCCGCGTGATCGGCCGTGCCCTCCGCCATCGTGGGCCAGATCGATATCATAAAGTGAACATGGTCCTCATGAAGCCTGCGGATCATGTCCGCAGGATCGGGAAATCTTTGAGGATCATAGGACTTCTGCCCCCATTCATTGTCCTTCCAGCTCATCCAGTCCAGAACGATGCAGTCAAGCCCGATCCCTTCCTCCCGAAACCTGCGGACGGTATCCAGGATCTCCTGCTGTGACTCATAGCGCTCCTGCGACTGAACATATCCAAATGCCCATCTGGGCAAAAGGGCAGCCTTCCCGGTGAGAAAACGATATCCCCTGATCACATCGTTCATGCCGCCCGCAAGGAAGTAGTAATCCAGTTCCCGATCCGCTTCCAGATAAAGATACGAGCCGTCCGGGCCGTCATGAAAGATCATCGGGGCATAGGTGTCCGCCAGTATCCCGTATCCTCCCGTCGACACAAACAGGGAAGCCGCGATCTTCCTGTTCGCCTGATGGATATAGAGCGTTTTGCCCCGAAGGGAGCCGGATCCCTTCTCCTGCTGCCCGAGCCCGTAGATCGCCTCATCTCCCGGTTTAAAGTTCAGGCGGAAATGATAACTCTCCCCGTCAGAAACCTTGCGCGCGTCTTCCACGACTTCCTTTTTGCCGTCCGCGGTGTCTATGATCCTGGTCTTTTGCGGTGCGTCCGCAAGGCGAAAGGTTTCAAAAGCTTCGTATTCTCTTGGATTTCGGGGATCCTCCGAAAAGATCGGATTCCTGTCGCGGTCAAAGAAACAGACCGAACCCGACTTTTTGCTGACACATACCGTGATCTGCGGCAGGACCAGCTCAACAGCATCCGGCCTGTCCGCAAAGCTCCAGTCCGTATAAGGATCTCTTGCGATCACACCCGGCCTGTCCTTATCCGAACGGGAACCCTTAACCGAAAAGGTCACTCTGACAATGCATTCTGACTGCGGTTCCAAAAATAACGTGCCGAAATCGGAAATCAGTTTCAGCACGTTATCCACTCTTTCGACATGATCAATCTGTCTGTTTACACGCGGATTTGCCGTTAACATCAGATCCCTCCTGCCCCGGCACTGCCGGGCATCCGTCAGGCACCGGTCGCATGATAGGCGCGTTTTTCCTCATACATGCGGTTGTCGGCTTCCAGCCTGTGCGCACTGCAGTCGGCGTCACCGGCGGCCGCATAGGAAGCGCCGACCGCCGCATGGATCCCGTTTTTGTCGATCAGACTGCGGAACGCGGACACCCGCGCCTCGAAGCTCTCCGCGGTCTCGTCGAACGCGTAGACGGCAAACTCATCGCCGCCCATGCGGAAGACATGGTCACGCCCGAAGATCTGCGCAAGACAGGACGCGACATTCACGATCAGCGCATCACCGGCATCATGCCCGTCATGGTCGTTCACGGACTTTAACCCGTTGACATCACACATCACAAAGCCGTAGGGCCGCGACGTGTCCAGTTTTTTCTTTTCAAACTCCCGGATGGCGCGGCGGTTCCCCACACCGGTGAGCGCATCCTGATAGCTGTAATCCATCAGGCGCTTGTGGTAATCCCTCCGCGCGACCAGCTCGGACAAAAAGAACATGAGGAGCCGGATGATCTCCGACACCTCCTCCATCATCCTGACGGGAGGATTGTCCACACCGAAAAAGCCGATATACTCGCCCTCCAGGACCAGAGGTCCCGTAACGAGCGTGCGGATGCCCTGCGGCTTTAACACCCGGTACATGTTCTCACTCACGGAACGATATTTCTCCAGATCCTCGATCATCACATGGCCGCCCTTTTTGTATTCCTCGTACCAGACATCGACCGTCCCCTTATAGGGCAGCCCCTTGAGATTGTTGATTTCCGGCGTGACACCGGGCGCACAATACTCATAGGTGTTGTCAAAGGTCCCGTCCCCCATATCCTCGAAGATATAGGCGCGGTCGGCGTGCAGTTCCTCACACAGATACTCGAGCACCTTTTTGATCTTGCTGTCCGGATCCACCGGCCCCATGATATACTGCAGCAGGTGATTGATGAACCGGTCCCGTTCCAGGGACACCTTTTCCTCGGACCACCACAAAATCAGCTGCAGACCCATAAACAAAAAGAAGATCACAAGCCCGAGCCGGAACCAGCTCCCATGGCCGACCGACGATTTCCTGCCGATGGAATATCTGCCCATATCAATGAAACAGCAGAGAATGAAAACCCCGGCGCCGACGTAGAAATATTCCATGAAGGAGGATTCTCCCCGCTTCCTGCAGAACATCTCGTTGTCGATCAGCATGATGACCAGAATGGCCAGTTCCGCGATATAGGAAAGATAGATCGCCAGAACCTGGGTGTGCATGTCCATGCCGAGCGCGTAGCGCGAGAACACCAGCCAGCCACAGCTCAGAACCGTTACCAGAAAGGAAAGATACAGATAGACCGGCCGGTTCCGCTTTGTCCTGGAATTCACAAAATAGACCAGGGGCAGGCCCGCCAGATGCAGGATCCCGTAGACGATCTCCCGCGACGTGCCGATAACGCCGGAAAGAAGCTGCGGCAGACCCGTGTCACAGAGACTCCACGATCCGAAAAGCATGACGGAAAGGCCCAGCGCCCAGAGCGAACGAAACATCGCGTTTTTGCGGCGCAGACCGAAATAGAAACCCAGAATGGTGATCCCGAAGAGCATCATCAGGGCGGACAGATCAAACCCGATCAGATTTCTGCGCACCGTGGCATAGCGGTACAGTTCTTCGGGACCGTACTGCATGTCATTGATGCGGCCGCCGTGGCCGTCGGCAAAGACCGCATCCGCCTCGATCCGCACCGTACGACCCTCATCCTTGATCCCGAGTCCGATCATATGATAGGATATCCCGTCCCCGGTGCCTGTCAGATTCTCCGTTGTATCATAGGTGTAGATCAGCTGTCCGTCCACAAACACACGGAAGGCCAGATTGCTCGTGGAGAAATAGATCGCATCCGTTTCCTTCATGAATAACGGAAGAACCTTGGACACCGCAAAGCTTCCGCCGTAGCGCTTCGCACTGATCTCCGTGAGATCCACGGATTCCCCGGAATCCATCTCCCACGCGTTCGCATAGTCGCGCTTCTCCGCCTCATCATCCGCACGGATGAACTTGAGCATGTCGGCGCGGGAAAAGGCATGGATCAGGAAAAGGAGCAGAAGGACAAAATAGACGCCCAGACAGATCCGGATCGGTATGGAAGAAGTTTGTTTCATGGGTCCCCTCTCATTATTCGACACAAAGAAGAAAGTGTCTTTAAGATAGCATTTTCCCGCTCTCTGCGTCAATGATGTTCATGAATTTTTTGCGGCTTTCGACGGTTTCGTCAGGAGATCCTGTCGGAATTGTTGCCAGTAACAGCCGGAGGGGGTATAATGATCCCACCTGACAAAACAGTCTATCAGCAGGATCGGGACGGAACAGGATCATATGGGCACAAACGGGTTAGACACGGAACAACAGGCATTACTGGCAAGTATTATGAATCAATCTCCTCAGGTTGGCGGAGGGGCGGCCTTTTGTGCTGCCAAGGTTTCGCCGGCCCCGGCAGCTGCGGCCGCGCCGGCTGCCGATAATTCAAGGATGCTCTCACAGGCCGAGATCGACGCGCTCATTGCATCTATGGCCTGAAAGATAAACCAAAGATCCCGTTTACCATCATGGAAGAGATGTATTTCCTGAAGAACAGATATAAGTGCGCCCGCGTGAAAAGATACCCGATCTTCTCGCAGGAGTTTATGTACCATGCCGGGATGCCTGCTTCCTGCATGGTTTCCAGCATGCCGTCCTTCCATCCCCGGCGTTTGGCCCTGCCCTTGCGAACAAATTCGGCGATCTCAAACGCTTTGTCTCTTTCAACGCCATGCTCCATGAGGAATTCGTATACATCTTCCCTGTTGGCGATCAGATCCTTCAACGGGGCAGTGCCTTCACGAACAAGGATCTCGGCATTGTCACGCCAGGCTCCTGTGCTGTGCCTGAGGCCAAGGCATTTCACATAGTCGGCATCGCTCTCCGGTGCGCAGGCTTCGAGGATCTCTCCGGTGATCTCCTCGTCCGCACTGATCGCAACATCGTCACCCGGGATGATATTCATCCGAAAGAGCTCGCCGATCTCGTTTTTATCCGTTTCTCCGATCGTTACGCCAAAGACCGTTCCGAATTCATCGACACGCTTTGTGATCTTCTCGGGGCCCGGATAATTCTCGAAGTATTGCAGCAGACGGTCATGGTTTTCTTTTGTGACCCGCACCTCAAAGGCGGGATGACGCTCGCCGTGCAGACCGAAATGAAACTCGGAATACAGTTTAGGGACGCATGTCAGCGGTTCAAGATCCGACAAGCCTGCGGCATAAGCCAGCACGGAAGACGCGATGCATCCGCAGAAGAAGAGCTCGCTTGCCTCCACCTGCGCAGCCCGCAGGGCGTTGATTACAGTCAGATACCCCGAGGCGGATCCCTGCTTTTCCACGATGGACAGTTCCTGCTCCAGACGGCACATGGCGGTGTTTTTCAGCGGTTCACCGTACTTCTCGTTGATGCCTTCCACACAGATCTCTCTCAGTTTCTCGTCAGCGTTTTCGATCATCGGATAATTCATCGCTTTTCCTCCTCGAGCCTTTCCGCACTCCGGCTGCTTTTTCTCTTATGGAGGTCCTTAAACCCCCGTTTTCTCAAGCTCTGAGCTGATCATAAATTTTTATGTGTACAATAAAAAGGCCAGCTAAATCAAGCCATAGGGCCTGATCTTCGCTCGCCTCAATATCTAGCGGTATGGGTATAAAGGAATTATCAAATCACCTACAATCCAAATTCCCCGCAAAGGCTTTCAAACCTTGCCCGCTCCTTGTCCTTCACTTCCCTGGACGCATCCTTCAGGCAATGGTCGATCACGTCCGCATCCTTCAGCACCTCATCCATCGGTCCATCCATCACCGACTTGTCATCGTGATGATAGATCGCGGAACGGATCATCTCTGTCTCCGCCTCATCCGTCAGTTTCAACTCGCTCAGTATCTCTACGGCAAGATCCGCCCCCTTGTGCGCGTGATCATCATAGGATCCCGACTTATACGCATACAGGTCGTGGAGCATCGCAGCCATTGCCGCGATCTCCGGATCCAGGCCGCGTTTCTTCGCGATCATGGTTGCCGCAAGAGACACCCCATACAAATGTGCAATGGCACTCGTCCTTTTGTCCGCATCCTTCATCTTATTCAGTTCCGCATCCACATATTTCCGAAGTTCTTTCAGTCTGCTCATCCGTCAGTTTCTCCTCTTATCGCTCCAGCCTGCATCCCGAAGGAACGCAGAACTGATGCCCGAATAGATGCCATAGGTGATCAGTGTTCCAAAGCACACATCGGACAGGAAGTGATTGGTCATATGGATCCTGTTATAACCGTAAAGAACCACAAAGCACGATGCAATGATAAAACAGATCATGTTCTTTTTCGCCGAACGAGCTTTCAGAACATCCGACAGCATCGGCAGAGAGAACATCATGGCCGCGATGGTCATGTTGCCGCTGGGCCAGCTCTTAAAGCTGTCATTTGACCCTGCCAGATTCGGAACCATCTGCCACCAGTTCCTGTATTCGGAAACGGGATCGTCAAGCGTCAGCAGATATTTGTATCTCGGTCTTGACGCGACCTGCTTCAGCCAGAGATTCACACTATCAGCCAGAACACCCGCGACAAGGATCGCCGCTCCGACAGCGATCAGTTTGTCCGCATCCCTGTCATCCAGTACCTTATGACACACGATCATCGGCCACACATACAGACACGCGATGATCAGCCAGCTTAGGACCGATATCCAGGGAGAAGATTCCCCTGCCGTGTAATGAAACAGATCCCGAACCTTGCCGCCGCTGTAGCTGTTCGTGTAATAAACGGCAAGGAACCAGCCGGTGATCAGCAGCACCGTGCCCGCCGCAGGAAGCCCCTTTTTCTTCAATCCCTTATACAGACACATTCCCGCAGCAGGGTACAGGCAATAGGAAAAATAGCACCCGAAAGCCGCAAATGTGGCGCCGATCTTCGTGACATCAGCCATTTTCTCATTGATCGTGAGATCAAACAGAGAACCGATGATGATGCCAACAACACACACTGCCACGACACAGTAAAAGCACACAACCGGCACTGCCATTATCGTTTTATGTTTTTCGGTCATTGTCTATCTCTCCTCATTATCTTTTAGTTGTTCAAGACTCAGTACATGGGGATGGTTCTTAATGTCACATTCACGTCTTTATCTGCACCTTGAACCGAATCCCCCTGATCGATCCGAGCGTTGTATAGATCCCGTTATCGATCACCTTTCCCTCAGCGTCCACCGCTTTTACCGGAGCACCCGAATTGTATGAATTTATGACAAAATAAGAGCTTTCTTCATCCTTTAACTCTGCCGGAAGCGTTTTATGCTCATAGACATCGGGAATCGCTACATAAACACGCTTTTCATAGTCAAATAATTCCCGGTTCCGGTTAAGAAAACTGAATTCTGTCAACGAAAAGCTGTCATAAATATTCCGGGGGTCATTGATCAGCCTCGATATATTCGTATACCAGAAACTGCTTTCTTCCTGCGTGCTTGCACATCCATAATATGCACAGTCCACTGTGATCGCATTCATCTGCTCCCTTAAGCGGGACTGCTTTTCGTGCACCGGTACCATAAATATCAGTGGTTTCCCCTTAAAGTAACCAAACCGGAAACGACCCCCATCCTGAAGGTTTTTATACGGATTGGTCAGACGGGTCCCGCTTATGGACAGCAGATCCGCAAAAACATCTATGGCATACCCCGTCTTCCGCAAAAGATCATCCCTGATATCTGTTCCATTATCCGCATATTTCAGGACGAATGAATATATGCTTTCGCCGTGGCTTATTGAGATATCATATGACTTTCCCTCGTCCTCTTTGATCACAACCTCAAAATCCTGCAGGCAGACATATCCGGATATATAGTTTTTTAACTCCTCCTTCAGTCCTTCATCCTGCGGCACTTTCCCGGCAGCCTCTTCCGCTTTTTCTTCCGGTTTCGGTTTTTTCAGGCAGATCAGATGATACCTGTGATCTGCAAGGTAAGCGAAAGCAGCTCTCGATCTGAATAAGTCATCATCGTTTGGCAGTTTCTCATATAATGACTTAACATTATCCCTGAATATCATGCCTTTCTTTACATGATCCCTGATGTAGTATTCTTTTTCTTTTTCATCAAGGCAATACTGATAGAATATATCATCAAACCAGTCCTGTTCATGAGACTGATTCGGGTCTAATGTATTATTCTTCGGATCGATCCAATGGGGAGGATAAAAACACCGCGAAGCATTCAATACTTCAACCTGTTTTTTGCAATGTATGAAACGGGAATCTTCGGATTCCACCGTGGCGGCATACAGAAAGTCTTCCTCTTCTTTGACGACCACCCATCTTACAGGCTCACCATGAAATCTCCCGTAATAAAATATATCCCCGAAAGCAGTAGTGGATGCGCTGTATTTCATGGACATATTGAATTCATGGAGTTTATCCAATTTCCGGTCAAAGAGGAAAAAGGGATCAAAAACCAATGGATGTTTGTGTATATTATTCGTATCAAAAAACCATCGTATCCGGTCCCCAACATTAGACGCATAAAAATCCCCGAGCCTTAAATACTGCCCCGTCTCAATTTCCAGCGCCTTGCCCGGGATGATATCCGGCCCATTTGCGTCTGTTGTATCCATACGCATCGCCCACCGGAAGCGCTCCACTCCATCCCTGACGATCAGTTCATTTTTTTCTTCATTTATCTCTCTATGATAAGTGGCCATCCATTCTCCTTTCCATGGATTCCCGGTCGCTTAATATGAAGTCATTGATCGTATCACCCTTCCATCCGAGTGATCGTAACAGTTCTATGATTTTTGAATGTGTACCACCAGCAGCATTGTATCACACAAACAACATAATCACTATTGCCCCTGATCAAGTTTACGAGCCGGCTTATTCTTTATGATCAGCTTGCATAATACGCCGTTCGGAAGCCTCATCATCACCTTGCCCTTCGCCTTCTTCTTGAAAAGATCATACAGACGCCCGGCGCTTACGCTCTCTCCCTTTACGGTATAGGGGCTGTTTGCCACATAGCCGATCTTTCCGAGGCCTTCAGTTTCAACGCGGATAGCCTCCCTGTCATACTGATTATCCGGCTCTTTGATCAGCTTTACCTTATCGCCCCTCCTGAGAAACTCCTGACCGTAATAGTGATTGGTCCCGGTGATCGTGAAGTAGACCTTCCTGATATAGATCTCCTTTGTGACGGAATCCTTCTTATTGATCGAAAACAGTGTCCATTTCATCTTGTCTCTCCTTTCTTCAAGCTGTTTTCCTCAGCCGATGAGCATCCTGTAAATCACCTTCTGACCCAATCATAAATTTTTATGTGTACAATAAAAAGGCCAGCTAAATCAAGCCATTGGGCCCGATCTTTGCTCGCCTCTATATCTAGCGATGTGGGTATAAAGGAATTAATGTTTTGAAGATTATTGCATGCGGCAGGAAACGGGATTAAGCCTAAATCCCAACTCATACATTTCGGGAATAGTACTCCCTTTTTGTATTATATCTCGCAAAATCTGTTGTGTTTATCCAGGCAGTCAGATCCGGGCAGTCTATATGATGATTCCTTCCAGGTGATCCATCTCATGCTGAATGATCTGTGCGATCTGACCGGAATACTTCTGACGATGCTTCTCCCAGCTGCTGTCCAGGTATTCGACTTCTATGTTCTGATACCGGGTTGTTTTACGGACACCCTCCAATGACAGACAGCCTTCTTCGGTTTCATAGGGAGTGTCCTTTTTCAGGATGACCGGATTGTACATGACAAGGTTGAAGAAGCCCATGCTCACGATAATGATCCGCTTCTTTACGCCGATCATGTTGGCCGCCATGCCGACACAGCGTTCCCGATTGGCATGCAGGGTATCCTGCAGATCCTGACCAATGCCAAGATCCTGTTTTGTCGCCGGTTCGGATCTTTGTCCGAGAAAGAAAGCATCCCTCACTACTGGCTTAACCATGGCTGTTCCTTCAGTCGGTGAGCGTATACTGCATCATTTCATACTTCAGGCGGCTGCCTTCGGCGATGCCGTCAGGCAAAAGTGCTCGCGCCACCAGTTTGAGATCCTCGGATGCAACATCCGTTCTGCGGAGATTTGCGTAGTCTCCGTCGATGCTTACGACTTCGTAGTACCAGGTTTCCATGATCAGGCCTTTCTTTGTGCCGCTCCTTTATTTCAGCAATTTGGAAAACTCCAGCGCCTTGCCGACATCACCATCCACCTTCAGTTTCTTTGTTGTGAAGGCGATCACCGGATCCAG
>JAILOV010000024.1 GCA_024690605.1 Lachnospiraceae bacterium | reverse complement strand
TGTTTTGGCGTAGATTTCGGCAAATCCTTCAGAGTATTTAAAACAAACAGCGTATTGATCGTAAGCGGTCTTCCTAAACGGTTTTGTTCACTTGCCACAATTTGAGCGATCTGTGTATCAGGCTTGCTGCGTTGGATAAATACCGAAACCGTTACTGATGTCGTAGCTGAATAGTCAGGAAGAGGTCTTCCAAAAATCAATGATCCCTCAAATATCCGATCGATACCTCTGCCGGTTCTTTCTGCCAAACCGATACGTTTCAGTGCGTCAGCGAGACTGGGATTTCTTCCGTGCGGTTCTGCGGTGAGCAGATTGCTGATCGATATACCTTCAATAAATCCGCCGGGATTGGCGATCGTCAATCCGTCTTCATTCAACATAACGCGCACCCTGCCCATTCTTGTATAGTCTCTGTGGCTAAAGGCATTTACAAGCGCTTCGCGGATCGCTCTTTTGTCAAATTCAGGAACGGACAATCGAAAAAGACCCATTTCGATCTCACGCTCAGAATTCCTTGCATTCAGATTATTGTAGATTTTTTCAATGGTCTGAAGAAGCGGAAGGACAATATCCTCGTTATTTCGTACTTCGGTTCCTTCCAGCACCTGAAAAACCGCCGCATTCGTGGGGATATATCTTTTGATAGCCTCCACTTTACCGATCAGGAGAAGGCCGGTTATCGTAGGATATAATGTGTTGTTCTGTTCCCGGACGAACCCCAGTGCTTTATACAGTCCTTCATCCGACAGTTCCAGAAGATTCTTTTCTCCGTTATATGCTGTGATCGCATTTCTCAGACGATCCAATTCGAGCGGATCAAAGTCCTGAACAGAACTCTGAAGAACGGGCATGGCGGAATAATCCAACAGGCGAAGATCAGACAATCTTGTTGCAAACATCTGGGGATACATAGGCACATTTTCCGGTTCGCCATTTGCTTTCAGCTGCCGGTGCAATGTCTTACCGGATACGGTAGCTGTTATACCGTTATAGGATTTCGGCACCGATATTCTCAATACCGGTTTGACATCTTCAATGATCTCTGCCCTGACCGGCACCGGTGGAACCGTATTATTTGCAATAAAAGCGCTTACTGTAGTGATATTTGCGTGAGCTGCATGGATTCCCGTAACCTCTCCGTTATCCTCAATGCCAAGATATAGATCACCGCCTTCCGTGTTGGAAAAGGCGACAACCGCTTCAAAGATTTCATTATCCGAAAGCTTTTTAAGGTCACTTTTGAATTCTACTGTCAATGATTCTTTTTGGGGTAGCATGGTTTGTCTCCTCCAACACACAGGTTAACACAATTCTGCGTTGCAGTCAATATTTCCAACACATTTAACGCGTTGGAAATATTGGGGGATTTTTCGATCGGATGATCCGTCGCGTCCTCACCCCCCGATCAGCAGATGCGTCAACGACATCACAACGGGAATGGTGACAGGGGAAAGCAGCGTAGAAAGGATGATCCCGCGGGCGAACAGACGGTCGTCCAGGCCGAGCTCCCGGGACACGATCATCGGGAGATTCCCGGCGGGAACCGCGACGAGGAGCAGGACGGCATCCAGCAGGATCTCCTCATGAATGAACGGTGAGAGTGCGAGGGTCACGAGGACCGGCATCACCAAACCGCGAAGCAGCACAAAGATCCAGGTCTTCCGATCGGTCAGATAGGAACGGAACGGCGAACCGGCGACGGAAACACCCAGCACCAGCATCGAGAGAAAGGTCGTGCAGCGCCCGGCGTAGAGAAGCGGATCCGCGATGAGCGAGGGCACCGCCGGATGATACAGATAGATGAAGATGCTGATGATCGCGCCGATCGTGCCGGTGTGTAGCAGTCCCTTCAGCATTCCCCGGAAGCCCTGTGAGGCGTCTCCGGACCCGGTCCGATCCTGCTTCGTCACCCCGCCATGCAGCATGGCGGCACGCCGGATGAGCGGGATCCCGGTCGTGTAGAAAAGCAGGGAATACACAAGATTGTTGACCGTGACATAGACCATCGCCCCGGTGCCGAGCGTGGCCAGCACCAGCGGGATCCCGATGAAGCCCACATTGGCATACATCGACATCATGATGAGCGCGATCCGGTCCCCCGCGTCCGAGCGCAGGAGGAGGGAAATGAGAAAGCCCGCCAGTGCCGACAGTGCATAGGCCGCGACCGCCAGGGCGAAGGCCTGTCCGATCTGCGCCACGGGGATGATCTCCTGTTCCTCGATGGCGGTCGAGAGCATGATCGCGGGATTCGTAACATGAACGATCACAAAAGAGATCTGCCCGGCGCCCGCGTCCGTCAGCAGCTTCTTCTTATACAGAAACGCACCGATCAGGATCAGAATGCAGATCACCAGCATCTGCTCGACAACCACCATAAAAAATCACCTCTCCCGCAGCACCTGGAAAATGTAGAATTTCAGATAATAGGAATTATCCTCTCCTGTCCACAGGATCGGATGATCCGGCGCCTGCTGCCGAAATTCAACCTGACGGAGCCGGACATGCGCACGCTTTGCCGCCTCATGGACCGTCGCCGCAAAGAGCCCCTCTTCCATGAAATGGGAACAGGTGCAGGTGGCGAGGAACCCGCCGTTCTTCACGAGCTGCATCCCGCGGGTGTTGATCTCCCGGTAGCCGGAAGCGGCCTTTTTCACGGAGGAGCGCGCCTTGGTAAAGGCCGGCGGATCGAGGATCACCACATCATACTGCTCCCCCTGTTCCTGAAGAGCGGGAAGCAGTTCAAAGACATCCGCGCGCTTCAGTGACACGATCTCATCCAGGCCGTTCAGACGGACATTCTCCCGTGCCTGCGAAAGCGCCGTTTCCGACGCGTCCACCGCCAGGACGGATGCGGCACCGCCTTTCGCGGCGTTCAGCGCAAATGCGCCGGTGTGCGTAAAGCAGTCCAGCACCCTGGCGCCCCTGCACAGGCGCTGCACGGCGAGCCGGTTGTATTTCTGATCGAGGAAAAATCCGGTCTTCTGACCCTCCGCGATGTCCACCAGATAGCGGATCCCGTTCTCCGTGATGGGGATGAGCGTCTCCCCGCCGCTCTTCGCCCTGCCCGGAAGATCCAGCCACCTCTTGACGCGGGGCATCCCCTCCAGGTCCCGCTCTTTGGAATCGCTGCGTTCATAGACTTCCCGGATCGTGACCCCGTCAAGAGAGAGCACATCGATGAGCGCTCCGAGGATCCTTTCCTTCAGCAGATCGATCCCCAGCGCGAGCGATTCCACGACCAGCACATCGCCGAATCGGTCCACCGTGAGACCCGGCAGAAAATCCGCCTCTCCGAAGATGATCCGGCACGCGGACAGATCCTCGGTGGACGCCATCACCCGCTTTCGATAGTTCCAGGCCGCTTCCGCACGCCTCTTAAGGAGTGTGTCGTCCACAGGCTCCCCTTCCTTCCTGGACAGGAGCCTGACACGGATCTTGGAATTCTCGTTGCAGAAGCCGTACCCCAAAAAGAACCCGTCAAAATCCCGGAGTGTCACGATCCCGCCGTTTGCCTCGCCGGAAACAGAGCTTCGTGCCTCATCGATCTCGTTGTCATAAACCCACAGGCCGCCGGCCTTGAGACTCCTGCCGGCACCCTTTTTCAGATACACTTCTTTCATGATCCTCCGATCGACTGTAGAAGTTTTTGGCTGCAAATACTATAATACAAAGTAG
>JAILOV010000067.1 GCA_024690605.1 Lachnospiraceae bacterium | reverse complement strand
CCGGAATTCGGTATCGTACCGCCCGGACGTTTTATACCGATCTTTGAAAAGAACGGATTCATCACGAACATCGACCATTACATGCTGCGCCATGTAGCCGCCGATCAGCGCGCCTGGCTGGATAAGGGCTATTCTATCGTTCCGGTATCCGTCAATGTTTCCCGTGCACATTTTGTCGAGAGCGATCTGGCAGAGCAGATCCGCGATACGGTGGATCAGGCCGGGACACCGCATGAATACATTGAGATCGAGCTGACCGAGAGCGCGTTCTTTGACGACAAGAAAGCCATGATCGAAACGATCAACCGGCTGAAGAGTTACGGCTTTGCCGTTTCCATGGATGATTTCGGTTCCGGCTATTCCTCACTTAATTCCCTGAAAGACATGCCGCTGGATGTGCTGAAACTGGACGCGGAATTCTTCCGCGGAGAGACCGAGGACAATCGAGGAGAGCTTGTGGTATCCGAAGCGATCCGTCTCGGAAAGCTTCTCAATATGCGGATCGTGGCCGAGGGCGTGGAGGCACATGAACAGGTGGAATTCCTCGCGAGCGAGAACTGCGACATGATCCAGGGCTATATCTTTGACAAACCGATGCCGTCGACGGATTACGTGGAAAGGCTCAAGACCCAGCATGCACCGGAACACAAAAACGAAGAATAAAATGAGTGCCGCAGTTGCGCTGCTGCTCACGGTGTTTCTGTGCGCCTGCGGACATTCGCAGGCCGAAGCCCTTCCGTCCGTGCAGTTCGAGTCGCTTTCAGAAGCCGGCAATAACACTGTTTCGACAGATTCAGACGGGTTGCTGACGGATGGAGACCATCTAAACAGTGACGGATTTTCTACAGCCACGGACACGACGGTACTGATGGAGCAGACCGGCGATGCCTTGAGACAGAAAGCGTTTGATTCTGCGGGCGGCAACAAGCTGTTATCTAAGCAAGATAAGAACGATGAAAAAAGCAAGACAGATAAAGCAAAGACAGAAAATGTCGAGACCGGCAGGGACAAGAAACAGGATTCCGTTTCATCGGATATAAAAAAGGCAAATGACGATAAACCGGCGGAGCAGACGCAGGAAAAACCGCAGCAGACGCAGAAATCATCACCTGCACAGCGCCGCATCCTCTTTGTCGGCGATTCCCGCACGATCGACATGTTTGCCGATTCCGATGACGAGATCTCCGGCATGAACGCCAACGGGATCGTAGTCTACGCGAAGCACGGACACGGATACAGCTATATGACCGGTGTGGTCGACCGGTACGGACATGAGAATTTTGATGTCCTTGTCACCTGGATGGGGGCCAATGATCACGGAAATTTTTCATCCTATGAGGGGTATTACAACGGTCTTCTTGCGGAGGGCAAGACGATCGTTGTCTGTACGGTGGGTCCCACCGATGACGAGACGCTGGCCGAGTGGGATCATCCGGACTATGAGAACAGCCGGATGACAGCCTACAACGCATCTCTGGTTCAATGGGCTTCACAGCACGGCGTGCAGGTGATCGATCTCTACAACTACATCGCGCTGAATGTCGCGATCGATCCCGCCGACGGCATCCATTACACCCCCAGACCGACCGCCGGCATCTGGGGGAAGATCGTTTCATCCCTGGGGCAGTGATGCGCATCGCTTTACATCAGCCGGAGATCCCTTCCAATACGGGAAATATCGGACGCACCTGCGCGGCAACGGGGACGGGGCTCGATCTGATCGAGCCGCTGGGATTCCGGCTTTCGGAAAAAGAGATCCGCCGGGCCGGCATGGACTACTGGGATACGCTGGATGTCAGGAGACATCTGAATTTCGAGGCCTTTGCGGAGAACTTTCACAAGGAGCATCCGGAAGGACGCATCTGGATGGCGACCACCAAGGCGGAAAAGATCTACACTGAAGCCGATTTTTCCGCGGAGGACTGTATCCTGTTCGGTAAGGAAAGTGCCGGCATCCCCGAAGAGATCCTTGTGGACCACCGGGAGACCTGTATCCGCATCCCCATGGAAGAGAGCATGCGATCCCTGAATCTCTCCAATGCCGTTGCGATCGTCCTATATGAATCGCTCAGACAGCAGGGTTTTGCAGGACTTGAGCGGAAAGGGGCTTTACACAGGCTGAAATGGAAACTGTAGTCTTTCTTATCCCAGCGCTTTCAGCAGTTTCGGGAAGGTCGCCTCAAAATCGACACCGTACCACGGCTTTTCCGGATTCTTCAGGGTCTCCCTGATCGTATCGGCGGTGTGATCGGCGGCGATGCGGAAGGCGTCCTCCATGGAGAGACCGCGCATCAGCGCACCGACGGCGATGCTGGAGAACAGATCGCCCGTGCCGTGATACTGCGCATCGACCCGGTCGTTCTGATAGATGAAGGTTTTGCCTGTATCCCTGTCCATGCCGTAAACACCGGTCTTGCCTTCGCTCAGGGAGACACCGGTCAGGACGGATTTTTTGGCGCCTAGAGCGGAGAGCTTCTTCAGGAGGTCCAGAATATAGTTCTCATCATAGCTTTCTTTATATTCCGTGTCTGTCATGAAGCAGGCTTCCGTGATGTTCGGCACGATGATATCCGCCTTGCCGCACAGGCCGGCATTCCGTTTTGCGTAATTCATGTCAAAAGCGGGGTAGAGCTTCCCGTTGTCTGCCATGACCGGATCGATGAAGATCAGGGTGTCCTCACCGCCGAATTCATCAAAGATCTTCTTGGCGATCTCGATCTCCTCGGCGGATCCGAGATATCCGGTATAGATCGCGTCGAAGTGCACCTTTTCCTTTTTCCAGTGATCGGTGATCGGGATCAGGTCCTCCGTCAGATCCCGGACCGTAAAGCCCTGAAACATGGTGTGCGTGGAAAGCACCGCTGTCGGCAGGATAACGGTCTCCACGCCCATAGCGGAGATCACCGGCAGCGCGATCGTGATCGAGCATTTGCCAAGACAGGAAATGTCCTGGATCGTCAGTATTCTTTTCATAAGTATCCCCCTTCCGATTGTTAATCTTATTTGGATTATAGTCCGGATTACACAAAAGTCAAATCAGAACTCTCATTTACAAATCATTTTAAGCGTGTATGATTGAAATAGGTCATAGAAATGGAAAATAGGGAGTTAATGTTTGATATGAAGCAAAATGTCTTTAGACAGAAAAAACGTTCTATAAGTAAAACCGGAATACTCATACTATCAGCTGTCGCAGTAACAGTAACTGCAGCAATACTATTCGTATACTTTTTTTCGAATTCGCCATCGAAGAATATAAAAAATCAACTTGATCTGTGGAAAAAGTATCTGACAGAGCTTGACTATGAGCAGGCGGTGGCGGCATTTAAAGAGGCTTTAAGTATAGATTCACGAAGCGAAGAGGCGAAAGAATACTTGGAGAGCGCATATGTTGAATGGGTAAATATGCTTCTTAAAGATGGCAAAACGGAGGAAGCGAAAAGAATTCTTGAGGAGGCGCATACAATTTTGCCTGATTCAAAGGAATTAACTGATTCAACTGATTTGATTGTACGGAATGAAGAGATATCAGATTTCGATGAAAACCCTGGAAATCAAAGTATTACAAGCGTAGATGATGCTGATGGAACTGAAAATGACATATCATTGATACATGTTGACCTTGATGTTGATTCCTATAGAATAAATGGAATACCGCTAAAAGAATTGGATTTCACGAAAATGCTTAACAGTCTTGGCGGAAGTGAAAGCCCGCTTGTTTTGTATCATCCTATAGGGAATCCTGAAGATACCGCAATTGGTGCATTTTCTGAATCACAAGAGTCTTTAATTCTATATAATGATGGGTATTATCATACTCCATATCCAAATAGCGAGGATATAATGGAACCGGAGTTTAAGTTCTTAACGGTGTATAATGGTGTAGGATATGATACTACTTGCGAGTATTGGTATACTTGCTCTGCGAAGAGAGCAAGATTCATGATCAATACTTATTACCAAAACTCACCATCTTCCGAAAGTATAAAAGAGATAGAATCATTTTGTGTTTTACCCTTTATTTATGGGAATTATGAAGATATGAACAGGGTTTTTCATACGGATGAGATAATGAGTAACGGCAAAGCTGAAGACATCGGAAATGGATATAAATCATATGTCACAAAAACAGATAAGGGGAAATATATAAGTTTATCAACAAACGGAAGCAGCATGTATCAGTATAATCTTGACAATCTTATAGTAAACATTTCATATACCGATGGAATTGAGATGTCTGCCGAAGTAACATACTCGTGGGATCCGGCATCATCATGAACACTGAGGAATACTTCTTCAGTCAACAACAACCGTTTGCCGACACCTGTTTTTTATGATAGCATGATATATCATGATCGACCTGTTTCGTGATAAAAGCGCATCACAGGGTCTGGCCGCAATTGACAGTCTCTATCAGTCATTTCTCGGAGAACATGCAGACCAGACGGAAAACACCGCACCCGCAGATCCGGTTCCCGGTGTTCTGAAACTCATCTATCTGCTTCTGTACAGCGGTATCGACAAAGCACACCCGGATTACACGCATTATCTTCGATCCTGGTTTTCCACGGAACAGAATTCCGGTCTGTTCGGAAAGAGCCGACTGGCCGCTGCGATCAAAGACCGTCTGCCGATGATCCTTGCTGCCGCGGACAAGGAGGCCCTTTCGGAGGAGGATAAGGCCGCACTGGAAAGCGCATTCGATTCGCTTTATGACGGCACATGGACAGAGGATGCTTTCGATCGAGGAACTGAGTTTCTGAAATGGGACGCGAAAAGACAGCCCGATCCGTCGGATCGCAGAAAGTTCCTTGCACAGATCCGCTTCGGTTTGGATGAAGTCGCCGCAAACTGTGGGGAACGGGATCCGGATGAACCGCCGCTCAATCTGCTGCGCATTTTCAAATACAGGCAGAAACAGATGGACTATATGGCGCAGGCATTTACGAACAAACTCTATTCCCTTGGCGATCGGGAAAACATCCGCCTGTACGAATCTCTCCGTATGAGCGGCGCGTTCGGAAGACATGAGGCATACAGTCTGTTTGTCTTAAGACGATATCTGGAATTCTACAGACCCGCGGAAGTATCGGACAACCATGCGGAGGCGGATGTTCTGATCTGGTTCATGGAGGCGGTTCATTCCGTTTTGGATGATCCTTTGATACAATCGGAAAACCGGCGGTTTTTTGACATCCTTCTGAAGCTCAGAGAGGATCTTGCCTACGATCCCAATCACTATGAAGCACTCGCCGAAACGCTCACGGACTGGCTGCTTTCCGAGCTCCCCTTTGCCTTTTTTCACTGGTGGGAAGACGAGGACGCACCGGAGGAATGGGCGGACAGGGATTATATCGCATCCATGGAATTCCTGCGTGTTCTCAAGCAGTCCCTTTATAAAGCGCCGTCAGCCGAGCCATCAAGACTGCACGCTTATCTTGACCGTTATGTCATCGGACAGGAGGATGCCAAGAAAACGCTGTCCACAGCAGTATACGGGCATCTCAAACGGATCCGTTACCGCAGGGAGCATTTCATTCCTGATGCGGTGATGCTGGTCGGACCTTCCGGATGCGGCAAAACGGAGCTGGTCCGGCGTCTTGCCGAAGCAACGGAACTCCCTTTTGTGATCGTTGATGTCTCCGGTATGAACGGCAGCCAGTATACCGGCGGCCTGCACCGTGAGGATCTGCTCATCGATCTGATGAACCGCGCGAACGGCGATCAGGAGAAAGCCGAAAACGGCATCCTGTTCATGGATGAATTTGACAAACTTCTCATTCCGTCCATTGCCAGCAACGGGACGGACACGCATGAGGAGGTGCAGAATCAGCTGCTGACCGTGATCGAGGGAGGGGAGATAGAGATCAGCTGGCATGACGAGAGGATTATGTTTGACACATCAAGACTGCTGTTCATCATGGCCGGTGCTTTTCAGGGCATCGAGGAGAATATCCGGGCAACCTCTCTTCGCGCCTTGCGATCTTCCGGAACGATCGGTTTTGACGCGTCACTCAAAAAAGAGATGGACACCGGTCTGCATCCGGGAAGTGTCACGATCGACGTGCTGATGTCTTATGGCATGAAACGCGAGCTGGCGGGCAGGATCGGCAGCATAGCCGTACTGGAACCGTTGAAACGGGAAGATCTGAGACGGATCCTGAACGAACCCAAAGACTGCATTTTGAGAAGCTTTCAATCGGAACTTCATGCACTGTGCGGCATGAAGCTTGTGCTTGATGATCCTGTTACGGAAAAGATCCTGGATATGGCGGAAGAATACCGGGTCGGAGCCAGAGGGCTGGGCATCGCGCTCAGAAAGCTGCTTCTCCCCGTCTTTTATGAAGCGCCGGAACACAGAGGCGCCCGGGAAGTGTTTGTGCGCATAGAGGACGGACGGCAGATCGCAGACTGGCGCGACGGTCTTGGACCCGATGATCCTGACGAAGCGTTTTGATCGAACTCTTTTGAGGACTCCTGCATGAACCACATGGACGAGGATAAAAGAAAAGAAAACTGCAGCCCGGATCAACCCGGTCGACTGACTTCCGTATTTGCAGCAGCGGACGTTTCGGAAAGCATGGTTCTTACCCGTAAGGCTTGCGATCTGTTTCAGGAACGGTTCGGTAAATCTTATATTCTCACGGGCGTCGTCGGGCTCATGGTGTTCTATATCCGAACGATGCTGCCTGAGGAAGAACAGAATGATGATACGCTGATGTCCGTTCTGAACCTGCTGATCCCGATCCGACACAAAAGCTTCAGTCGTTGCCGGTTCAGTGAATTCTGGAAAACCTTTGAACCTGCCGATATGGCGCTGAAAAAAGCAAAGGAAAACGGAGACATTAAGGAACAGGATTTCCTTGTTATGTATTGCAAACGCCCCGAACTCTCCGGTGAATGGACACTCACCAAATATACCTGTATCCGCGATTTCCTCTACTGGTATGCCTCTCAGGTCGGCTCCGGATTTGAGACTTTTTACCGCATGGGACTGGTGCGTTATATCGACACGCACGATGACGGCAGAACGATCGCGCCGCGGGGCGGGCAAAACGCCTCCTGGTGCAGGGAACTCGGCGATGTCATGCAGGTGTTCAACACGGGTCAGGATGAACTGAAACAAAAGACACAGGATTTTCTTGATGATCACACCCCCCGTTCGATCAGGGAACAACTGGACACCTGGATCATCGGTCAGGAGGATGCCAAGAAGCTCATCGCAACGGCTGTCTGCAACCATTATGCCCGCATCGCCCATCCGGAGAAGAAGCTCCGTAAGTTCAATGTACTGATGATCGGCCCCTCGGGAAGCGGTAAGACGGAGATCGTGCGGAGACTGCGTGAGATCCTCGATGTCCCCGTGATCCTGGAGGATGTCTCCGGACTGGTTGCCACACCTTACCGCGGAAGAAACAAGGAGGAGCTTCTCCGCAGACTGGTTTCGGAAGCTGACGGAGATATCGGTTTGGCGCAGGCCGGGATCATTTTCTGTGACGAATTTGACAAGCTGTGTCACCCCTCGAATGTTCGCGGTTATGACAACAATGATCAGATCATGGGCCAGTTTCTCGGCATGATGGAGGGTGCCGTCATCAACACTGCGCAGCGAAACGGCAAAAAAAGCGATGACCGGGATTATGTGATCGATACGAAAAACATTCTCTTTGTCTGCATGGGCGCTTTTGAAGGGCTCGAAGAGATCGTGCTGAAGGATCTGGGACAGAAAGAATGGGATTCATCCGATCAGAGTTCCTTCGGAATGAAGCCGAAAACGACCGCCGGCAGGAACATGCGATCGGAAGACGTGGAACTGAAGCATCTGGTCGAATACGGTATGAAACCCGAGCTTGCCGGGCGTCTGTGCAATCTGGCTGTGCTCCATGCGGTTGACCTCGATCTTCTGAAACGCATCATGACAGAGGCTGAGGACAATCCGATCAAACGGATCCAGCGGGAACTTGCCCTTGATGATCAGATCGAGATCATCTTTGATGATGAAGCGATCGATGTTCTCGCAAAGCGGGCGATCGCTCTTGGCACGGGTGTGCGCGCACTGAACGGGATTCTTCGCGAAGTGCTTAAGGATGTTCTCTATCAGGCCCCCTCGCTGCCGAAGGGAACACAGATCCGTGTTACCAAAGAGATGGCCGCCGGGGCGGATATGCGATCAGATGATCCGGAGGAAAACCTGCAGGAATGACTGAGAACTGAAAATCAGGAGAGTGTCAGAAGCAACAATCAGATAAAGCATTCGGAAAAAAGGAGGGATCTATGAGCAGTATTGCGGTAAGACAGGCTCTTTCTCCGGAATTCTATCCGGAGAACGGAGATGATGAGGAACTGTATGAGGATGTTCCCGAAGAGGAAGATTCCCGGAAAGGAGATCAATCGGGAAACACAGACATGGAAAACGTGAATACAAAACGTAAAACGTGATGTTGCGGTCATTCGCATGATTTGCATAAATATAAGGGGAGAACAAAACATGTTTGGATTTATGAAACAAAAAAAAGATCAGCCGAAGGAGGAGACAACGCCCGCACCCGTCATCGCAACGGAAGCCGACTGCGACGCCGGTATTCCGAAAGATGTCCTTGCAGAGGTTGAAAAGAAACTGGAAGAACAGTTTAAGGATTGGCCTAGAGGTATGGGCTTCTGTCACATCTACTGGAATTACAAAAAACAATATCTGGCAGATCTGGGCTATTCCTGGCAGAGCCCGCAGGACATTGCCAATCAGCAGAACCCGAACGGCATAACGTTTTTTGACTGAACGCAGGGAGTTTGTGAATGAGCATCCTGAAGGATCTGCAGGAGAAAAAAGAGAAAGCGGAAAAGGAAAGGGCTCGCGAGGAAGCAAGGCGTTACCAGCTTGAGAAATACGCCTCCTATTATGCCGTTGAACCGCAGGTGCGCGCAGCGATGGAAAAGCTGCCGCCCGATTATCCGTCGGTCGTCTCTCTTCTGGACGGACTGGAGGAGCGGGGCATTCCCGTCACTTCCGTCAACTGGCCGCTCGTCAATCCGACAATGGTCTATGCCCTCAGCCTGATCCTTGCCGGTACCGCATCGGAAGGAAGCTTTGAACAAGCGGAGCAGGTCATGCGTGTCAATGTCCACACGAGTCCCGATCATGACTATGCGGTCAGGGATGTGCTGACCTGCATGATCCATGGCTATGAAACGACGGGGTGGGAAAGCTTCAAGCATTTTCGAAAAGGTGCGGACATCCATATCCATGCAGAGGCGCCTGCGTTTTTCCGCGTGCTCCCTGCCCTTTGCAGGCAGCGCGTGGGGGATTGCTATTACACAGGAAAGGGGGCGGAAAAGGATCCGGAAGAAGCGGCGAAGATCTATCGTTCCCTGGTAAATGATGCGCAGATTCCCGAGGAGTATCCGGAATACCGTTCTCTTATCAATGATCTGCGTGCGATCGAGGAAATCTTTCGCAGAGAGGAGGAATTCCCCCGTCTGGAATACGCATACAAGGGGTCTTACGGGAAAAAACTGAAGGGACGTATCGAAGAGATCCTGATGCAGGTACCGAGAGACTATCTGGCCGTGTATCAGCTTTTCTCGGATCATCTTGACGCTGAGCTTCCGAAAGACCTGCGGGAAACTTATACGGAACAGATAAGGGAAGAAAAATTCCGTGTTGAGGGCGCGACGGACAGGATGACGCTCTTCATCTATGCCGCCGGGAAACTGTTGCCGGAGGACGGCATCATTTATCTGGTCGCATCGATCTGGGACGGGGTCCTGCAGAAAAATGATGATCTGACGGAGGAAGAGCGGACATCTTATCGCGCTGCCGTTCAAAGGCTGTATCAGCGCATTGATCCGCAGTCCCCCAGCCTGTATTATTATCGCGCAGAGCTTGCCCCTCCCGAAAAACGATCCGGCAGCTGGTCCTACGGTGCACGCGCCAAAGCCGATCACAGCGTATTGGATCCCAACCGCCGGACGATCTGTGCCTACAATTATGCGGAATCGCTGTATGAACAGGCTGCCCAAATGCAAAACACAGAGGACAGTTCGCTTCATGAAGCGGAAGAGAAGCTGGATGAGGCCGCACAATTCTACCTTCAGACGCTGCAGGCGGTCCAAAGCGGCGTGATCACTAAGATCGCCGACGTCGCCCTGTTCCATATTCTGACCAGAACACCTGCAAAGATCAATGATCCCCATACAGGCGAAACGACAAGGGTACGGGATCTGTTTTCCGATGCACTTTGGGAAAGAGGACTGACAGTCCTGCGTGAACAACTGGATGACCGGCTGGGCCGGACAGATGCGGACCGCCCGTTTGCAAGGGCGGTGCAGCTTCTTCTGGATCTTTCCGACGATGAAACCGACGGCAGCATATGGAAAGCCGCTTTGTTTGCCGATGATCTGCCTGTCGTACTAAAGGAACGCGCGAAGCTTGAGATCCTTAAGCAAACCGGTGAGATCTGGATCACGAAGGGGATCGATGAAGACTGGCAGACCTGCCTGAGGAGCCTGCCGACCGGGATGCTGGCCGAAACCGGTGACACGTTTATTAACGAAAGCGGTGAGAAAAACCGGGGAGCCGGATTCCTTTACTGTGATGCCTGGCTGTCGTTGTTCGCACATCCCACGAAGGAGAGTTCGATACCGGATCAGACGCTGTACGACAGGATCCTGGAAAACGCCTGTTCCTTCTGCATCAGAAATGACATGTATGAACGGGCACTGTCCTATGGGATGGTCGATCCTGTTCATGCGGAACGGACGATGCTCTGGGCGCTCAGTCAGAACAGCGGGTATTTCCTGACGGATGACCGTCCGGACAGTCACGGCAGGCATTCGGATCACGGGCGCGTGCAGGAAAACGCATGGCTTGCGACCAGTGTTTATGATGGGGTGCTTGGATGATGAATGATCTTTCGCTGTGGGAAGAGGAAGAGAACATAACCGATGAAGAATCCGAATCGATCGTCGGGAGCGAAGGAGATGAGAATCTTACGCTATGGGCGGAGGAGGAATCGGATCTGCCGCCTTTGGCCGATCTGCTTTTTGATGACGACCTGCGGATCGATCCGTATCTTCCGGACAGTGACAGCATTGACCGGTATCCGGGAGATGATGACTATGGGAAGGCAACCTTTCTCTATCAGCAGTTCTACACGGATCCAGCATCGATCGTTGCCGACGGTGCGGCAGCAAGGAGTCTGCGCGGTGCATGGCTCTATGCTTCGCCGAATCCGGCAAAGCAGTGGGAGGGTGCGGAGCTCATCCGCGAAGCGGCACAGGAACGGGACGGTATTGCCATGCGGGAACGCGCCGTGGTACTGCTGGAGGGACTTGTCTGTGAAAGGGATCCGGATGCGGCACTGAAATGGCTGCTGATGGCAGCCAGGGCAGGGGACCTGAAGGCACTTCGGATCCTTGTCTATGCCATTTACGGAGCGGAGCGGCTTCTGGTCGTTCCGCGCCCGGATGCGAAACCGGGTGACCCGCCGGGACGCTCGATCACTCTCTCCGATCTGTTTAAGGATGTAGAACTTTCTGATGCTGAGAGGGTGAACTATCTCCGCCATCTGATCGATCTGGAACAACAATCCATCCGTGTCCTTGACGGCAAAGCGGCGATCAGGGGCATGCATCTGGATCATCATCGACGTTTTCTCACCCTTCTTTTTGCCTATATCCGGCAGGTACGGCAGACGGATCCGGAATATCTTCTTGACGGCAGATTTCTGAACAGATGGGAGAAACCGCTCCGGGCTGCGATCGGGATCAATCCGTTGATCGACGGTATCCTGATCCGTGAAAGAGAGACTTCCGAGGAACAGTTGAAACTTCTGGACGATCTGAGACAGAAAATCGAACAGAAGAAAAGAGAAGCGGAAGAAGAGGCCGAAAAAGAGGCGGCAAAAGAGAAAGCCAAAGTCGAAGAGGAAGCGCTGAAAAAGAAGAAAAAAAGCGTGATCGATCCAAAGAAGGCCGCTGCATTTCGGGACCTCCTGAAGTATCATTACGGCTCAGATGCCCGTCAGGAGATGAAAATGGCCATGGCGGAGCTGACCGACAGATTCTGCAGATATTATAATGCGGAAGAGCTTGAGGAACTCAAGAACGAAGCGGAGGCGGACACCTTTCCCAAAGAGGCCTCTTATCTTCTCGGACTGCGATATGAGCGCGGACTGGGAACGGCGACGGACTGGAAGGCTGCCGCCGAATGCTTCCGGAATGGGCTGGACGGCCTTTACGACAAAAAATGCAAAGCGCATCTTGCGTTGATCGAACAGGACGCGGAGAAGCTGGAGGATCTGAAGAATTCCCTGGCGCTTTTGCACACGCCGCAGGCAGCACTCGGCGCCGAGAGGATCGATGCACTCGTCCAAAAACGATTCGCTCCGGCGATGGTCACGGTCGCCATGCAAAAGCTGGAGATCGATCAGCAGATCCGCATCAGGAATTATTACGCACTTGACCCGAAAGAGGGACTGAAACTCCTGGAGCGTGCCGCCGATCAGGGAAACCGGACCGCGTTGGGCGAACTGGAAAGATTCTATCGGCATGGGATTATCGTTGATCAGGACGTGTATACTGCTGACAGCTATATGAATAAGCAGCGTGAACTGAACCGTGAGGAACTGATGATCGATGAGTGAAACAGGACAGGGAGAAAACAGGATGAATTCCGGGAGTTCCTTGCAGCTGCAGACACATAAAAACGAGGAAACTCCTCGTTTTCAGTATGGACAGGCCATGGAGGCGCTGCAGAGACTGAGAGAAGCCGCCCCCCTGAACCGTCGCGAGCTTGCAGCCTTTTTAAGGGATGCGGCGAGACCCCGCAGCACGGAATACATGAAAAATCTTGCCCGTCTTTCGGAACTGACGGCAAAACGGCGGAAGCTGGCGGAAGATATTGGAAACGTTGCTGTCTCCGATGCTGACAACGGAGATAAGAAAGACATCACGCAGCACAGCACCGGCGAGATGTCGTTAACAACGCCTGCCGCAGAAGATGGATCAACTGCAGAAACCAATGCTGCTACGAGGCCGGAACGATCGGCTGAAGTTGTTGAATCTGCAGACACACAAACAGAAATAACTGCCGGAAGTGTCTCGGAAAGTTTGTCTTCTTCCCTGAGCGATGACCTTGCCTCACTGGATAAAGAGATCGAGGATCTTGGTCATGCGCTGGAAGAGGAGATGCCAAAGGGAAGCGTGCTGCTGACCATGATCTTCTGGAATATCTATCAGGAGATGCTCACGCAGCGTGGCCTGATCGCTCCGGGGAATTATGCCCCCTATGAGGATGTGGAGGATCTCATCCGGCGCTGTAACGCGCAAAATGAAGAACGCGCGCAGGAACAGCTGCGCAGAGGTGACAGTACGATCCGCAGGGAAGGGAGCGCCTGTATGGCCGTTGAGGTCTACCTCGACGCGATCTGTGTGATCTACCCGGACGGATCCGTCAAAGTGCTGCGAAACGATCCCGAACTGGCGATGTGAAAGGAAACTCATAAATGTCTGAAACACTGGGTGAATCCATCGGTCTGATCATCGGCAAAAAGAACTATGTTCTTCTGGATGCCGCAATGACTCTTCCGACGAACGAAAAGTCCATCGATATCGGGACCTTCGGCGGCGACATTGAGATCGAAGTGACAAAAGGCAACAGCACGATCCCTTCCGAGGTACATGTGATCGGAAGAGGAAAGTTCAGGATCCCGCGACGACAGAACAAAACAAAGCTGACCCTTAAGCTCAGAGCGGAGGAGGCCGGAAGGATCTGTCTTTCCATGTTCGATACGATGACCGGAACGGAGGCGGAGGAGGTCTTTTCACCGGTTGATTTCGGAAATGGTGAAACGATAGTTGATTCCGTAGAACAAACCGGCAGCAAACAGATCTCCGAAAAGGAAGATCATCACACGGATGAGGCTCCATCCGGCCTGTCTGCAGAGAAACTGCATGTCGCGGACAGACAGATCAACGAGGAGATCGAAAAACGTTTTGCACAGAAAAAACTGATCGGACTTGGCGATGTAAAGCGCGTGCTGAGTGCCCAGTATAACACGCTTCTCATGAGTGACGACCTGCGCAGAAAAGGCGTGGGTACCGGAGAACTGCCAAATCCGTGGAACTTCTTTATCGGCGGCGGTTCCGGTTCGGGAAAGCATTCGATCGCACAGATCATCAGTGAGCTGCTTCATGATGCATGCATGACCGATCAGGCGGATCCGCTGATCGTCAATGCCATCGGTCTGGATCCCGGGAATCCGGCTGCCTTTTTTGATGAGATCAACGGCGAGGGACGTTCGATCGTTATCGAAAACTGTGAACTGCTGATCCCTGAGGAGGAAAGCACCGATAATAACAAGCTCTGGCTGCACATCTATGAAGTTCTGCAGGCGGCACAGAAACAACAGGACCGGTTCTTCATTTTTCTTGGACAGCGGGAACCGTTTGAAAAGAAACTGCGCACGATGCCGCAGTTGGCCAGGATGGCGACAAGCTTAAGCATTATGCCCTATGAAACCGGTGAACTGAAAAGCATTGCGCTGCGTTTTCTTTCCGAGTATGGGCTGAAACTGGCTCCGGGCGCAGAAAACGCCTTTGACAGGGCGATCCGCAATGAGGCGATCCTGGATGGATTTGCCGGTGCGCACAGTCTGAAGATTCTCATCGGGAATGCCGTGAACAAAAAGAGCTTCCGCTATGTGAACGGCACGCAGGACAAACTTCTCATCGATGAGGATTTCTTTGACGCCAAAGACGGTGGGAAGACTCTCGATGATCTGCTCAAAGAGCTGGATGATCTGACGGGGCTTGCAGTCGTTAAGGAAGAGGTCCGAAACGAGATCATTTCGATCAGGGGAGAAAAGGAACTTGGGCTGCAAAGAAAAGACACGATGCTGCACATGATGTTCCTGGGCAATCCCGGTACCGGCAAAACAACAGTGGCACGACTGATCGCACAGATCTACGGAAAACTGGGTCTGTTGCCCAAACCGGATCTGTTTATCGAAGTGGATCGCTCTGCCCTCGTCGGTGCTTATCAGGGACATACGGAAAGAAACACGCTGGAACTGATCAAAAAGGCCATGGGCGGTGTGCTGTTCATCGATGAGGCGCACCGGATCGTGTCCGGCGATCAGGACGACTTCGGCAAGCAGGCGCTGGGCGTTCTCATCAAGAACATGTGGGATTACCGGGATCGTTTCATGGTGATCTTTGCGGGCTATGATAACATGGAACAGATCCTTTCCCAGTATGAACCGGGTATTGTAAGGCGCATTCACAGAAAACTGCATTTTGATGACTACTCGCAGGACGAACTGTTTACCATTTTCCTTAAGAAGCTGAAGAAAAACCGGCCGCCGATGATCCCCGATGAGGAAGCGGAACAGGAAGCCCGGACGTTTATCCGCGAGAGATCCTCGGCTCCTGATTTCGGCAATGGCGGCGGCGTGGAAAATATCGCCGAAGATGTCATGCAATGCGTCATGCGCAGACTGGTCCTTGCCCGTGAGGAAAAGATCAGGGCAGGAGAAACGGAACCGGAGGATCTGTCAAATGTCCCTTCGATCCCGGTTCTCGCGGAAGACATCCGCGCCTGCGGCGGAAAAGCTACGGCCGGTCCCACGCTGGAGGACTATGAACGGAAACTGAACGGCATGATCGGTCTTTCCCGTATCAAAGAGGAAGTGGTGATCCGCGAGAACCAGATCCTCATGGAACGCGAGCGACTTCGTCAGGGTCTGCCGCCAAGTGATGACTTTCTTCTGCACGCGGTGTTTTATGGCAATGCCGGTACCGGCAAAACGACAGTCGCCAAGCTCATCGCAAAGATCTACAACAAGATGGGCGTGCTTCCCGCAGGTGATATTTTCGTCGAGGCGAAACGCAGTGACCTCGTCGCGGAGTATATGGGACAGACGGCGATCAAGACCACGAAGCTCGTTAAAACCGCGATCGGCGGTGTGCTGTTCATCGACGAGGCCTATGCACTCTGTACCGGAGAAAAGGATGAATTCGGTCTGGAAGCCTTGAACACGCTTCTGACACTGGCCGTCGATTACAGGGATCGGCTGATGATCATTCTCGCCGGTTATGAGGAACCGATGAACCGTCTTCTGTCGCTCAATCAGGGCCTGGATCGCCGTTTCCCGAACCGTTTCCATTTTGCGGATTATTCGCAGGATGAGCTCTATGCGATCCTCCTTTCCAAACTCAAAGACAACGGCAGGACGCTTTCTTCCGACGCAGAGGAGCCTGCCCGGAAACTGATCGAAATGCGCAGCGCACGATCCGGCTTCGGCAACGGCGGCGGGATCGACAATATCATTAAGGATTTCTTTGACGCACAGGCGACAAGACTCCGCGCGGATCTGATCGCAGGAAATCTTCCGCCGGAGAAGCTTAGCGAGATCACGCTTGCGGATGTGGAAAAGGTCATTGCCGATCAGGCATGAGATACGGGGCGTTTTAGCGGCAGCGGAAAGGAGAGACGGACATGGCGAATAAGACCGGGGGATCAGATAGAAAGCTTGCTTCCAGGGACGCTTATCTGGATCGTGCACTGGACAGTCTTGAAAGCATTGACAGCGGATCACAGAAGGATACCGAACGGTATCAGGCGCTCATGCAATCCATCGCGGCGCTGCAGGCAAAAACCGACCGTTTTTATGATCAGCCGATCCGGACAGCTGCCGAGCTTGGAGAGATCCGGGATGCCTATGAGCAGGTTCGAAAGGCATGTGACTCCTTCCTTGAGGAAAATAGCGGATTTCACCTGCATCTTTATAAAAGACAGAGACAACGCGGCGTGCAGGCGATCCGCGATATCGTTGATCGGGATATGGGCGCGATGGAACCCAAAAACATCAGCACGCCTAGAAAAAAGACCCTCCGTGAGCTTCTTACGAACGCACGCAGATCCATGGTCACCGTGGAGGATCCCGCAACCGTTAAAGGCGTCGGCGGCAGTGTGAGCAGCCGCATCCCGATCGCCATAGAGGGGGAGGAAGGTGAGGAACGGGGATTCTTTACCGAGCACTCGCATGTAGAAACGACCAAAGAGATCAGCGATCGCATTTATGATCATATCCAGGGAACCTCTGCACTGAAGGGGATATTTCCCAAACCGGACAAAACCGGCAAGGTTCCGCAGCCGACACAGGCAGAAAAGGATCAACTGGTCCGTTCCGTCAATTCCCATATTGCCGGCAAAGTGAACAATGGCGAGTTTAATATCGACAGAGACGCCGTCTGCAGTTCCCCCGAACTCTTTTACAGAACCTATTCCGATGTCCTGACAGAGCTTTACGGAAAACCGGATCCCGGTTCCTCCGACGGAAAGAAATACCTGGACGAAAAAGACGCGATGCGGATCATAAAGAGCCGTGCGACGAGAGAAGCGATCCACGATCTGAGCAAGGAGATCTATCGCAGCGTCAGACAGCAGACTGTCAATAAAGATACCGCTTTGATCGACGAAGGACAGGAGACCGCGACACGAAGCGTTGCCATGTCCCGTGTGGCGGAAATGTTCGGAATGAAAGATCTTGTGGCACATGCGGAGACCATGGAACTCCAGATGGGCGGACGCAGAACAAATGGCGTTTTTATGCGGACTGCGGAGGGGGCAGACTTAAGTCTCACAAAGACCGGGGATCCGCTGGCACAGGTATTTGATTATAAGACGGACGGGAGAGGCAATTTAGACAGTTCAGCTGTTTATCGGGGGATGGACACGGCACATGTCAAGAGCCAGCTGGCAGATCTCCAGGTGCTGGATTTTCTGTGCGGAAACGGCGATCGCCATTCGAGGAACTATATTTATCAAATGGGAAAAGACGAACTGGGGAATCCCATCGTCACCGGCATCACCGGTATTGACAATGATCTTTCCTTCGGGCGGCTCAAAGGCGCAACAACGGAACAGGGGACACGCATCGGGTCTCTTGTCCCTCCCGATGACATCAGGATCATGACCAAAGCAACCTATGACACGATCGTCGGCATGGATCCGAACACGCTGATGACCCAGTTGGCGGATCTGGGACTGAGTGACGAAGAGCAGAAGGCGGCCGTCGTCCGGCTGAATGCCCTGAAAGACCGCCTGGCACCGGAAAATGTGTCGATGTGCAGACCGGACATGCCTGCGGATCTGCAATACAGAAGCCAGAGAAAAGCGTCGGACAAGGTGTTTATTGTGCCGGATGAAACCGCGTTTACCAATATACCGTTTGAAATGCTGGCACAGGACAGCCCGCACAGTTATTTTGGCCAGATGGGACAGGCGCCTGAGCAGATCCATGCTATGGATCTGTTTGATAAAGCAAAAAAGAAGACAGAGACAGCGGTCAAGGATGTCCATCGGAAATACCACGATCTGCCCGTCGGATCAAAGGAAGCGGAGGAAAGGATCGCAGAGGACTATCAGAAGGAGCTTGCCGGTACTTCCGCAGGTCCGAGTATCCGATATGCCAAAGCAAAACGGGTCAGCGCTTTTGCCGCGATCGCGGAAAAGTGGCGCGTGCGAAAATCGCTGAAAGAACTCCGGGCACTTTCGGATAAGGATGCTGTAAAAGGAGGGATCGACAAAGCCGCCGCGCATAAGCGGCAGAGAAAACAGACGAAACAGGCTTCCGGTTCCCCCAAAACACTGTAAAGAATTTTTCCTTGACACCGCCCCTGCTTTATGTTATCTTATCCTACGCTATGGAGAAGATGATCGAGCAGGGGCGGCTTTATGATTTTTACGGCGAACTCCTGACGCCGCACCAGCGAAAACTCTATGAGGCGGCGGTCTATGACGATCTCTCGCTTGCCGAGATCGCGGAACAGGAAGGGATCAGCCGACAGGGCGTGCATGATCTTCTCAAACGCGCGACAACGACCCTCATGCTTTATGAGGACAAGCTCCACATGATCGAGCGGTTTGACCGCATCAACGAGGATGCAACAAAGCTTCTTCACAGGTCCCGCGCAGTGATCGCGGAACAGGAGAAAGAACCGGAACAGTCGCGGCAGAATACGCTGCAGTTAGCCAAAGAAGCAGAACAGATCGCCGGATCGATCATCAGAAATATGCGTCGATGAAGGATTATAAATTATCATATGGCTTTTGAATCACTGACCGACAAACTGACCAACGCGTTCAAAAATCTCCGCGGAAAAGGGAAACTTACCGAGGAGGATGTGAAGAGCGCGCTGAAAGAAGTCAAAATGGCGCTTCTGGAGGCGGATGTCAGTTTCAAAGTAGTAAAACAGTTTGTCAGATCCGTTGAGGAACGTGCGGTCGGCGAAGAGGTCTTAAACGGACTCAATCCCGCGCAGATGGTCATCAAGATCGTCAACGAGGAGATGACGAAGCTCATGGGTGACGAGGTGGTGGAACTGCCACTCGAGCCCGGCGGCAAAACGACCGTCATCATGATGTGCGGACTGCAGGGTTCCGGTAAGACGACAACGGCTGCCAAAATTGCCGGCAAGGTGAAGAGCAAGGGCAAATCGCCGCTTCTGGTTGCGGGAGATGTGTACCGCCCGGCGGCCATCGATCAGCTCAAAGTCAATGCCGAAAAGATCGGTTCCGATTTCTTTTCCATGGGAACGGATGTCTCGCCGGTGGAGATTGCAAAGGAATCCCTGGCCTACGCGGAAAAGAATCATAATAATGTCATCATCCTTGATACGGCTGGCCGTCTGCAGATCGATGAGACGCTCATGCAGGAACTCATCGATATCAAAAACGCGGTCCATGTCAACACGACCCTGCTGGTCGTCGATGCGATGACCGGTCAGGAAGCGGTCAATGTCGCACAGACCTTTAACGAAAAGATCGGTGTGGACGGACTGGTGCTTTCCAAGCTGGACGGCGATTCCCGCGGTGGTGCCGCACTTTCCGCCAAGGCTGTCACGGGCAAGCCCATCATTTTCGCCGGTATGGGCGAAAAACTTGCGGATCTGGAACCTTTTTATCCCGATCGTATGGCGAGCCGGATCCTCGGCATGGGCGATGTGCTCACGCTCATCGACAAAGCGGTTGAAGCGCACAAAGAGGCCGATGAAGCCAAAGAGCGCGAGATGGCCGCCCGGATGCAGAAGGGCAAGTTTGACTTCAACATGTACCTGGAGAGCATGAAGCAGATGCGCAGCATGGGCGGTCTCGGCGGCATTCTCAACATGCTTCCCGGCATGGGCGGCAAGATCTCCGATGATCAGCTGCCTGACGAAAAAGAGCTCGCACGCATGGAAGCGATCGTGCTGTCCATGACGCCCAAAGAGCGGGAGAATCCCAAGCTTCTCACACCGCAGCGCAAATTCCGCATCGCGAAGGGCAGCGGCAACGATATCGCTGTGGTGAACCGGTTTATCAAGCAGTTTGAACAGGCCCAGAAGATGATGAAACAGATGGGCGGCATGCGGCGCGGCAGGCACGGCGGAATGGGCGGTCTCGGCGCTCTCATGGGCGGCGGCATGCCGAACATGGGGAGACGCGGGAAATACTTCTAGTTAACCAATAATTTTCTATATAAAAGGAGGAAGAAACAATGGTAAAGATCAGATTAAAGCGCATCGGCAAGAAGAAGACACCGTTCTACCGTGTCGTCGTTGCGGATTCCAAGTTCCCCGTGCAGGGCAGAGCGATCGCGGATCTCGGTTCCTATGATCCGAACACGGATCCGGCCAAGGTGCAGATCAATGTGGAAGAGGCGAAGAAGTGGCTGGCAAACGGCGCACAGCCGACCATCACCGCCGCAAAGGTCCTGAAGCAGGCCGGCGTCACCCGCGGCTGATCCGGGAGGGCTTGTGATGAAAGAACTTGTGGAAGTGATCGCCAGAGCGCTGGTCGATGACCCCTCACAGGTGGTCGTCGAGGAGAAGCGTGACGGCAAGGATATCACCCTGACGCTCCACGTGGCACCCGACGATATGGGCAAGGTCATCGGCAAGCAGGGACGCATCGCCAAAGCGATCCGCTCGGTTGTGAAGGCCGCGTCCACCAAAGATCACACGCATGTCGACGTGGAGATCGCCTGACGGTACAGGATGCGATTTCATGTGATGACCCTTTTTCCCGAGATGGTGGAGGCTTCGCTTTCTGCCGGTATTCTCGGGAAGGCCGCAGACAAAGGTCTGATCACCTTTGATGTTGTTAATATCCGCGACTACACAAAGGAGCGCAAGCATCTTAAGGTTGACGACTACACCTATGGCGGCGGCGCGGGACTTCTGATGCAGGCGCAGCCGATCTATGACTGCTATAAAAGCATCAAGTCAGGGATCGACAGAGAAGCGATGAAACGTGCGGCCAACGGCCTGGCGAGCAATACGGTCGGAAAGCCAATGCGCGTGATCTATGTGACACCGCAGGCGGCGGTCTTCACACAGAAACAGGCGGAAGCTTTTGCTCTGGAAGAGGATCTCACTTTTCTCTGCGGCCACTATGAAGGCGTGGACGAACGTGTGCTCGAGGAGATCGTCACGGACTATGTCTCGATCGGTGATTATGTGCTGACCGGCGGAGAGCTTGCCGCACTTGTGATGATCGACGCGATCTCAAGATTTGTACCTGGTGTTTTGCACAACGAAGAAAGTGCCTATACGGATTCCCTGCAGAACGGGCTTCTGGAATACCCGCAGTATTCCAGACCCGAAGTCTGGAACGGCAGGCGGGTTCCTCAGGTGCTCCTGTCGGGCGATCATGAAAAGATCGACGCCTGGCGTCTGGAGAAGTCACTGGAACGCACGAGGATCAGACGCCCGGAGCTCTATGAGGCTTATGTGGCCGAACATCCGATGCCTGACACGGGCAAAAAGAGACAGAAGAAACAGGCTCGAAAGGAACTTCAGTGAGTCAGGAGCAGAAACTGACACAGGAATTCCGCGTGGGCGTGATCGCAAAACCGCACGGCGTTCACGGAGAAGTAAATGTATTCCC
>JAILOV010000065.1 GCA_024690605.1 Lachnospiraceae bacterium | reverse complement strand
CGAGGATGATAATATCCTTGACGGCATCAGGGAACATATTTCACAGGCTTCGTGGGAAAAGATCTCGGCGGATTTTGCCGAAGGAAGAGAAGGCAGCCTGACGTTCGTTTTGGACAGCGCGCAGGAATCGCTCTGTTATGCCCCGGTTCCCGACACCGGCTGGATGCTGGCAGTTCTCATCCATGAGAGTGTCATACACGAACAGTTCCGTGAGATCAGCGAGAACAATCATCTGATCAGCCGGGTGCTCATCATGGTCACGCTGCTTTCCATGGTGATCTTTGCGACTGTACTTCTGCTTCAGCTACGCGGGATATCAAAAGCAAGGCTTGAATCCGAAAGAGAGAACAGCCGGATGTTCCAGAGCATGGCAAACACCGATTCCATGACAGGTGTCCGGAACAAGAACGCTTATTCCGAGTATGAGCGCAGCCTCAACAATATGATCCGCTCAGGGGAACACAGAAACAAGCTTGCCATACTGGTGTGTGATATCAACGGATTGAAGCATGTCAATGATACGCAGGGACATGCGGCCGGCGACAAGCTGATCAAGGATGCGAGTGCTCTCATATGCGAACACTTTGTCCACGGAGCCGTTTTCAGGATCGGCGGTGACGAGTTTGTCGTCATCCTTCATGATAAGGGCTACGACACAATGGAGGAGACGCTTGCCGCGATCAACCGCGAGATCGAAGAAAATATCGGCAGAGACGGAGTTGTGATCTCTATCGGATATTCCGTACTGCAGGAGGAAGACGCACAGATACATGATGTATTTGAAAGAGCCGATAATATGATGTATCAGCGCAAGCAGGAACTGAAGTCCATGGGTGCAAAGACGAGGGTGTAACGCCTCCTTTTGCCGTCAGGCTTCCGCTGTCCCTGCCGTGATAAGTTCGGTGAGTTCCGCTACCGCATCCCTGATCAGCGCCGACATCCCGACATCCTTCACTCCCGCAATGTAGGTATCGCAATGGCTGAACGGGATCAGGATGCGGACCGCGTCCGCCTGCGCGATCGCGCGGGCCATCGTCGGGGTGATCTCTCCCAGCATCGCATCCGCGATCACGATACCGATCGGTCCGAGGATGAAATCCGCTTTCCGCACAGCGACTACGACAGCATTTTCACCGGTAGCCAGCTGATCGGCGCCCGCCTTGTGCATCGCGGCCGTTGCCGCCGCATTTGTCCCGACGGCCGTGACCATAGCATCCGGCAAAGCCTTCCTGATCTCTGTCACAAGCTGCTTCCCGACGCCGCCGCCCTGCGCATCCACGACCAGTATGTTCATCGATCTTTAACCTCCGTACTATGAGTACAATCCCCGAAAGATTATACCACAAACTGTCCAGTCGGTAGGAAAGGAAACGGTTTATGAAGCGCGCAGGAATCGTCTCCTGTCGTGTCCGGTTCAGGAAAGCGGGATCACAGTACCCTCCGCCGCATTCACGAGCACCAGATTGCCGTCATGCAGACGCGTCGTGGCTTCACCCGTTGCCAGCACCGCGGGGATTCCGTATTCCCTGGCGACAATTGCCGCATGGGACAAAGTCCCGCCGGTGTCCACCACGACGCCTCCCGCGAGGGCAAAAAGCGGCGTCCACTCCGGATCCGTGTACGGACAGACCAGGATATCGCCCTTCTCCAGTTTGGAAAATTCCGCCGGGGAATGCACCAGGCACACCCTGCCCTTCGCCTGACCGGTCGATGCACCGACTCCCCTGATCTCGTCTCCTCCGTCCGAAAGCGCGTCTTTCATGCACTTATCCCAGTAGGCAACGGCAAAATCCCGTTTGCTCTTTCTTCTCTCGATGATCTCTCTTTTTGTACCGAGGCTGCCGTCTCTGCAAACCTCATACAGTTCATCGGCAAAGAGATACAGCAGATCGTCATAGGGAACATCCAGCAGCTCCGACAGACTGCGCAGGAGCTTTCTGCAATGTTCGAATTCGGATTCCCAGAGATACTGCGTGGCTTCGCGAATATAATGATAATGCCGCAGCCCTTTCACCTTCTTTGTGAATCCCGCGTATTGTTTGCAGGACACAGTCCTCTTTACCTGCTGCATCAGTTCCTCAAACCGCGCCTTTGCTTCTTCTGCCGTCGCGACCGCGTCTGCCCCGCTCTTCACCATCGGCCGCAAGGTGTTGATGAAACGGTCCGGATTCTCACGCCAGGTCTCGGAGATGAAGCAGTAGCAGTTGAAATCCGACTTGCTCCCGAAGCGGTCGAGAAAAACACGCAGCCGCTCTTCCAGCGAAGGGAAGGAAGCGCAGATCGTCTGATAATCTTCTTCCATGACGCAGGAGAACATCTTTTCATCGCTGCGGATATACTCACTGAGCCGCTTCATGACCCGGTTCATATCCGCGGTCACATAGCTTAAGCCTTCCAGGATGTCGTAGGCATTCAGTTTTTCATCGACCCGTTTCAATACTTTTGTCACGCTCCCGCTCTCGATAAAATTCGGAAAAAGCGCGTAGAGAAACCGGTCATAGGCGGTCCTCCCGATGAGATCGTGCATCCTCTTCAGTGCTTCTCCGATCTCCCGTGCGTCTGCCGGGTTTTTTTTCTTTTCTTCCGCAAATTCCGCCGTGCAATGCGCAAGGGAAGCGTCCCCCTGACGGATGTTGTTGTCGATGTCTCCGATCATCCGCAGGTATTTCGGGATCGCGAATACATTTCTGCTTAGCCTTGGTTTGCTCTTTGCCTGATAGGAAACGCCATCCCGGTCTATCGGATTCATCCCGCCGGGAAAGGTGATCCCGATCTGTTCGAACAGGATGTTTTTCTGTTCCCCGATGAAGCCGCCGAAATCATGATCCAGCGGAAAATACGGCGTCGGATTCTTCTCCAGATTAAACAGAACATTTTCCCGCGCGGCACCTTTAGCGGGTTTTACCCGGGGATATCCCGCAAAGTCCTTTTCGGAAAAGGTCTTTGCCTGTTCCGCCTGCAGGGTGGTAATGCTCCGCGCCTGCAGGATGTAGAACGTGTCGTCCCTCACCGCCCACTCGATATCCATGGGATGTCCGTAATGCGCCTCCACCCGGAGTCCTTCGCGGACGAGCCGGGCGATCTGTTCACGGGAGAGCACAGCCCTTCTTTGCCGCTCATCGTCGACAGGAACGCTGACCGTACCGTTCTTCTCCCGATCATAGAGGATCTCCTCCTCCTTGCTTCCGATCACTTCCTTTAAAACACTGCCTTCCCGGTCGCAGATATACTCATCCGGACTGACGATCCCGGACACCACTGCTTCTCCCAGACCATAGGACGCATTGATGTGCACATTTTCCGGACTGCCGGCAGGATCCGCCGTGAACATCACGCCCGCGGACTCACTTTCGATCATCTGCTGGATGACCACAGCAAGAGAGACTTTTTGTTTATCGTAACCGGCGTTCTTCCGGTAGCTGACCGCCCGATCTCCCCAGAGCGACGCGTAGCACTGCCGGATCCTGTCGAGGAGGTATCGCAGGCCGACCACATTCAGATAGGTCTCCTGCTGCCCGGCGAAGCTGGCATCCTCCAGATCCTCTGCCGTTGCGGACGACCGCACGGCCACACGGAGCTGTGAAGCGCCGGGATCCGCTGCCGTCCCTCCGTTGAGTGCCGTGTAGAATTCTTCGATCTCCGATCGAATGTCCCCCGGGATATCCCCGTTCAGGATCGCATCCCGGATCTCCTTTGCATTCCCATATTTCTCCGGCTCAATGCCGTTCGCCGACAGAAAGGCGTCATAAGCCGGTGCGAGGAGCACGCCGCCCTTCGGGATGTTGATCCCCGCCGCGGTCATCTCTCCGAGATTCGCACCTTTCCCTCCCGCCGAGGGGATGTCCTCTTTTCTGATATCTTCAAAGAAACGGATATATTTTGACATGGCAGACCTCCCATTTTTCTACGATTACACAAACCTCACCTAATTCATATCTTATTGATGTTCGCAGATCGCCCCGTTCTATGCCTTATGAGCTTTTGACCCTGACATCAAGATACCTGTGCCACGCACGTATTCCTATGACAATCGACAGGCCAAGCGCCGCCAGACTCGCCGCCGGCCGGCACCACACCAGTCCGTCCATACCGAGGATCCGGGGAAGGATCAGAACAGAAGGGATCAGGAACAGGCCGTTTTCCGAGACCGTGACCAGTGTCGCCTCACCGAAGCGTCCGATATTCTGCAGGAACATGCCGCACAGCACATAGTAGCCCATGAACGGCAGGATGACACACTGCGCACGGATGAACCGGGTCGCGAGCGAAATGACTTCCGTTTCCTGCGAAAAACCACCGGAGAGCATATCGGCAAAGGGCCAGAGAATGACGACCGAGAGCACCAGAAACACGGTGACAGTCAGAAGAGCAAGTTTGAATGCCTTTTTGATGCGGTCGTGTTTTCCCGCCCCGTAATTGATCGCACAGACAGGCTGAAATCCCTGGCCAAAGCCGATGACCAGCGCATAGGCAATATAGGAGATGCGCAATGCGATCGTGAGCGCTGCAATGGCGTAGCTTCCGAAAGCGGCCGCCGCGTGGTTGAGAAGGACCGACGAGATACTGCTGATCCCCTGCCTGCAGAAATTCGGTGCTCCGCCCGTAAGAATTTCTTTTATGTGTCTTCCGTCCGGGATCGCTTTTCTCAGATCGATCGAGATATTGCCGTTTTGCTTCGTCGCGATGAACAGCACGATGACGCCGCTGATCTGCCCTGCCATGCTGGCCAGGGCGGCGCCGGCGACATCCATGTGCATTCCCAGGATCAGGATCGGGTCCAGCACCATGTTGAGGACCATGCCGATGAGGAGACCGATCATGCTCTCTTTTCCGGATCCCGCAAGACGGAGCTGATTATAAAGAACATTGGAAACGAGCATGAACGGAACCATCAGGATCGTGATCGTCAGATACCGGACGGTGGCATCAAACAGTTCTCCCTCTTCCGCACCAAGAAACCGCGCCAGCTGCCCGATGAAGGGAAGTCCCGCGATCATGATCAGGACCCCCGTGAGTATGGCGATCAGCACGCCGGTCGCGGCCATTTTCTCAGCTGACTTAATGTCTTTTTTTCCCAGGCATCGGGAGATGTAATTCCCGCTCCCGTATCCGAACCAGAAACCGATCGCCTGGATGACCGACACAAAGGAGAACACGATCCCCACGGAGGCGGTGAGCGCCACGTTGTCCAGTTTTCCGACAAAGAAAGTGTCCGTCATCGAATAGACGGTGCTGACGATCATCCCGACCATCGAAGGAATCGCCATCCGCACAAGTAGCGGATAAACCGGTTCGCTCGTCAGTCTCCTGATCCTTTCCTCCCGTTTTGTCTCATCGTCTCGCATGATCATATGGAACAAACCCGCTGTCACAATACTTTTGCAATGAACGCGATACTGTGCACAATATAATTAGCGTCCGCTAACACATGATATATTAGCGCACGCCCATTTCAAAAGCAAGTTGATTTTTCAGCCTGATACGATAATCATCGCAGATGATACCGGAAATGCTTATCAAGGAGGATCCAGTCTTTTTTTCCAGGCATAAGCCATGATATAGGATGCCTGCGCCTCGGCCGAAGTGCCCTCCGATACGAAATCCGGACAGCCGCATACCTGCCGCAGCAGGCCGTACGTATCGATCGATCCGGTAACTGTCTGAAACGCGTGGTCCGCGTTTTTTCTGTACGCATCCGGAAGATAGCTGTGATATACACCGCGGTACACCGTTGCGGCCATCATCATGGCCGAGGTGCCGTCGATAAATGAATCGTCCTCGTCGATCAGATCATGAAACCGCCCGTCCGGCAGCTGATGTTTCAGCATTCCGGCAAGAAGTGTCCCTGTGAATTTCTGCAGTTCATCGCGTAAATCCGTTCTGTTCTGCCGTATTGCCTCTTCTGCCACGCGGGCAAGGCCCATAAGTGCCCAGCCGTTGCCCGTTGCCCAGCGGACCTTGCGCACAAATCGATCCTGCACGATATCTTTAATATGATAAAACAAAGAACCTGCAGGATCAAAGAGATGTTTTCTGTAGCCGCGGAGCTGTTCGACGGCTTCATCCAGCCTGCCCATGACCGCAAGAAACGGAGGCACCATGTACGATCCGTCGATCCAGAGCTGACAGTCCGAGAATCCGTCGACAAAACTGATATTGTTATGACAGATGATCCCGTCCGGTGTCCGGGGGGCTTTGTGAAGAAGATACGCCAGCATTTTTTCGGCACCCCGACGGAACAGAGGATCTCCGGTCTTTTCGTATGCACGAAAACAGACCTCTCCGTTTGCCGCGGGGTCGGAGACTGCCTCCCCGCCACCGAGCATGGCAAGTCGTCCGTCTTTATCGATCCTCTGTATCGCGTCATACGCCATCGGGATCCACAGATCCTCATAGCCGGCTTCATAAAGAGCCTGTGCGCATACCCCCTGTTCCCAGGGATAGCGCTGCATGGCGAGCATGGCACAGATGACTTTTTTCAGGGATCGATCCGCACCCTCAGATGAAATACATACCGGGCGCACAGTGTCCGATACCTTCATATTTCCGGCACGTTCCATGTTTCGTTCATCGTTTTTTCCTTCTTCGCGGAATCATCAGTTTCATTGCCAATAACCGGCCTCGGAGAGAACCCTGTCAATGAGTTCGGCGTTCTTTATCGAAAACGCCGACGAAATATGCGGCCTCTCCCCGCTCAGGATGCACCTTCCGAACTGTTCGATCTCCAGAGAATAGTTATGCGGAACACTGATCTCGCGCTCCAGTTTTCCGTTTTCCGTATAGATCTGATATCTGACGGTCCCGTCCTGATTATAAGGAACATCTGAATGAACAGAGCCTTTGGTCCCGTGGATATACAGCCGGTCAAATCTGGAATTGGAGTCGTTGCCGAGGATCATTCCCACGTTAAAGGAGGCTCTTGCGCCGTTTGCGAATCTGATGAGACCGGCTGTCATAAGATCGACACCCTGATCGGAGAATTCGGCACTTGCCCCGACAAAAACCGGATCGGAATCGACCAGTGAAAGGATCATCGTGGTGCAGTAACACCCCAGATCATACATGGCGCCGCCGCCCAGGTCCTTATGAAGCCGGAAATCTTCTTTATAGCCCTGCGTGATAAATGCGGTTTCGATGTAATCGATCTCACCGATGATCCTGTCCGACACATCCTTTCGCAAGCTTTCCACGTAGGGACTGTGCAGATACGCATAGGCCTCCATGAGATATACATGGTTTTCTTCCGCGGTCTGATACATTTCTTTTGCTTCCGCGGCGTTAAGAGCAAGCGGTTTTTCGCACAGAACGTGCTTCCCGGCACAGAGTGCGCGTTTTACCCACTCCAGATGCAGATTGTTCGGGAGAGGGATATATACCGCCCGGACGTCGGGATCGTCCAGAAGTTCCTGATAACTGCCGTATGCCTTGTCAAATCCAAAAGCCGAGGCAAACTTCTCTGCTTTTTTCAGGTCTCTTCCGGCAATGGCATACAATTCACAGTTACCGGCCTTCTTCATGCCCGGGATCGTTCCCCATCGCGCCACGTTTGCGGTTCCCATGATCCCCCATCTGACCCTGTCCATTCCCGTCCCTCCTGTGATCATCTATCATTATACAGCATATATGATCATACACGGACAGAACAGACTGTTCCCTTTATTATTTGACACGGCACGTATCAGGTTTTGACATTTTCAGGCAATCTGCCAGTTCTCCGCCTCCTGTCGTATTCTGACAAAGCCGGCGTATCTTCCTCCCAGATCTACCAGTTCGCTATGCTTTCCTTTTTCAACGATCTGTCCGTCATCGACGACCAGGATCTGATCCGCCGCTTCGATCGTCGCCAGCCGGTGCGCGATGATGATCACCGTCTTTCCTCTGGACAGTTCAGACAAGGCGCCCTGTATCAGGTGTTCGTTTTCCGGGTCGATGCTGGCGGTCGACTCATCCAGGATGATGATCGGTGAATCTTTGAGGATCGCTCTCGCGATGGAGATCCGCTGCTTCTGGCCGCCCGAAAGGGTTCCGCCACCCTCGCCGATCACGGTGTCATAGCCGTCAGGCAGCTCCGTGATGAAATCGTGACAGCGCGCTTTCTTTGCCGCCTCGATCATTTCTTCTTCAGTCACATTTTCCCTGCCGAAGCAGATGTTCGCCCGGATGGTATCGTTAAACAGATACACGTTCTGAAATACCATGGAGATATTAGACAGCAGGCTGTCCAGACTGTACTTCCTGACATCAATGCCGCCGACCGTGATCGCACCTTCCGAAACATCATAGAATCTGGCGATCAGATTGCAGATCGTCGTCTTGCCGCTTCCCGACGGGCCCACGATCGCGGTCGTGCTCCCCTGCGGGATCGTGAACGATACATCCTTCAAAACTCTTCTGTTTTCCTCCGATACGCCGTTTGAATAGGAAAATCCGACATTCCGGAAATCAATGTCATATCGCTCCGGCCTGATATCCATGCCCTCCGCGTCCAGCAGGCCCGCATCGGAGAACATCTCCATCTTATCGAACGCGTTATTGATCACAGACAATACATGGGCGCTGTCCGCGATCGGCTCCACGGAATTAAAGATCGACATCGACAGGAAGGATACGATCAGCACCATGGACAGATCCAGCCTGCCGGCGAGTCCCGCGTACAGGACCGCAAGAATCATCCAGACACTGGCCACCTTCAGGGCAAAGATATGCAGGCAATTATAGGGGATGAATCCCCATTCGATCTTCAGCGCGATCCTCTTTGCACTGGCGCACGCATCCGTGAAATCCTTTACGGAGGTTCCTTTCATTCCAAAGGACTTGACCACAGGCAGTCCTCTGGTGTATTCCAGTGCCGCCCGGGTGAGCTTTTCGTTCTCAGCGTTTAGCACCTTCGTATTGGCACTGCTGTGCGCGGATATCATCAATAAGAATATGAAGGAAACCGCCACACCGCCCAGCGCGATCAGGGCGCATTCGGGAAGGACGAACAACAGGAACAATAATATGCACAGAAAATTCAGATATCCGCCGATAAAACCGTCCACCATCCGGATCCCCATGTTCTCAAGTGTTGCCAGACCCGTCGTGATCGCGTTCAGGATCGCGCCGGTGTCGTTCGTCTGGAAATATCCGAGAGAGACTCTCTTGAGTGCCTCACCGATCTTCAGCCTGTCCCTGGCCACCAGCTCGTAACCGATCTTCTCATGAAATCTGGCTTTCAGATAATCAAAGATGAATCTGGCCAGTACCATGATCGTGATCAACAGGAGACTCTTCCATGCCAGTCCCGGTTCGATCCCTTTTCCTGCATGCAGATCCCTGATGATCCCGCCGATCACATATCCCGCATATCCGACCGGAGCTGCCATCGCCCAGGAAGAAAGAAAGGAAAACACAAATCCCGCGAACAGACTTGCCTTGAAATCGCCGCACCAGTCGATGATCCTCTTTACCGTCTTAAACATCTCTTACGCCTCCCTTACTGCCTGGCTTCCGGCTGCCCAGTTCCTCGCGCCGATATGCGCCTGCCACATCCTGTTATACAGCGACGATCTCTCCATCAGTTCTTCCTGCGTTCCCTGCGCTTCGATCCGGCCGTCATTCAGCACAACGATCCGGTCCGCGTTCTTGATCGTGGAAAGCCGGTGGGCGATCACGAGCAATGTCTTTCCCTTTGTCAGATTGGCGATGGATTCCTGCAACTTCGTCTCATTCTCCGGATCCGTAAACGCTGTCGCTTCATCCAGGATCACCACCGGTGCGTTTTTCAACATCATCCGCGCGATGGCGATCCTCTGTCTCTCGCCTCCGGACAGGCGCTTTCCGGCCTCTCCGGCCGAGGTATTGTATCCGTCGGGAAGTTTTTGTATGAACTCATCACAGCACGCCGCCTTTGCCGCCCGCATCACTTCCTCATCCGTGGCATCCGGCTTTCCAAGACGGATGTTTTCCATGATCGATCTGGAAAAGAGGAAATTGTCCTGCGTCACAAAGCTCACGATATCTGCCAGAGACGTTACCTTCAGATCCCGGATATCCACACCGCCGATGGAGATGCTTCCACTGTTTACATCCCAGAATCGCGCGATCAGCTTTGCCACGGTCGACTTCCCTCCGCCGCTCGGCCCGACGAGCGCTGTAAAGCTTCCCTCCTTCATGGTGAGATCGATCCCGTGGAGCACCTCACTTTCCATATCATCCGTATCTTCATAGGAAAAATGCACATCTTTCAGTTCGATCGAATAGTTCTCCGGAAGCTTCTCCGTCTCAGGCTCCGGCAGGCTCTTGATCTCTAACAGCTTCTGGATCTCCAGAACGGTGTACTGCATCTGCCGGAGGCCGTTCGAAAAGATCTCGATCTTGGCCATACTGATCACCATCGACATGGCGAGCATAACGGACAGCGCCATTTCGGAAACCGTCATGCTGCCCCCGCTGACCAGCAGGATGCTCACGGGCACAACACCGAGCAGAGTCGCGGGCATAAACGCAAATGCCAGCTTCATTGTCACCCAGGTGGATTCCAGCCATTCGATGACGAAGTCCCTGTAATCACGGATCGCTCCCGCGAATTTCTCATAGCTTACGCCGGCCTTGCCAAACGCCTTGATGACCTCAATACCCTCCACATACTCAACGATCATGCTGCTCATATGCGCGTTTGCTTCCTGATACTTTGTCATGTTCTCACCGCTCAGCTTAAAAGTGAGCATCATAAAGAGCAGACCCAGCGGCAGCGCCAACAGGGCGGCAAGTGCAACGCGGATATCCACCATGACAAGAGCGATAAAACAAACGACCGGAAGTAGAATGTGTCCGGCGCCCTCCGGGACCACATGCGCGAGCGGCGGCTCGATGTCCTCGATTTTGTCAACGATCACGCCCTTGATCTCCCCAATCGAGTGTTCATATACCTTGCCGAGAGGTGCCTTCAGGAATGCATCCGCCACCCTGAGGCGCAAGCCCTCCAGCACGTGAAATGCCACATAATGGGAGATCCCTGTCGAGATCCCGAAGCAGAGCACCTTCAAAAGGTAGGCTCCGATCGCCGCCAGACTCAAATGCAGCACATACGCTTTATCCAGACTTCCCGCTATATACCGGTCCAGTATCCGATACACGAGATAATATGGGATCAGCCCGGCGATCAGACTGACCATGGAAAAGAAAACGGATACACCGAGTCTCCCCCCGCTCCCCTTCGCATAGGAAAGCAGTGTACTGAACCACTTCTTTTCTTCCTGTGAACCTTCTTCTTTCATTTCTTCTTCCTTCCTCCTTTTCTGTTTGTTAACACTTTGCGCTTCCTGTTCACTTACCCTCTAAACGTTCTCACCGCCCGTACCATAACGGTACGGACGGTGAGTAAAGATTTCGCTATTCTTTTTGCGCCGCAGGATAATCCCGGATCACTCCGGCTCTTTCTATATCCCCATCAGTTGCTTCCATCCCGGCAGAAAAAACTTCTCAAGTGTCGCGAGTGCGTCCACTGCCTCCTCATAGGGATAATGATGGACAACCGGTTCGAACAAAGCCGTGATATAGGCAGTCAGCAGCAGATGCAGCTGACCCGGTGTGATCTCGGGCGTTTTGACACCGGCTTTCTTCAATCCTTTCAGATAGGCAAGGAAACGGTTCTGCGATTCCTCCGACAGATCATGCAGGAAATTCTCATATCTGCTGCCCTTTGATTTCGCGACCAGCAGATGATACGCGTCCATATCCGGATAGACGAGATCTCTCATCATATCGATATTGGAGTCCTGCCAGGTGACCTTACGGCCCTTCTTCACCGGCTCCTCATACCGGAGCATGTGCTCCTTCGCCCATCGCTTCAGCTTAACCTCGGCGGGAGCGACCAGCTGGCAGAAGAGATCCTCCTTGTCCCTGCAATGCCGGTAGATCCCCGCGGCAGTCAACCCGCACCGGTCGGCGATACCTCTCATGGATGCCTTCTCATAGCCCTTCTCCATGAATTCTTCCTTGGCCGCCGCCATGATCTTATGATGGTTTGCGGTTTTGTCTCTCGGCATGATCGATCCTGTTTATTAACATCTATTGCTAACGTTGTTCGCTAACATATATAAACTAACATGGCAGGGATCATCTGTCAAGATATTATTTGTTTTTATGCAGATTGCATTTTCCAGCTTGCTGCTTCCTCTCTGAGCTTTATGAATCTGCTGTATTTCTCACTTCTCCCGAGCAATTCTTCATGTGTACCGCTGCTGATCGTTCCTCCGTCAAGCACCACGATCTGATCGGCATTTCGGATCGTCTTGAGCCTGTGCGCGATCATGATCACCGTCTTATTCTCCGTCAATGCATGGAATGCGGCGATCAGTTTATCTTCGTTCTCAGGATCCACATTGGCCGTCGCTTCATCCAGGATGATGATCGGCGCATCCTTAAGGATCGCTCTGGCAATGGAGATCCTCTGCTTCTCACCGCCTGAAAGCGTCGCTCCGCCTTCCCCGATCACTGTGGAATAGCCATTAGGGAGCGACATGATAAAGTCATGGCAGCACGCCTTTTTAGCGGCGGCTTCCACGTCTTCATGACTTGCATTTCTCATTCCGAACTTGATATTATTTTCGATCGTATCCGCGAACAGATAAACATTCTGAAAGACGACGCTGATGTGCGACATAAGGCTTTCCAGAGTGTAGTCTCTCACATCCCGGCCGCCAATGGATATGCTTCCTTTGCTGACGTCCCAAAAACGGGCGATCAGCATGGCCAGCGTTGTTTTACCCGCACCGGAAGAACCGACAAAGGCAGTCATGGTCTTCTCCGGAAGCGCAAGGCTCACATCCTTTAACACCTCGTTATCGCCATACGAGAACGATACATGATCGATCGATATCCCGTAATGCTCCGGGGCGTATTCTTTGCCGTTTTCATCCATGACAGGAAGGTGGTCCACCTTCTCCGCTTCCTCTATGGAACTTGAAACCACCCTGAGAACAGTAAGCCCCGCTCCGGTCTGCTCGATATCGACAAATACCTGAAAAGAGATGATCACCGCCATCAGGGCATAGGTTACAGACATGTCTCCGCCTATGAATAGTGCCACCGCCGCAAGCAGGAGCAACGCTTTGAAAGCACCGAGAACGACTCCCTGGAGCTCACCGTAAGGGATGAACAGCCTCTCCATCGCCAGATTACTGTCCCTGTTTCCTTCGATCGCTTTTTTCAGAGCCTCATCCCCCTTACCGGTCAGATTAAAGGATTTGATCACGCTCATCCCCTGCAGACTTTCCAGTACCCTGGATACCAGAGCAGCCTCATTTTTCTGCCTGATCGGAGATAAGGCCCGGCTCTTCTTTTCCATGGATGATGTGATGAGCATGTAGACGGCCATACCGATCAGTTCGATCAGCCCCAGCCGCCAGTCGAAGAATAAGACGCAGATCAGAAACACGACGGAATTCATCAATCCGCTGAGGATCAGTACGAGAACATTTGCACCCTGGTTTTCTACCACATCCAGAACGGTCGTCGTGATACCGGTCACCTGATCGAGATTACTGTCATTGAAATATCCCATAGGGACCTTTTTGAGCCTTTCTGCGATATCGAGCCTCTTGTAAGCGCTCATATAATAGCCCGCATGAACGGCCTGCAGATCCGCGGCCATTTTCAGGATCAATTGTCCTATGATACCGATGCCCAGGAACAAAAGTGCCGTCCAGGCCGGCTTCATGGTATGATCGCCTGTTTCAAATGCCAGGATCACGAAATAGATTGCCGCCATCCGGAACATCGAGAACAGAGACTTGAAGAACGAAAGGATGACCGCCCGATAGATTCTGCTCTTTTCCTGTCCGGAAAAGTCTATGATCTTTCTGATTGCTTCCAGCATTACGCCGCACCTCCTTCACTGATATGTGCCTGCCACATCGCGTTATAAAGAGCGCTCTCCTTGAGAAGCTCACTGTGCGTTCCAGCACATTCGACAAAGCCTTTGTTGATCAGCACGATCTGATCGGCATCCGTGATCGTGGAAAGCCTGTGAGCAATGATGATCACTGTCTTATCTTTCATCAATCGGGTAAGAGCCCGCTGTATGACAGCCTCATTCTCCGGATCGATATATGCCGTTGCTTCATCCAGGATCACGACAGGTGCATCCTTCAGCATGGCTCTGGCGATGGCGATCCGCTGACGTTCACCGCCCGATAAATGAGTCCCACCGCTTCCCACTCTTGTTTCATAGCCGCCGGGAAGAGCAGATATGAATTCATCACAGCCGGATGCTTTTGCGACTTCACGAACCATCTCATCGGAAGCGGAGGTCTTTCCCATGCGGATATTATTCATGATCGTATCGTCAAACAGCCAATTATCCTGTGATACATACGCCACCTGATCATAGAGCTGTTCCAGAGGGATCGATCGTAAATCTTTTCCGTCCATCTTTACCGAACCGTCCGTCACATCCCAGAATCCCGCGACAAGTTTTGCGATCGTGGATTTTCCGCTCCCCGAAGGTCCGACGAGTGCGGTAAAGCTTTTCTCCGGGATCCTGAGGCTGACATAGTGCAGAACTTCTTTGTTTTCATGATAAGAATAGCTGACATCCCGGAATTCTATGTTATGCGTCGCGAACGTGACCGGTGTTTCCGAATGCTCCTGCTCTTCACCGGCAAGCAACTTATCAACCGTCTCCACGGTAGTCGACACCTTCGCGGAAGAATCCGTAAACTGGATCGCGGCAAGGATCGGTCCGACGATACACATGGAAAGCATGATCGATGTCATAAACACATCCGCGGAAATACTCCCCGAGATATACATGCGCCAGCCGATCGGCAATACCGTGATCAGGGTGCAGGGCGCGATCGTATAGCAGAGCGCCTGGCATACCTCCGTTTTTTTCATCCAGTAACAGTAGAAGGCAGCATTCGCGAGGACCTTATCCTTGAATTTCCGGTACGAAGACTTGCTTTGACTATATGCTTTGATCAC
>JAILOV010000003.1 GCA_024690605.1 Lachnospiraceae bacterium | reverse complement strand
CCGGAGTGGGCACAGTCCAAGGAACGCTCCATCAAGGTGCTGGATCAGATCCTCGGCGAACTGGAGCGGACGCCGATCCGGAACGCCGAGGACAGGAAACGTATGCTTCAGATGATCGACGGCTACGGTGATCATTTCTACAATACGGATATCTTCAGCACGGAACCCAATATCAAGAATCAGCTGCGCAAAGAGATCCGCGCGGCCATTGACAGACAGCCGTCGGAACTGGAATTCCTCTCCGAGGCGGAGCTTGCCGAGGCCAGAGAGGCATACCGGAGATTCCAAGAGCGGAAGAACGGGCCGGATCCCGACGCGCCGACAGTGAACGGCCCCCGCACCGAGGTGGAGCACGCGTTCTTAAATGTCGAGCGCCTGGGCCTCCTCTACACGATGCAGGGACGTCTGTCGGCAGACCGCACCTTTAGCCGTGATCCGTTACACAGCGAGACCCTCGCGCAGCTGGACAGCTTCCTCACGCAGGTAGAAAATTTCTACGCCAATGCGGACTATCTGAAGCCGGAGCAGCAGGCGGCGAGAGACGCGGCTTTTGCAAAGATCGTGCAGGATTCGGCAGCGCTTTCGACGCAGATCGGCAAGTCCATCGATCAGCTCACGAATAACGGCCGAAAGGAACGCTTCAACCAGGCGGAGTCGAAGCAGCTGGAGAGCCTGAAGACCATGCAGGATCAGGTGCGCCACATGCGGAGCCTCCATGCGGCACAGATCGATTTTGAGATCAGAAAGAGAGAGGATCTTGCCCGCTTCCAGCAGGAGGAGCAGCGAAAGCTCGAGGAAAGGCGGCAGCTCCGGGAGGATGTAGCGAGACTCCGTGTCGTAGACAATGAGGACGGCACCTTCTATGTCGATCGCGATTTCCTGGTGAGCCAGCTGTCCGACGAGGCGGTCGGGTATCTGAGCGAGGCCTATCCGAACGGACTGCCGGACATGTTCCTCGCGCAGAATTTTGACGGACATCTCCTGCCGGAGGAGGTCCATCGGCGGATGAGTGAGGATCTGGCGCGCCGGGAGGCCGAAGCCCGCGAGGCGGAGCAGAAGCGCAGGCAGGCCGTCATCGACGAGCGCGCAAAGAGACGCGAGGAGATCACCGCGGAGGATCTCACCGGCGCGGCAGTGGATCTGTTCGCGACGGAGGACCGGCGTCTGGAAGAGGAACGCCGTGCCGGGGCGGAGCCGGAAAAACGGGCATTGAGGAAGGAACTCAGGGCGATCGCCAGGGAAGAGGAGAAAGCCCGGGAGGAACACCGGCAGAGGCTCGAAGCAATCGCCGCCGATGAAAGCTACGACTGGGAAATGCGCCGGATGCGGATCGAAGCGGAAGAAGAGCGCTTTAACGAGCAGAGGGCAGCAGAGGGCACCGGCTGGGAGTCGCGCCGCGCGAGGATCGAGGAGAGACTCAGGCAGATCGATGAAGCGATAGCGGACCGGCAGTTCAATGCCACGCGCAGGCAGCAGGAGGCGCTGGATACCGGTGATGAGCGTTACACCTGGAGCTTCCGGCGCATTTTACAGGATGTCTGCGACAGGAAGGATGCCGCGGAGCAGGCCTTTACGGAAGCGAAGAATAACCCTGACAACACGGTTCATGACATCACGCAGAAGGGCATCCGCGCGTACGAGGAATCGGAACGCTACAAGCAGATGATGAACCTCGTCGGCGCCTCCTTTGAGACGGAGAAGTTGCGGGCCGCTCTTGAAAAGAAATGGCCCGACTGGGTCGCACAGCAGCTGATGCCGAATCTGGAGGGCACGACGGATCCGAAGCTGCGTCATTCCCGGATGATCCTTGCGATGCGGACCACGCTCCCGGCGGCGGAGGTTCATGCCTTCCTGGATGAGCAGATCGCGACGCTCAGAGAGGATCTTAAGGATGACCTGCGCAGGCGCCTCCTCACTGTACAGAATAAGACGGAACTGGCCTTTGAGGATCAGGTGGCCCATCCGCTGCATGAGCGCGTGGAGGAACTGAAGCGTCAGGTACTCTTTGACAGCGAGGGACATCTGTTAGACAGGAAGGGGGCTCCCTATCCTCCGGATTCCGTGCGTGACGGGTTGCTTGTCGATGAGCGCGGTGTTCCGTATCCGCCGGATTCGGAAGAACAGAAAGGATACCAGCATCAGAAAGCCCTGGCAGATGCACTTGCCTATGCCGATCAGGTCATCACTGTCGCTGACAGCACGGTGCGCAGCGCTTATCAGAAGCATCACGACATCCATGAGAAGGCTTATGAGGCGCAGAGAAAGCGGGATTCCGACGGGATCATCGCCGGCATGGAGCGGTATTATCGCAATATGCTGAACGCGCTTCTGACCGACGGTCAGGCGTTTGTTGCCAACGGCGTGCATCCCTGGGAGGTGGATGATCGCGATTACATAGTCAACAGCGGTTATCAGATCACGCCCGAACACAATGATAAGATCACCCAGCTCCTCACCTACATGGAGGAGATGCAGCTGCCCGTGAGTGATGATGTGCCGGGCGGCACCGGCGAGGATCGCGCATTTTCCAACCTCACCGCGGCGCAGGACGCCCTGACGCAGGCGGTGCAGGACGGAGACGCGGAGAAGATCTTTGCGGCGAAACAGAACCTTGAGCAGGCGCGAAAGGACATCGAGAAGCTCTATGCCTATGTGAAGAACGAGGCCAATTTCCCGGCGGAGAGCGTTCCCGGCAATGTCGATGCGACACGCAGTGCCGCGATCCCGCTGGAATACAGTAAGGACACCTTTGCGAGCTCCAAGTTAAACGGTATCCACACGCTTTATTCGGCATTGAAATGGGCGGGCATTTCCATTCAGGAGTTCCATAACGATCCGAACACCGCCATCCGGACTCTCTATGAGAAATCCATGGAGCCCCTCGATCCGGAAATACAGCTGGGGGAAAAGTCTCTTGGTGAGATCCTGGGCGGCTTTGCCGCTGAGACGAACGAGGACCGCACGAAGCGGATCGCGCAGACCAATACGATCCAGGAGGTGGTCAGACGCAGCGTGGAAGCCATTGTCACCATGGGCAAAGATGAGGAAGCCCGTAAGCAGAACCTGCTGACAGCCACGCTGCATGAGCAGTACAACGCGAATGTACTGGATCACCGGCTCAAGCACACCAATCCGTTCATGGATCCGAAACGGAAGACCGAAGTGCAGCAGCTCCTCTCCATTGTTGAAGAGGAAAACCTGGAGGCGGACCTCCCGAAGATGGTCATGTCGAAGCCGCTGGATGCCCGGGGCTACGCAGTGGAGACCATCACGGCCGAGAACTATGTGGACAGCCTGGGACCGGACTTCGACAAATATCTGAATCTCGTGACCCGCGGGGAGGAGATGCTCACGGATGCCGCGAGGACCGGCGGAGCAGGCTTTGATCCCGTGGAATTCATGGAGAACCGCCAGAAAGCGCTGTCCATGATGCTTGTGCGGCGCGTCGCGGACAGGAACAAGGCCGGCTTTAACCTCTTGGAAGACGAGGTCGTCAATACGGCGGAAAACTACGAGTCCATCAGACTGGCACACCCGGAGCTTCCCCTTCCGGCTCTCACCGCGGAGCAGAAGAAGCTCTTTGACACCAGAGGAAAGCAGTTCAGACAGCAGCTGAAGCGCGCCGAAAACGCCCTGTCCCGCGAACAGAAACAGCAGATCGCGGACCGCGGCGCCGAATTGCGCACGTTGCTGGCCGGTATGAGAAAGGCCGGCGATCACAGGGGACGCGTGGATGCCGAGCTTGAGAAACGGAACCTCCATTTGTGGGACCCCCCGAAGGCAGTGCAGGCTGCTCCGGCCGGGGACCGGATCTCGAACGAGGACGCCGCGGCACGTCTGAGCAGACAGCAGGATGCGGCCAGACAGCGGCAGGAGGCAAGGGAGCAGGAACAGCGGAACCGCCTACTCGCCGAACAGGCAAAGAATGCCCGTGAGGAGAGACTTCGGGAGAATCTCGCGCTTCCGCTCGCAAAGCGCCTGGATGATGTCTTCAGGGGGCACTTCTGGAGCCAGTATACCAGAAACGAGATGCTGAAGCAGGGGCTGGACAAGAGCCAGCCGGAAAGCTTTTATGATGCAACGCTGAATGCGGACGACGCACAGCGCCGCATGAATGATATCCTCAAAGCGGCAACGGAGGGTCTCACGAAGGAGAGTTTTGCGAACATCCTGACGGAAACCCTGGGTGCGGAGAAGGCCGGGGAACTCCTTACGAAACTGGGCGGTAATGTTCCGCAGATATATGCGTTCCAGCGTCTGACGGCGGAGGATCGGATGGTCGTCTTTGCTGCGCTGGCGGGGAACCTTCCGGCGGAAAGGCAGAAGGAGATCCTTCAGGCGGACGATGATTTCCTGACTGTCCGGGCCATGGAAACCACGACGCCTGTCACCTTTGACAGCACCGGACCCGAAAAGACGGTCTTTGAGCGTCAGGTCGATCATCCGGCGAACGATCGGGTGAATGACATCCTGAAGCAGGCGGGCCTTGACTGGGCGGGCATGACGGACGGCAAGGGGACGCAGGCGGAGCTGGATGCCTTCCGCAGGGATCTTGCGGATGCCAATGCCCTCTTCACCAGGGTGAAGCCCGAGATCCAGGCGCGGGCGGTCGATCGGATGGGGGCGGATTTCCGGCTGTTCAACGCCAGAGAGGCGCTCATCCTGGCAGAGGGGAAGAAGAAACCGCAGAATGCCTATCTGTTGGATCTCTTCGTGACGGAGAAGGGTGTCACGGTCTCTAAGGAGAGCAGACAGCGGGACATCCGGGAGACATCCAGGACGAATCCGGCCTTTGATCCCAAATATGTCGCCGGTATGGCAAAACTCATGCGCAAGATGGAGGAGTTTGGTGTCCTGAAGACCGGCCTCAACGCGGAGGAGGGAGGCAAGGTCTATGCCTTCCATCAGGTCTATGAGGCCAGACATCAACTGGATCTGGCGCTGCAGGCCGATATGACCGTGGAGGAGAACCGGAAAAAGCTTTCACAGGCCGTTCGGGAGATGAAGGAAGCGCAGAGCCGGACGGACGAGCTCATGCGGATGGCGAAGGGAGTCTTCTCCAAGTCCGATTACATGGACAATCTGGACTCGACCCGCGCGACCGGCGTGCCGTGGCAGTATGCCCGCGATATCGTGACCAGCTCGCAGCTCTCCGGCGTCTATATGTTCGCCAATTATCTGAAGGAGAACAATATCTCGGTCGAAGAATTTGAGCGTCATCCGGATCAGGTGATCGAGAAGCTGAAGACGCGCGCACAGGAGGGAGCCACCAGGCTTTCCAACATCACGAAGGGGCGGAGCATGGGCGAGATCCTCGTCTGCGGTGCCACCAACTATTTTGACGGGATGCTCCAGTATGAGCGCAGCAGGAAGATGGGGAAATATACCCGCGGGATCGATGCCCTCATCGAAGGGGATCCGGGGGATGATGAACCGCGCAAGGAGCAGAACCGTTTCATCTACCGTCAGAACGTGATGAATTACATGGAAAACATCGCGAACGGCGCAAGAAACAACGCGACGCTCTTAAAGGACGGCTTCCTCGGAAAGAGCCGCGAGGGATTTGAAGCGATCAAGATCATGGCCGTCATCCCCGAGGAGGACTTCGATCCCGACACGATGATCACGAAAGTGCCGATGAATACGGACGGCTCCCGCAGGCAGCCCTTCCATCTGGGCAATTATCTGATGGATAAGGGGGACATCAACTATCAGGCGCAGGTCGGGCGTCTGGAGACGATGATCGCGGACGCGAAGCGCGCGGAGGCCCAATTCATCCGAGAGGAAAGGGAGCAGGATCTTATGGACGGCGTCATCCGCTATCCGGGCGTTGTGGGCGGTGCGTTCAGACGCGATCGTTTCCAGGTCCCCATGCTGCTGCAGGCGAGACAGCAGGCGCTGATCGAGATGCTGGCGATCCATCCGGAGAACAGTAAGGAACCCGGCTTTGCCCAGCTGGAGGATGAAGTGCTCCATATGCCGGAACGGTATGAGGCGCTGCGCAAGGCACAGCCGGAACTGAATCTTCCCGCTCTCTCCAAAGTATGGAAGAAGGCGCTGGAGAGTCAGAAGAAGAATTATCTGGATCTGAAGAACAACCGCACGAAGCTCATGAACAAGGCGGAGGAGACGATCCGCAAGGGCGTGAAAGCGGAGGAGAAGCGTTTCAATTCGCAGATGAAGCAGACGGCGGAGCGCATCCGGAAGCTGAACGAGCGGATCGCACGACGTGACGCGAAGATCGAGCAGGCGAATGCGACGATCCATCAGGCGGCGCTGAGGGACAACGAGAAAAAGGGACTGGCCGCCTATGAGGAGAAGGTGGCGCTCATCCGGGAGAAGCGTGAACTGGAGGAGGAGAGGCAGAAGCTCGAGCAGAGCCTGAACAGCCTGCGTGTGGACCGGATGAAGACACTGACCACCCAGTATCGCGAAGGCAAGCTCCCCTACACCTATGTCCGGGCGAGGCTTCAGCAGATCGACGAGGGCAGGGAGCAGGAGGCACTGCCCGAGATCTTCGGCAACTACAAAAACAACGAAGAGGATAAGGAGATCCGCGACCGGTTCCTTGGCGACAGGATCCTCAACGATTACGGCGCCGATGTCAACATGAAGCCTGCGGTCATCGATCATCCGATGAACTGGATGGTCTGGAACAACCGGTTCTGGACGGAAGCGGAGGCCGCCGAGCAGTCGCAGGCCGCGCAGGATCTCGATCTCATGGAGGGCGCGTACGAGGAGGAATTCGTTTTCGATGAGCCTCTGGAATCGGAGCAGACAGAGCCGACGCGGGATATGCAGGAGCAGAAGCCGCCGGTACAGCCGGCAGAGCCTCCGAAACAGGAGCAGAAGCCGCCGGTACAGCCGGCAGAGCCTCCGAGACAGGAGCAGAAGCCGCCGGTGCAGCCGGTAGAGCCTCCGAAACAGGAACAGAAGCCGCCGGTACAGCAGGCAGAACCTCCGAAACAGGAGCAGAAGCCGCAGCCGCAGCGTCAGCAGCGTGAGCAGGATCAGCAGCTCATCGAGGAACTGAAGAAGTATCCGCCGAAACGCAGAGAACCCGGCGTGCACGCACCGGTCAGGAATCCGCTAACGGGAGAGATCCTCATCCGCTCCCACGACATCAATGTGGAGATCGGGGACCTCGATGCCGGCGACGAGACGCTTCCTCGCGCGATCTTAAACTGCGGCGATATCGCTGTGCTCAGACAGTATAAGAAGATGTACGCCGATACGCTAAAGAAGATGCCGGACGGACAGATGTATATCGAGTATTTGGATCAGCGGATCGCCGGCTTAAACCGGATCGATCAGGCCGTGAAGACGAGCGGACAGCGCACGGAAAAAGGCAGAGGGCCGGTGTCACCCGCGGTGACGACCTTCCTGGACGGAACCGTCATGCTCGCCAATTTCCGTCAAACGGATTTCCAGACCTCGGTGCAGGGCTGCTGGTCCGTGGCGCTCTCCAACCTGTTGAAGAGCCGCGGTGTCGATCTCACGCAGAAGGATGTCCGTGCCTTCCGCGCCACGAAGACGCTGGAACAGGGTGACAACGCAAAGGCACTGGAGACCAACGAATTCAACAACGAGGCCGGCTCCGATCCGTTCCATGACAGTGAGCTGGTGATGAAGACGGTGCCCAACACGGCCATGCACACCTGGGGCTTTGAGAATCTGCCGCCCGCCAGGATCGAAAACGGTGCGGTCTACCGGGATGAGGCGGATGACACGGCGGTGGAGGCCATCAGAGAGCAGGTGAAATACGCGCTGGAGCATGATCACTCGCCGGTGGCGATCAAGTGCTGCGGGCATTACCGGACCATCGTGGGCATCAAGGGCAACACGCTGCTCTTAAAGGATTCGCGTCAGCCCAACCCGAATGATCTTAAGCCCGGTGAGGTCGCGGATCCCGACTACACCCACAGCGTGGATCTCTACAAGGTGGTGAGAGAGACGCGGATGCAGCCGGCGGGCTACCAGCGGGATCTGTCTCTGGTGTGGCTGTCGGAGCTCCATCGGGACAAGGTCACCGGTGGCGTGGAGGAACTGAAGAACTATCCGGATCTGCGGCTTGACGATAAAGGGAAGATCACGCTCTCGCAGGCGGAGAACGCAGAAATGCTCACGCTCGTGGGACCCACGGACACGGAGTGCGCGATCACCTCGCAGCAGGGGAAGCTGGGACTGGTCCCTTATTACTGGACGAAGTTCCCTAACGAGATCAAAAAGAACCTGTTAAAGAATGCGAAGGAACCCTCGCGGTCCATCGATGAGCATCTCACACTGCCGGATGCGGAGCCTTCGCCGGAGAGAGGCCAGATCGTGGAACGTCTGCTGATGGCGCCTTCTCAGGGAACGGAGCCCACCTATGACGCTTCGCTGATGAACGAATTCTGGCAGCGGGAGGAGAACCGCGAACTCTTTAAGCTGATGGCGGATGTCTGCTACGACGCGAAGGGCAACATCGATCCGTTCGTACAGGAGATGGCGGACGAAGTCTATCAGGTGCACGACACCGCGACCGGCCTCACCTTTGCGCAGAATCTGATCATGGCGATCCAGAGCGTGCCGGAAACGCAGCGGAGTGAGGCGCAGAATACCGCCCTGGCCCTGGCCATGGATCGTGCGGAGGCATGGAAGCCCGTGAATAAGGGTCAGCAGGTGTGGGAATTAAGCGCCGGCGATCTGGAGAAGAAGTTCGGTACACCCACCGGGAAGAAGCAGGACTTCAGCAAGAAGCGCCTGGAGATCGAGCAGTCACAGCCGGGCTTCAAACTGGGCACGGTGAACGGACAGCCGGTTGCGGGAGACGGAAAGAAGAATGATCTTCGGAAGTAGGAGAGACTCATGAACATGAGGGAAATGAAACGGAGGATCGCGGCAGCCGCGCTCTCCGCGATGATGGTGACCTGCCTGTCGGGCGGCTGCGGAACAGTCGCGACCCCCACGCAGGAGGAACCGAAAGAACAGACGGAGACCGCAAAGAGCGAAGAGAAGCCCGCGGAGAAAGCGGAAGAGAAGACCGCGAAAGCACCGGCTGCCGATGCCGGGACGGATGAGAACAAGGGGGACCAGGTGGGAACAAAAGCGGAAGAGAACGCGTCGGGAGGCAAAACCTACAGCGTCTCCATGCTCAGGATCCCGGACAACGAGGCGCTGACCTTTACGAAGAACCTCGGCGCCGGCATCAATCTCGGCAACACCTTTGACGCCTATCTGGACGGCGCATTGGCGGCGGACCGCTCCAATGAGATGGAGGCGGAGACCTACTGGCAGCATGTGGAGACCACACAGGATATGATCCGCGATATCGCGGACGCCGGTTTTCACACGATCCGGATCCCGGTGAGCTGGCATGATCACATCATCGATGAAAATGTCACGATCTCGCCCGCCTGGATGGATCGCGTGAACACAGTCGTGGACTGGGCGCTGGACGCCGGCATGACGGTGATCCTGAACATCCATCACGACAATCATCCGGCGGCGAACGGCTTTTATCCGGACAGTGCGCACGCCGAACAGTCAAAGAAATATGTGGGGCGCATCTGGGAGCAGCTGGCCGAGCGCTACAAAGACTATGACGATCGCCTGATCTTTGAGGCGATGAACGAACCGAGGCTTGTGGATCAGGAATGTGAGTGGTGGTTTGAGGTCGACGACCCGACGCCTGAGGTGAAGGATGCGATCGGCTGCATCAACGAGCTGAACCAGCTGTTTGTCGACACGGTGCGCCGCGTGGACGGACCGCACCGGACCTGCTATCTCATGGTGCCGGGCTATGACGCGTCGCCGGACGGCGCGCTGACCCCCGGGTTTCAGCTGCCCCGAGACGCCGCGGACATCGACAACCGGATCATCGTTTCCATTCATGCCTACACGCCCTATCATTTCGCGCTGGAAGAGAACGGAACGAACGCCTTTGATTCGGGAAAGGAAGACGATACAAGAGACATCAATGCCTTTATCACCAGGCTCTATCAGAAATACATCCTGATGGGGACCCCGGTGGTGATCGGCGAGTTCGGCGCCAGAGACCGCGGCGGCAATCTCGAAGCCCGCGCGGATTTCGCCGGTTACTACACGGCGAAGGCGTGGTCCGCAGGGATTCCCTGCGTCTGGTGGGACAACAATAATTTCTCCGGAACCGGCGAGGAGTTCGGCATCTATGAGCGTGTGAACAGAAGCTGGAAGTTCCCGGAGATCCGGGACGCGATCCTGGAAAACGCGAAGAGATAGCCGGGCGTCAGTTCAGGCTCTTCGGAAAACCGGGTGTAGAGGAGATCACACCGTCTGTAGAAACAAACAGCGCTTCCACACCGGGCAGGCTCTCGATCAGGGCCTGCCCTTTTTCCTGCCCGAGGACGAGACAGGCGGTGGACAGGGCATCTCCCGTCGTGGAATCCCCTGAGAGGATCGTTACGGAGGCAAGCCCCGTGTCCGCGGGGCAGCCCGTTTCGGGATCGAGGACATGATGATAGCGGACACCGTTTTCGATGAAATATCTCTCATAGATCCCGGAGGTGACGACGCTTTGGTCTCTGACGGGAATCGTGAGGAGGGGACTGTTGTCCGTGTTCTCTTCTTCACGAACCTTGGGATCCCGGATCCCGATCCGGAAATCGCTGCCGTCCGGGTGTGCCCCGATGAGCAGCACGTTGCCGCCGAGATTGATGACGGCGCTTGTCACGCCGCCGGCGGTCAGCTGCTCCTTCATCCGGTCGGCGATATAACCCTTGGCGATGCCGCCGAGATCGATCAGAAGCCGCGGATCATCGATCCGGATCCGCGCCGTGCCGGGGTCGTTCCCGGATCGTGTGACATGGATCCCGGACGCGTCTGTGTGGGAGAGCGCTTCGTTGATGTTTTTTTCGTTCGGAACGGGTCCGGGCGGATCGCCGCCGAAGTTCCATAAGGAGATCACGGCACCGAGCGCCGGTGAGAAGGCACCGCGCGTGCGTTCCCGCCAGATGAGCGATTCATCGATCAGGCGGGCGGTCTCGGGGGCGATCCGGAGTTCTCCGGTCGGGTCCTGCGCATCGGCACCGGCAGAGTCATCCCCGGCGCTGATCCGGCGGTTGAGGTTCGACAGATCCGTGCCTTCCGCGTGGGCCGAGAACAGATCCCGGTCATAGTGATCCGCCGTTTCCATGCAGCTGTCGATCAGCTTGTTGGCCTCCTCTTCCGCCATGCCATAGATCGTGATCCGGATGACGGTGTCGAAGGCAAAACCGGTGCGCGAAACGGCGGCCTCCGTGCCTTTCCCCGTAAAGACGGAGGGTGCGGCACAACCGGCGGCAATTGTCAGGATGAGAGCGGCCGAGACGGCTAAATATGAAATTTTCCTGAAAAAACGCGTTTTTTCCTGTTTGCCTGTTAACATTTTGTGGTTTCGGGTGTATAGTGTTACAATTGTCTGATGCCGGGGGTATCAAACGCATGCGAAGCAACGGAGTGATCCATGGGCATCATTGTTACGGAGAATGATGATCTTAACAGGATTATAGCACGAAATCAGTGACATAAGACGGAACAGTCAGAAGAGAACGACAGCCATGAATGAGCAGAACGCAGAACAGAATAACGGCTTTATGATCAAGATCGCGTCCTTTATCGTTGATAAAAGGATGCTTTTTTTCCTGATCTATATCATCGCCCTGATCTTTTCCTTTTTCTCCAAGAACTGGGTGAACGTCGAAAATGATCTTGCCGCCTATCTGTCCGAAGAGACGGAGACGCGCAGGGGACTTGATCTCATGGAGGAGCAGTTCACCACCTTCGGCTCCGCCAAGATCATGGTCGCCAACATCGACTGGGAGGACGCCAAGGATCTGGAGGCGCGCATTGCCGGCATGGACGGCGTGCAGGGGGTGACCTTTACCGAAGCCGACGCGGAGGAGACGGAGTTTGTCAAGCACTACAACAACGGCTCGGCGATGTATTCGGTCACCTTTGACTTCGATGAAAAGGATGAACGGGCGCTCGCCGCGCTGAACAATGTGAAGGACGAACTCTCTTCCTATGATATCTACGTGTCGACGAGTCTCGGCAATCAGCAGGCGGAGATCATTGAAAACGAGATGAAGACGATCATCGCACTGGTCGCCGTTGTGGTCGTGGGTGTGCTCCTGTTCACAAGCGAATCCTTCGGCGAGATCCCGGTGCTGGGTCTGACCTTTCTCGTGTCGATGCTCTTAAACGGCGGCACGAACTTCTTTTTCGGCACGATCTCCTTTGTCTCCAATTCCGTCTCTTCGATCCTGCAGCTGGCGCTGTCGGTGGACTATGCGATCATCCTGTGCAACCGCTATAAAGAGGAATACGCGGGCGGCCTTTCCGTCCGGGACGCGGCGATCGTCGCGCTCTCCAAGTCCATCCCGGAGATCCTCTCCAGTTCCCTGACGACGATCTCCGGTCTGTTCGCGTTGGTGTTCATGCACTATAAGATCGGCGCGGATATGGGCATCATCCTGATCAAGGCGATCCTGCTCTCGCTCCTGACCGTGTTCACGCTGATGCCGGGCCTGATCGTGCTGCTCTCCGGCGTCATGGAGAAGACGAAGCACAAGAGTTTCGTGCCGAAGATCAGCGCGGTCGGCGCTTTTGACTTCGCGACGAGGAAGGTCATTCCGATCGTCTTTGTCACCGTATTCGCCTTTGCCTTTTTCTTCTCTCAGCGATGCCCCTATGTCTACGGCTATTCTACACTGTCCACGCCGGTCCTGAACGAGGTGCAGATCGCCGACAACCTGATCACGGACACCTTTGGCAGCGAGAACCTGGTCGCCATCGTGCTTCCGGGACATGACTATCAGAAGGAGAGCCGGTTCCTCGGCGCGCTGGAGGCGCGTCCCGAGGTGCATCACTGCCAGGGTCTTGCCAATACGGAGGCGATGGGCGGATGGATGCTCACGGACGCGCTGACCCCGAGACAGCTGTCCGAACTGGTCGGGGTGGATTTTGAACTGATCGAACTGCTCTACAGCGCCTATGCGGCGGAACAGGAGGAGTACGGGCGCATCATCGGCGGGATCGCTTCCTACCGCGTGCCGCTCATGGACATGCTCATGTATATCTTTCAGAAGGTGGAAGAGGGCTATGTCACGCTGGACGCCGATGTCTATGACACCTTAAAGGACGCCTATGTGCAGATCTCCAACGGACGGAAACAGCTGGAAGGCGAGGACTATGACCGGATCCTGGTCTACCTCAACGTGCCGGAGGAGAGCGACGAGACCTTTGCGTTCATCGATGAGATCCACGAGATCGCGAGGAGCATCTATGATGATGAGGAGATCCTCGTGGTCGGCAACTCGACGAGCCAGAAGGATCTCCGGGCGAGCTTTGAGACGGATAACCTGATCGTCTCGATCGTGTCGGTCCTGTTCGTTCTGGTGATCCTGCTGTTCACCTTTAAGTCGGCGGGCATGCCGGTGCTGCTCATCGCCGTCATCGAGGGCGCGATCTTCATGAACTTCTCATTTCCGACGATCATGAAGGAGAACCTGTTCTTCATGGGCTACCTGATCGTGAGCTCCATCCAGATGGGCGCCAACATCGACTACGCTATCGTAATCTCCAGTCGCTACACGGATCTGCGCAAGACCATGGAGCGGAAGGAAGCGATCATCGAATCCCTGAACTTTGCCTTCCCGACGATCATCACCTCGGGATCGATGATGATCCTCGCGGGCGTCTTCCTCTCGCAGATCACTTCGGATCCCTGTATTGCGGGCATCGGCGAATGCCTCGGCCGCGGTACCTCGATCTCGGTGGTGCTCGTCATGTTCGTGCTGCCGCAGATCCTGCTGATCGGCGACCGCATCATCGCGGCGACGGCATTTGACGTGTCCATGCCCATCAAGACCCGTGAGGAGCACGGTACGGTCATGGTCAACGGCGCGATCCGCGGCACGGTGAACGGCACGGTCATCGGCACGATGAACGCGGTCGTGCGCGGCGAGGTCAAGGCCGTGGTCGTGAGCGGAACGATGGAAAACGCTTCGCAGGAGGCGCTGAAGCCCGCGCAGGCGATCGAGGACAGGATGTTCGCCTACCGGAGTGATGAGGAGGCGGAAGAGAGTGTCGTGGCTGAGAGCGGGGAAGGGGAGAGAGATGAGGACGAGGCTGATGCGGTGACGGGTGATGCCGGCGAGGCGATGATCGGAGACTCGGATGATACCGGTGATCAGACGGAGATCGGAGAGAACGATCATAAGAAGAAAAAGAGCGGGAGAGGAGGCGCGCGATGAACGGACGGATGCGGACGGACAGACAGCGCGGCCTCTTTGCGCTCACGCTCGCGGGGCTGCTTGCGGTTTCTCCTTTTACGGCGCTGTGTGCTTTTGCGGTTGAGGAGATAAGTGCCGCAAAAGAGGATATTGCAAAACAGAATGAAGATCCTGCGGCAGACGCCGGGGAGGCGACCGAAACAAAAGAGGATTTTGTCATATCTTCCGCGGCGGACTGGGAGACCTTTGTTTCCCTAGCCCACACGGCGACCTGGTCGCAGAACCGCACGGTGCGTCTGACGGCGGACATCGTGCTGCAGGATGAGACGTCGCGTGTGGTCTATTTTGCGGGCACCTTTGACGGCGGCGGACACACGATCGACGGGGTGAACATCCGCGCGGAGATCTCCAATGCCGGTCTGTTTGAACAGACTGCGGCAAGTGCCGTGGTGCACGATCTCGAGGTGATCGGTGCGGTCTGTCCGAAGGGACGGCCGGTGACGGTCGGCGGCATCGTCGGCACGAACCGCGGCACCCTGAAGAACTGCTCGTGGTTCGGCAGTGTGGAGGCGCACAGCGAGGCCGGCGGGATCGCCGGGATAAATGAGGAGAGCGGCGTGATCGACGGCTGCTCGTCAGGCGGAATCGTGCAGGGCGATTCGCAGACGGGCGGCATCGTCGGCTACAATCTCGGCACAGTGACGGACTGCGGCAACGTGGCACAGGTGAACGCTGTCTACACCGATGTTCCTTTTTCTACAGACGATCTGACGCTGACGCTGGACAAGATCCTGCAGACCGGCCGGCTCGTGACACCGGACAATGCCGATCAGAAGACGGATATCGGCGGCATCGCGGGATTTTCCGTGGGGACGCTTGCACGGTGTAACAACAGCGGGCGTGTCGGCTACGAACATGTGGGTTTCAATGTCGGCGGGATCTGCGGCCGCTCAACGGGTCTCATCAGGAACTGCACGAACGACGGCGAGATCTTCGGGAGACGCGAGACCGGCGGGATCGTGGGACAGCAGCAGCCGGATCTCTCGATCAATTTCTCGGAGGGGAAGCTGGGACAGATCAGCACGGCGCTGGACGATCTGCAGGCGATGATCGACGCGGCGCTCACGGATACCGAGGGCTATTCGAACGAAGCCAGCGATCTGCTGGCGGAGATATCCCGCCTGACCGGACAGGCCAAGGGCGATGTGCAGACGATCACCAACGAGGCGACCGCGCGGGCGGACGCCGAAGCGGCGCGCGCTAACGAGACGACCGGCCGGGTGCGGCAGTCGGCGAGCGATCTGTCGGACGCGGCGGAGGATCTTTCCGAGGTCGGCGGCAAGGTGGGGGATTACGCCGAGACCGAGGCCAATGCCAGGGTGGATTCCACGACCATTGATCCGTTGCTCGACGACCTGGAGACCTCCTATAACGCGATCCAGACCGCTCTGAACGCGATTCAGGGGACCCGGGGCGGCGGGACGGAGCAGTTCGACACGGATATTCAGGAAATGAAGGGCATCATTCAGCCGATCATCTACAGTATCGATGCCGATCCCACGACGGAGGGGGATGCGGATTACAAGGTCATCAAGAACGGATCCGATGAGCGGAACGCCGGTCTCACCACCTCACAGCTGGCCACGCTGACCTCCAAGCTTTCCGCGGTGCAGACGAGATTAAAATCCTATACGGACGCGCCGGCAGGAGGAAACAGCAGGCTGCAGGAGGATCTGAACGCGATCGCCGGATTAAACCCGGCGGATAAAGCGGCGATCGAAGCGCAGATCGCGGCGATCCGGACACAGAATGCCACGATCGCGGTCAAACTTCAGGGACTGACCGACGCGGGCCGCTCGACCCTTTCCCTGCCGTCCGCTTCGGATATGAAGACGACCGGAGCGCTGATCAAAGACGCGTTCAATGATGTGGAGAGTGCCGCAGACCGCATTGCCGGCATTGACCTCAATGTGAACAGTGTGAGTGCCACCACGCGGGCGGCGTCGAGTGATCTCTACTCGACGATCGACAAGATGATCGCCGAGGCCAATGCTCTGAACGCGAGTGTTCGCGGCGCGACCAGCGGAACGGTCGGCAATCTCAAAGGCATCAACGCGCAGATGGGGCAGCTGTCCGATCTGATCGAGGAGGCGGTCGAGGAGGAACTCAACCGCAGCGTCGATCCGGCGGATTATACCGAGGATGTGTCCGGGGAGGATTTTGAGAGCGCGACGAGCGGCCGCACGACCGGCTGCCGGAACAACGGCACGGTGCACGCGGACGGCGATGCGGGCGGTATCGCGGGGATCATGGGTGTGGATACGCAGCTCAATCCCGACCGCGACATCACGACCGTCACGAACCGCACGACCGACGCGACGATGCTGGAGAAGGCGATCGTTGATGACTGCGAGAACAACGGGCGGATCATCAGTGGCGGTAATTACGCCGGCGGGATCACCGGGCGGATGCAGCTGGGCATCATTTACGGTGCGAGAGATTATGGCATGATCGATTCCGACGGAGCTTATGCCGGCGGCATCGCGGGCTTTTCCGGTGCGGTCGTGAAAAACTGTCTGGTGAAGGCGCATGTGCGCGGACAGAGTTACGTGGGCGGCATCGCCGGCAGCGGGAGCACCCTGACGGACAACCGGGCCATGGTGCGCATCCGCGATTCCGTGCAGTCCACCGGTGCGATCGCCGGCGCAGCCGCGGAGATCTCTGCGGAGAAGCTTTCCGACAACCTGTGGTGCGGCGGAGAGTATCGTGCGATCGGCGACGTGGACTATGCGGGCCTTGCGCAGGAGACGGACTATGCCGGGATCACGGCGGATACCGCGGGCGCCAACGCGTTTAAGAAACTCCGCCTGACCTTCCTTGCGGATGATGAGCAGGTGGCGGAGATCCCCTGTGACTACGGTGCATCCATCGATGCGGACAAGCTGCCCGCGGTCCCGGAGAAGGAGGGCTTCTTCGGCGTCTGGGCCAGAGAGGATTACCGCAATATCACAGCGGAGGACCGGATCGATGCTGTCTATACGAGAGTCGTGACGCTGATCCCCTCGGATCTGAAGCGGGAGGACGGCAAGCCGGTCTTCTTCGCCGAGGGAAGCTTCGCACCGGAAGACATCATCACGGTGGAAGACAAAGAAGACGTCTATACCCTGCATCTGCCTGCGGGTCAGTCGGAAAGCCATGTCATCCGGTTCCTGCCCTCCGAAGAGATGAAGGAGGTTCAGATCTGGCTTGAGACGGATGACGGTCGGACAGCACTCGAAACGAAGACCATGGGTCAGTATCTGACCTTTGAAGCGCCGGGAAACACCTTTACCCTCCATGTGGTGAAGAAACCGACGATCCTCGACCGGGCGAAGAAGCATCCGGTCCCGGTCATCGGCGGAGCGGTCCTCATCGCCGCGGCTGCGGGCGGCGGATGCGCCGCAGGACTCCGCAGACGGAAGAAAACGGAGCTGCCGGAGGCGGAAGAAGAGGACGGATCTGATCATTGACGGGGTAGTGGGGAGACATTATAGTATAACTTTAGGTGCTACCGGAAAACGGAATATTACGATCACTGTAAAAATCAAGATATGGAAATGGGAAAGAAGGAAACAGCAATGCTTGACAGGTTTAAGGAATTTCTCCGCGAGGATATGGCAGACGATCCGTGGCTTGCGGATGGCAGTGTAAAAACAGAGACAGCGGATATCACGGAGAGCAAAGCGCTCGATGACACGTGCTTCAGCGCGCAGGATCCGGAGATCGATATCGAAGAAACC
>JAILOV010000002.1 GCA_024690605.1 Lachnospiraceae bacterium | reverse complement strand
CCCGATGCCATCATCAACAAGACCTCGTTCCTTACGCCGGAGGAATATGATATCGTCAAGGGCCATTCGGTCATCGGCTATGAGATCCTCTCGGAGATGCCCGAGATGAAGGACATCGGGACCGGCGCCAGATGGCACCATGAGCGCTATGACGGGACCGGGTATCCGGACGGTCTGAAAGAGGACGGAATCCCGCTTCCCGCGCGGATCATCGCCGTGGCGGATGCCTATGATGCCATGACCAGCAACCGGAGTTACCGGAGATACATGTCGCAGGAGGTCGTCAGACAGGAGCTGGAAAAGGGCAGGGGAAAGCAGTTTGATCCCGGGATCGCCGACATCATGCTTGAGATCATGGATGAGGACACGGATTATGAACTGCGCGAGCTGTGAGGAGCATATCCGGGATTTCTACGGTTTCGCCGTGGCCGCCGGGTTCGCGGAGGACAGCTTTCTGTCTGCGGCCAATAAAGAGCGGTATATCGCCACCTCGATCGACGCGTATCGGGATTATCCGCTGTTCCTTCACACCTTCGGGAAAAGTTATGACGAGAAGACCTTTCGCCGCATGATGACGGTGGATCTGAAGAGCAGGATGCACGGGCTGGCGGGGATCTCCGCCGGCGGGGACTTCGAATCCGTGATGCTGATCGAACCGCCGGGGGCAAAGAAGGTCGGCATGCCGCAGTATGTGCGTGTTGCCCGCCCGGGAGACTACACGCTGCTCTTTAAGCCCGCGATGTACCGGCTGGAAGACTATGAGAAATATGCCGGAGAAAAACGGAAGAACTGGCTGGATGACACGACCTGGTATATCTATGTGTTTGCGACAAGGAAGGCCGCCCAGCGGCAGGGCTACGGCAGGAAACTGATGAACCTGATGCTTTCCTATGCGGATCGGAGGGACCGCCGGATCTGTCTGGAGACGAATCTTGCGGACAATGTCAGCATGTACGGGCGTTTCGGATTCGTGTCCGTGTCGTCATCCATGTACAGGGATGCGCTGGAGCACTATGTGATGCTCTATCCCGGAGAGGAAAAGCGTCAGCCCTGATCCGCCGAGGACAGCGGGATATAATCGAAACGCTCATAGACATCAAAGGCCTCTTTGCGGTCTTCCCATTCGTCGAGCGTCACGCTCTCCCATTCGTCATTTTCAAAGTCATAAGAGATGAACCACGGCTGTTCTTCGTTTGCCAGGGTGTCGATCTTGAAGCCGACCTGCTGCGTGAGCTGCGCGGAGTTCGGATCCAGACCGTAGATCCGCCAGCCGCTCTCCGCGGCAGAGCCGGAATACTCGTTGCACAGAAGCGTCTTTGTGCAGACGAAGAAACGGTTTCTGTCCCACCCGCTCGTGACATGCGCCGGCTTTCGGTCGACCATGGTGTAGAGGTCCCAGATCACGCCCTTCCACTCACCGTTGGCGATCTCGCCGATGAACAGCTCATCGATGCCGTCCAGATTGACGTCGTAGTAGATATAACCTGTCCGGTCAAGGACACTGGTCTCGTCTCCGATGCTCATCGTGTGATACATCGGACTCATGTCTTCCTCTTCCAGTCGGGACGCGTCCCAATGCTCGCGGATCGCCGTCGCGTGTTTCTTCAGGATCTCCCCGTAGAGGTCCTCGCCCTTTGTGCCCGCGCCGCGGGCATACTGTCCGCCGTTCGAAGCTTCCAGTGTTTCGAGGATCGCCGGTTCCGCCTCCTCCAGCAGGCGATAGCTGTCTGCGCCCTGCTCCGGGTCGACCTGTATTTCCGTCGGATGGGACAGGATCATATCGCAGAGCCTGCCGCTTTTGTCCGTCAGTTCGCCGATCTTGGTCGAACTGGGCATGCCGGCATAGTCCGAGGGTTCCGCATAAGCACTGATACCGAATACAAAACCGTCGTATATCGTTGCTCGGGCGGCTTTGTCATAGACATAGATCGAGTCCGCGGTGATCTCGGTCTCAAAGAGGCCGGACAGCTCCGCGGGCATGACGATCGCAAAGAGGCCGTTATCCAGCCGCCCTTCTCCGGCAGCCTCGGCAGCAGGTACCTCCTGCGGTGCCGTGGCATCCGCCGGAGCCGCGGGTGCTGCTTTTCTCCCGCATGCCGACAGAGCGGTCAGTATGATCAATACGGCGGCAGATGCGCACAGTTTTTTCTTCATCTCGTCTCCCTCCCTGTTCAATTATAGCACAACCTGTGATATAGTGGTAAGCATGTATGATCATCGGTCCATCGTGTACACGAATGACAGCTGCATCGGTTGCAACAAATGCATCAAGGTCTGCAGCGCGATCGGCGCCTGTATCTCCGCGGAGAAGGACGGCAAAGCCCGTATTGTCGTGGACGGCAGCAAATGCGTCGCCTGCGGCAGTTGTATCGATGTCTGCGAACACGATGCGCGTGAATTTGAGGACGATACGGAGAGATTCTTCCGGGATCTGGAAAAGGGGGAGCGGATCTCCCTTCTTCTCGCGCCTGCTTTCAAGGCCAATTATCCCGAGCAGTATGACAGCGTGCTGGGCGGTCTGAAG
>JAILOV010000078.1 GCA_024690605.1 Lachnospiraceae bacterium | reverse complement strand
ACGGAGTTGGAGGGATTCGAACCCTCGCGCCGGTCGCCCGGCCTGCCGCATTTCGAGTGCGGTCCCTTACAACCACTTGGGTACAACTCCAGGTTGTGCTATAATATCAGCGCTAAATATTCTATCAAATGTCACAGGATTCGTCAATCATCAGAAAGGAGCCTCCATGTCCGGCGAAATGCGACGGCTGCACATCGATCCCGAATATCCCTATGTCTATGAGACCCATCTGCACACCTGTGAGGCAAGTGCCTGTGCCCGGTCCTCCGGCGCGGACATGGCGCGGTTCTGCAAGGAAGCGGGCTATACGGGCATCATCGTGACCGATCACTTCGTCCACGGCAACACCGCTGTTGACCGCAGTCTTCCGTGGGAGAACTGGGTCGACAGTTTCTGCCGGGGCTTTGAACACGCAAAACAGGAAGGCGACCGCATCGGGCTGCAGGTTTTCTTCGGCTGGGAATCCTGCTATCACGGAACGGAGTTTCTGATCAACGGTCTGTCAAAGGAATGGCTGCTCGATCATCCGGAGATCCGTGACTGTTCGATCGAGGAGCAGTTCCGCCTGGTCCACGAAAGCGGCGGCATGGTCGTGCACTGTCATCCGTTCCGGGAGGAGAGTTACATTCCCGAGGTACGTCTGTTCCCGGATGCCGTGGATGCGGTGGAAACGGTCAACGCGACGCACTGCAGCCGCTTCAGTGCCGCGCACAACGATCCCGCCTTTGACGAACGCGCCGAAGCCTATGCCGCAGAGCATGATTTCCCGAGAACGGCCGGCTCCGATATCCACCGCATCGATCTGCTGTTGGGCGGCATGGCGTTCAAACGCCCCCTCGCCGATGCCGCGGATTACATTCGGGCGGTCATGAACAGAGAGCCCTGCCTGCTTCTCACCGGTAACGAGGGGCAGTAACTCCCTCTTGCAAAAACCCGCGCAGGTGAAATATAATATTCTTGTTCGTTTCTGACATAAACCTAGGAGGGTGCTTATGATGCGATTGGTGACACGAAGCGATTTTGACGGCCTTGTCTGCGCCATGATCCTGAAAGAGATCAATCTCGTGGATGAGATCAAATTTGTTCATCCCAAGGATGTGCAGGACGGCAAGATCGATCTCAATGAGAATGACATCACGACCAATCTGCCCTATGATCCCCGCGTCGGTCTTTGCTTTGATCATCACGAATCCGAGCTCTCCCGTAATTCCGATGCTGTGGGCCGCGGCACCTGGATCATCGAAGGGGAAGCCAAGTCGGCTGCCCGTGTGGTCTACAATTATTATAAGGAAAAATATGATCTGCACCGCATTTCCGACGAGATCATGGAAGCGGTGGATAAGGGTGACAGCGCCGATTTCACCATCGACGAAGTCAAGGATCCCAAGGACTGGGTGCTGATGAATTTCCTTATGGATGCCCGCACGGGTCTCGGCCGCTTCCACGATTTCCGCATCTCCAATTATCAGCTGATGATGGAGCTGATCGACTACTGTCTGGATCATCCGATCGAGGATGTCCTGCAGCTTCCCGATGTCAAGGAGCGTGTGGAGATGTATTTCGCCCAGCAGAAACAGTTCATGGCTCAGCTGGAGCGGGTTTCCCGCCAGGAGGGTCGCTGCGTGATCGTCGATCTGCGCGACGAGGATCCGATCTACTCCGGCAACCGCTTCCTGATCTACACCATGTATCCGGATGCCTATTTCTCCATCCATGTGGCATGGGGCTTCAAGAAGCAGAATACGGCCGTCATGATCGGCAAATCCATTTTCAAGGACAGCCCCGATGTCGACAAGAATATCGCCGAGATCTGCCTGAAGTACGGCGGCGGCGGTCACAAGAACGCCGGCACCTGTCAGCTCGACAACGACAAGGTGGACAATCTGCTGCCCGACATCCTGCAGTATTTTAACGAATAGATCTTCCCGGCAAAACCTGACATAATGATCAAAACACAAAGAACCGTAAAAGAAAGGATTACTGAATGGTAATCCTTTACTCTTTTCAGACGGAAGTTGTCAATAACGGAGATTCTGTTCGTATCCTCAGCGAAGATCTGCCGCTTTGTCCCAACTGCGGACGGAACCATCTGATCTATCGTGACAGTGTGGACCGCCGCTACCGGAAAACCGGCGGGGAAAGGTTCCGGGTCCTCATCCCGCGCGGACGCTGTGAAAGCTGTAACAAGCTGCACCGCATGCTGCCCCTGATCCTCTGCCCCTTCAAGCAATACCTCTCCGATGTGATCCTCGATATCGTGGAGAACCGCATCCCTCCCGCGGAACTTGCTCTGATCGATTATCCGTGTGACACGACCATCTCCCGCTGGCATGAATGGGCCGGTGACGGCTTTGTCAATCTGGAAGATCAGCCGCTCTTTGCCTGTTTCTCCAAAAACGCGCGCACGAGCGCGGCACAGTCTCTGGCCGCCTTCTTTTCGAAGACGGGATAATCGACCACATCGCTGCCGTCCGCCTTGTCAGATATGGCGCGCACGATGCAGAAGGGGATGTCATTCAGAAAACACGCCTGCGCGATCGCCGCTCCCTCCATCTCACAGCAGAGACCGTTCCATGTGTCGCGGATCTTCTTCTTCCTGTCGCCGTCAGCGATAAACTGGTCGCCGCTGACCACACGACCGGTAAAAACACCGATATCGGGAGCGCTCTCTGTGATCGCGGTCTTCAACTTCTCTCTGAGACCGGCATCGGCGGGGAACTCCAAACGTCCCATCTGCGGCACTTCACCGGGTTGATACCCGAAAACGGTCGCGTCGACATCGTGGTAGCACGCATCGGTCGAGAGCACGATATCACCGATGTTGATCGTCGCGTCCAGCGATCCGGCGACGCCCGTGTTGATCACGTGCGTCACATGAAACTCATCCGCAAGGATCTGTACACAGATCCCGGCATTCACCTTGGCAACACCGCTCTTCACCACGACAACGTCCGTACCGCCGATCGTGCCTTCATGAAATTCCATGGATGCGCGATTGAGCGTCCTCCCTGCGTTCAGCGCGGAAAGAAGCGTCTGGATCTCCACCTCCATCGCACCGATGATACCGTATTTTTCTGTCATAGTCCCTTTCTCCTGTGAACCCTTTGCATCGGGAAACATCCCGTTTCTGTTTCCTACTTCGGATAGACCATGTTCTTCTCTTCGAGATGATAGAGGGTCTCCAGATATTTTCTTGCCTCATACTGCGTCATCGCCAGATTGTGATCGAGATAGTTGCCGCAGTCATGCGCAGCGGCACCCGGGATCTCGCCTTCGAAATCACGGATGAACTCAAACATGCGGGTGATGATCGGCGCGATATCACGGGGCTCCAGGTCGCCGGCAAAAAGAATGTAGCAGCCCGTGCGGCAACCCATCGGGCCGACATAGATCACCTTCGGGCCCCATTCCGGGTCATTTCTCAGGAATGTCGCTCCCAGATGCTCGATCGTGTGCATTTCCGCCGTGTTCATGACCGGTTCCCGGTTCGGTGCGTGCATCCGGATATCAAAGGTCGTGATCGTCTCCGCGCCGACCTTGTCCTTGCGGGAAACATAGATGCCCGGCAGAAGCTCCAGGTGATTGATCTGAAAACTCGCGATTTTTTCCATAATCGGTGCCCCTTTCTTCACATGTGAAAACACTGCGATTCCTATTTTACAACGCCGCCAAAATAAAGTAAACAAACACCTTTCACCGATTTCATTTATCTGTTATAATGAGAGAGAAATGCGGGAAGCGCGCCTTTAAAACAACGGCGCACATTTCAAACGGGAAAGGAGATGCGGCTATGAAATGGGTATGTCAGGTATGCGGCTATGTGCATGAGGGCGACACGCCTCCGGAGCAGTGCCCTGTCTGCAAGGCACCGAAGGAGAAGTTCACGAAGCAGGGCGATGATCTTGTCTGGGCCGCCGAGCACGTGGTCGGTGTTGCCAAAGGTGTACCGGAGGATATCCTCAATGATCTCCGTGCGAATTTCAACGGCGAATGCTCCGAGGTCGGCATGTATCTCGCCATGAGCCGTCAGGCTTATCGCGAAGGTTATCCGGAGATCGGCGATTACTATGCCAAAGCCGCCTGGGAAGAGGCCGAGCACGCCGCCAAATTTGCGGAACTCCTCGGTGAAGTGCTCACGGATTCCACAAAGAAAAATCTAGAGATGCGGATCGATGCCGAGAACGGCGCCACCGCCGGCAAGGTGGATCTCGCAAAGCGAGCCAAGGCGCTGGATCTGGATGCGATCCATGACACCGTCCATGAGATGGCCCGCGATGAGGCCAGACACGGCAAGGCGTTCAAGGGACTGCACGACAGGTATTTCAAATAACAGAACGGTTCCTGCCACAGATATTGAAAACGGGGGATGCGCACCGGCTCATCCCCCGTTTCTGTTGATCTTCCGCTGATCCTTTATCCGTTTCGATCAGTGCTTTTCCAGCCAGTCCTTCAGATCATTCATCAGCCCGCCATAGGTGGAACGGTTCGATTCCAGCACGGAAGCGGTCTTTTCGGCAAACGGCTCCAGATCCGGCTCGTTGATCTTCATCCCCTCGTCCACCAGATTGGTCAGGAGATCCTGGGTCTGCTGTCTGTTCATCTCCCGGTCCGTCTTGGAAGAAGCGACAGCCGCATTCTGTACGATCCTCTGCTGCTCCTCGGACAGACACTGCCAGACGGCGTCGGAGATCACAAAGCACATACCGGAATAGATATGATTCGTGATCGACAGATATTCCTGCACTTCATAGAGCTTGTTGTTGTAGATGACGGGGACGGGGTTCTCCTGTGCGTCATAGGTACCCTGACGGAGCGCCGCATAGAGTTCCGAAAAACCGAGCGGCTGCGGGTTTGCTCCCAAAGCCGTCATGGTGGCCATGATGATCGGGTTCTCCGGCGTGCGGATGACCAGACCCTTCATGTCCTCCGGGGAATTGATGGGTCCCTTGGAATTGGTCACACAGCGGAATCCGTTGCAGTAATGCGTGAGCACACGGAAGTTGTTCTTCAGCAGACCGTCTTCCGCGGCTGTTTCGATCTCACTGTCCATGAAGGCCCATGCGGTATCGAAATCATCGAACAGGAACGGCAGCGCCGAGATGCCCATCTTGGGCTCATAACTGGCAAAATTGGAAGCATCCGAGATCACGATGTCGACTTTACCGGACTTCAGCGCCACCGCGTCGATGAGATCCGCGTCGCTTCCGAGCACGCCGCCTCCGTTTACCGTCGCGAGCACGGCTCCCCCGCTCTTTTCCGCGATCTCATCCGCGAACTGTCTGGCCGCGATATTGCGCGGATCGCTGTCACCGGTCGACACGCCGATCTTCAGCGTCAGCGGTTTCTCCGGTGTCGGTGCCTCCGCCTTGGCTCCGCCTCCGCTACAGCCCGCGAGCACAGCCGTAAGCATCGCGGTCACCATAACCATGGACAGAATCTGTTTCTTCATTGCTTTTCTCCTTTATTTCCCCCGCCGGGCTCCTCGCGGAAACCCTCCTCTTTAAATCTTGCCATACGCTGTCTGACATCCTCAAAGCACGCTTCGATCCGTTTTCTCGGAATCTGACTGAATATCTCGACCAGTTCCGGATCCAGCTGCGTTCCTGCGGCAAGCTTCAACTCCAGCATCGCATCCGAATAGGAGAGCGACGCCTTGAAAGAGCGGTTCATCGTGATCGAGGAATAGGTGTCCGCAACCGTGATCACGCGGGATGCCAGCGGGATCTCCCTGCCTGCTTTATGATAGTATCCGTTCCCGTCCATGCGTTCATGATGATACAGGATCCAGTCATGGACCGCCTGAAACGAAGGGATCGACTCGAAGATCCTGGCAGAGATCTCCGGGTGCCGTTTCATGATCGCCCACTCGTCGGACAGAAGCTTTCCGGTCTTGTTGAGGACCCGCGCCGGTATCCCCAATTTGCCGAGATCGATGAAGAGTGACGCATACGAGAGGTTCACCCGGTTGATCTTTCTCTTCATCCGGTAAGGCAGATAATCATAGAGCAGCATAGTCAGGTTGTAAACGTGCATCGAATGTCCGTCAAGGCTGGCATTCTCAACCTCAAGGATCGACACGATCGTCTCGACCGTCTCCATGGCGCGCCGTTTCTGTCCCTCCAGTTCTGCAACGGACCAGCAGACTAACAGCGTCATGAGCGCCGCCCCGCCAAACGCATAAGCGGCGAGCCGGGAACTGTTGATATCGCGATAGATCACCAGCCCGAACGAAAAGGCAAACGATGCCAGTGCCAGTAGCACGATCAGCGTGATCACGTTTCGTGCTCCCTCGTTGCCGGACACAACATCCTTCTGCATATAGAAATACCAGATCACGACCGCCATGTCGACAAGCAGCAGAATGATGCTGCATATCAGCAAGACGCGCGGCACGTCAGCCATTGGCCACGTCCTTTCCCTCTGCAGGATCGTAAAAGGTGATCTTGTTCTTGCCGGCACGTTTGGACTGATAAAGCGCGTCATCCGCCCGGTTGTAAACCGTGTCCATATCATGATCCTCTTTGGTGATCTCCGTCACCCCGAAGGAGGCGTGGATGCCGTGCAGATCACCGAAGTCCACCGTGTTCAGGGAGGACAGCACCTCCTGCAGGAGAGTCTGCACGGCCGTTTTGTCTTTTTTGCCGCGGATCATCACGATAAACTCATCTCCGCCCAGGCGTCCGGCAAGACTGTATCCGTTCTGCAGCGCTCTTTCGGTAAAGGTCCATTTTTCCGAGAGGTCGATGCCGACCGTATCAAGGATCGTGCTGCCGGCGATCTGGATCACCTTGTCACCCATCTGGTGTCCCAGCGTGTCGTTGATCTGCTTGAAACCGTCCAGATCCAGCAGACAGACGGCAATATACTCATCCTCGTGCGCATCGGCGAGCACCTTGCCCGCAATGGAGAAAAACCGACCGCGGTTCAAAAGTGAGGTCAGCGCATCAAACGAAGAGCGAACCTCCAGCTCCTGCGAGATCTGCAGATTGCGCTGAAAAGTCTCAAACTGCGCCATGCGCGCACGCTGAAAGGTATAGTGGAGGATCAGGGCCAGGATCAGCACCGTAATGATGTTATAAACATCCTGATAATAAATGGACTGCGGTTTGTTCACATGAGAAGAATAAATGAAGGCTGCGCTGCTCAGGATCAGAAACGCGGCCACCCGGCCGAAGATATCGATATAGGAGAGTGCACACAGCACGACCATCACCAGATACATCGCCGCCATCATGTAGGCCTGCCGGACGCTTGCCGCGATGCCGAAGGCCATTAGCATGGTCATGCTGATATAGGGTGCCAGAAAACAGAAGCGGTCAAAAAAACCCCGGAAGATCAGCAGAAGAAGCTCGAAAACCATCGCGGCGGAAAGAAAGACGGCATACATGGAGGTGCTGCGTCTGTCCACACCAAACCAGCCGACCAGTGAACAAATGAGGAACATCGCGTTGTTCAGGATAAACCACACATTGATGATCCCGATGTGTCTGCGGTTCGTCGAGCGGATCTGTCCGCTGCACTCCCGATAGGTATCGATATCGACACCGTAATAGTTTACGCTCTTAAAATTCATGTTCTTTTCTGTCGGTCCCCCACCCGGAAAGAAATAAATCACAGATATTTTAACACAATTTGCCCGTAAATGCCAATCGGTATGGTATAATATGGTCTGTTCGAATACGCACACGCCGGCATACCCCTTAGGGGGTTCGCGGCATTTTGAGGAACCTTATGTCGTTTTCCCTGTCTTTCCTGACCTTTTTGTTCATCATCACGCTGCTTTATTTTGCGCTTCCGCGCATTCTCCGGCCGTTTATCCTGCTCGGAGGCAGCCTCTGGTTTGTCTGGCAGCTGGACAGACGTGCCCTTGTCGCACTGCTCATCTGCTCCGTCCTTGTCTATCTGGCCGGTCTTCTGACCGAACAGGCTGCCGGGCTCAATTCCCGAACGCCTGCACGCCTGATCGGCACCTTGTCCGTTGTTCTTCTGGTGCTCGCCCTTCTGTTCTTCAAATACTCCTCACGGATCGCGCCCCTGCTTCCGCCGCGGACCGGCGATACGGATGAATTCCTCACGCGCTTTCTTCTCCCGATCGGCTTTTCCTACTATGTCTTTCAGGCGATCGGCTATCTGGCAGACATCGCGGCGGGAAAGCAGCGGGCTGAACGCAATCCGCTCTATTTCCTCCTGTGGATGTGCTTTTTTCCGAAATTCATCAGCGGCCCGATCGAACGCGCGGAAAATTTCCTTCCGCAGATCCGGGCACTTTCCTCGGTGCGCTTCCTTGATGCCGACCGTCTGTCCCCGGCCTTTTGCTGGATCCTGTACGGATTCTCCCTAAAACTGATCGTCGCTGACCGGATCGGGGTCTATGTACCCAAGCTTTTCGAAGGCTATGCCGGTTTCCATTCGCCCATGCTGTTCTTCGGCGTGTTCCTGTATTCCGTGCAGATCTACTGCGATTTCGCCGGCTACTCCGCACTCGCGGTCGGCATTGCAAGGATCTACGGCCTGACACTGACGCAGAATTTCCTCGCGCCTTATCTGGCGGATCGTATCTCGGGCTTCTGGCGCCGATGGCACCGGTCGCTCAGTCAGTGGCTCAGGGACTACATCTACATCCCGCTCGGCGGAAACCGCAGGGGTCTGCTGCGTCAATGCCTGAACACAGCGATCGTCTTTGTACTGTGTGGCATGTGGCACGGAAACGGATTGAATTTTGTCGCCTGGGGGGCACTGCACGCGGTCTATTCCGTTCTGGACATCCTGGACCGGCAGCGGAAAGGCCGGGATCATGCCGTCACGCGCTTCTTCCGGCGGCTCCTCACCTTTGCCGCGGTGTCTTTTGCCTGGATCTTCTTCGGCGCCAGCGGCATGACCAGCGCGCTCGCCTATACCGCGCGCATGTTTACCGCGGGAAGCGCGGGCAGATCCTTTGCCGATGATCTGGCGCTTCTGGACATGCCCGTCACGGAGAAAAACTTCCTGCTGATCGCGATCCTGTTCGTCTTTTTCACGGATCTTGCCACTTATCGCAAAAAAGAGGCCTTCCCCGATCTGGTCCGGAGATGGCCCTTTGTACTGCGCTATTTTTTCTACGCGGCGCTTGTCGTTCTCATCCTTCTGTTCGGTATCTACGGTCCCGGTTATGATGCCGGCGCGTTTCTTTACATGGCTTTTTAACGGTGGTCTGCATGGGAAAACGGTTCGCTCAGATCTTCTTCATCCTGCTCACGGTCCTGGCGCTTTTCTATTTTGACGCCGTTCTGTGCGTGCGCTCCAAACACGGTGTCAATCAGACGCGGGCCTTCTATGCGCAGCCGAAGAACACCATGGATGTCGTGTTCATGGGCACCAGCCACATTCATTGCGATATCGATCCCGCAGTCCTGTGGCAGAACTATGGGATCGCCTCCTATGACTACAGCGCGGCGGAACAGCCTCTCTGGATCACCTATTACTATCTGCAGGAGCTGTTAAAAACACAGTCCCCGCAGGTGATCGTCCTCGATCTGTATGGTCCGGGGCGGTTCAAGGATGACTACCAGTACAAATGGCTGCCGGAAAATCTCTGCGGCATGCGTTTTTCCCTGAATAAGCTCCGTGTGCTTTCCGTCAGCGCGGAACGCGACCGGCTGGAGGATTTCTTCCCCTCTTTTGCCACCTATCACGACCGCATCCTCTCCATGACGACCGAGGATTTTCTGTTTCCTTTTTCCGCGCATCGGGAATTTCGCAGATTCAAAGGCTTCACGCCCTATCTTCCGGGCGACCGGCAGGACCGGCCCGATCTTGACGGGGATGAGACCGGCGGGCTCACCGATAAATCCGCGGCGTATCTGGAAAAGATCGTGGATTATACCAAAGAAAAGGATCTGTCGCTGTATCTGATCGTCTCCCCCTATGCCGAGGTTTACCGGGATGAGCCGGTATATCGTCAGATCGAGGGACTGGCCGCGGAATACGGCATTCCTTTCACGAATTTCAATCATCTGTATGATGAGATCGGTCTTGATTTTGAGGGAGAGGATTTTTACGACGAGTCCCATCTGAGTTACTGGGGTGCCTGCAAATACACCGACTTCCTCGGGCAGATGCTCATCGAGCGCTATGATCTGCCGGATCACAGGGATGATCCCGGTTATGAATCCTGGCAGGATAATGTCGGACTGGTCGAAGAGACCATCCGCGAAAAAAGCTGACCGCGTTCAGTTCAGAAGCAGTCCCACCGGACAATGATCGGAGCCGGTAACATCGGCGTAAATGAGCGCATCCGAAAGACGGCCGGTCAGCGCTTCCGAAGTGATAAAGTAGTCGATCCGCCAGCCCGCGTTGTTCTCCCGGGCATGGAAACGATAGCTCCACCAGCTGTAAGCGCCCTCCCTGTCCGGGTAGAAATGCCGGAAGGTATCGACAAAACCGGCATCCACAACTGCCTGAAACCGGCCCCGTTCTTCATCGGTAAATCCCGCGTGGCCGCGGTTGCTCCTCGGATTCTTCAGATCGATCTCCTTATGCGCGACATTTAGGTCGCCGCACCAGATCACCGGTTTCTTTTCCTCGAGTTTCTGCTGAAATCTCAGAAAATCATCCTCCCAGACCTGACGGTATGCCAGACGTGACAGGTCTTCCTTGGCGTTGGGCACATAGACCGTTGTCAGATAATGATCTGCGAACTCCAGCGTGATGACGCGCCCCTCATGATCATGCTCGTCAATATCCAGTCCGTAGTGCACGTCAAGCGGCTCCTCCTTTGTAAACACGGCCGTTCCGGAGTAGCCCTTCTTGTCCGCATAGTTCCAATACTGGCGGTAGCCCGGCAGTTCCAGTTCGATCTGTCCCGCCTGGAGCTTGGTCTCCTGCAGGCACATGACATCCGGCGCTTCCCGCTCGAAAAATTCCATAAAACCTTTGTTCATGCAGGCGCGCAGGCCGTTCACATTCCAGGAGATCAGTTTTTTCATCGCTCGCTCCTCCGATCACTGTTCATATTCATATTGAAAACGTCCCGCTTCGCCGATGGCGCGCAGATATTTTTCCTGCAATCCGTCGGACATGTCCCGGATGCTCCGGATCTTCGCCTGCAGGTTACCCGCCGATACCCGTCCGCGCCCGGCCGCCATCTCACCGATGATCCATGCGTTGATCTGCGGGGTAAAGTGCAGGGTGTCCATATAGTTGTTCAGGTCGGAGAGGATCTCTTCGGCATCCTGATAGTTGTAGACCTCCGTGTTTTTATACGGAAGCAACGCTTCCATCACCCTCTCTTCGTTTCTGAGCACCGCATCCCGTTCCCCCGTGCGGATGGCGTTGTCCCACCAGAGCATGGAGTACGGCGGGAAGAAAAAACGGTAATTTGTCTCCGGATGGGCCTCGATCTCCGCCTTCAGGATCGCGATATTCTCCGTGCACTCCTCTTCCCAGAGCGTGTCCGGCTGCATTTCCTGTACGGACGGCGTGCGCAGATAGTGCGTCAGCACCGCTGCCTCCGAAAAGTCCTTGCCCGTTGCCCAATAGTAACTCCTGCCCTCGTCGTAGAAAGAGGAAACGGACTGCGCCAGTTCATAGGGGATCCGTTTCATCAGGACATCCCGGTTGAACAGGTAGTTCACATCATTGAACGGATTCCGGTCATAGAGATACATCGGGCATCCGGTTGAGGCAAAGGTAACCGTCGGTTCCGACGAAAAGGACGACGGATCCAGATTGTAGAAGACCATATTGATCTCCCTTGCCTCATGTGCCTGGGACAGAAACCAGCACAGGTCTGCCGTTCCGCCATAGGAACGCACCGCCTTGACCGAAGTGCAGCCAAACGCGTTGTCAAGATCCCGGTTGTTGACATTTTCCACCACGGAACTGCCCACCAGAACAGCGTTGTAGTCAAAGTGTCTGAGTGTCCCGATCACCTGGTATTCCTTTTCGTTGAGCACAGCCTTCAGACCGAACCAGGGTTTGTGATAATGATAGAACGGATCAAACACAAAGACCAGCAGCCCGCACGCAAGCAGGATGCCAAAGGCGGTGATCAAAAGGATATGCTGGAATCTGCGCGGTTTCATCTCTTTTTTCATCAGTAGGCAAAATAAAGGAAGCTGTTCACATTATTGAATGCGAGCATGCTCCATGCAAACAGGACGCCCATGCCGAGTGCCCGTTTCATCGTGAGCGGCGCCGTGGCCGCGATCTCATAGGCATTCTTCTTTCTGATCAGGATAAAACAGAGGATGAGGATCAGGATCCAGAAAACGAGCAGTACCTGATTCTCCATGCCGGGCAGGAGGAACGACAGCGCCTTGGTCACCGGATACAGCTCGGACAGATTCAGGTTGGCCGCCGTGCGCAGCAGAAAACCCGGATACAGCGGGAGCAGAAACCGGCGCAACATCACGAAGGCCATTTTTACACTCTCCGAACGGAAGAACACGAGTGTGAACAGGAAGGCGGCAAACACGCGGACGCGGGCAAACAGCCGGCTTTTTCCGGATCCTTCGGGCTGTGGCTTCTTTTTCTCCCGCTTCGCCAGGCCGTGGGAAACGGCAACAAACAGACCGTTGATCAGTCCCCACAGCAGATAGGTGGCTCCCGTTCCGTGCCAGAGACCGCTCAGCACAAACACGAGCAGGATGTTGAAATAGGTGAACATCTGTCCCCGTCTGCTGCCGCCGAGCGGGATGTAGACATAGCGGGTGAGAAAGCGGGAGAGCGTCATGTGCCAGCGCTTCCAAAAATCACGCAGGTTCTGTGCCTGAAACGGCGCGTCGAAGTTGACCGGGAGCTCCACGCCCAGCATTCGGGAGATGCCCATGGCCATGTCACAGTAGCCGCTGAAATCAAAGTACAGCTGAAACGCATAGGAAAACAGGACAAGCAGGATCGTTGCGGTGTCCAGATAGGCCGTCTGCGCAAATCCGAAATTCACCACCGGCGAGAGCGCATCGGCGAGCAACACTTTTTTTGCAAGACCGAAGATAAAAAGCATCAGACCGCGCAGGATCCTTTCGTAGTCGATATGCTTCCGCTCTCTTGTGCGGAACTGTTCGATGATCTCCGCCGGCAACGCGATCGGTCCCTGCGCCAGCTTGGGGAAATAGAACACGTACAGCAGATATTCCCGCGGAGAGATGTCCGCCAGATTGCCTTTTGCACGTTCCGCGAGAAAGGCGATCATCTGGAACAGATAGAAGGAGAGGCCGACGGGCAGCACACCGTCGTGCAGCTTGTACCAGAACAGGATCAACAGATAGATCACCGTGCTCGCGGCGAGCAGGATGCGCATCTGCATTGCTGACCTTGCAAGCCAAAGTAACCGGTGGAAAAGAAATCCCAGAGCGGTACAGATCAGCAGGAGCGCCAGCACCTCTTTACCGAACAGCGCATAAAACCAGAGGCTCATGACGATCAGGAACCATTCCGAGACGGCACGGTTCTTAAATGCGCTCAGAAAATGCCAGCCGATGATCGTAAGCGGCAGGAAAACAAACAGGAAAAAAAAGGAATGGAACAGCATGGATCCGGATTCCCCTGTCTAAAAAAACGAAACTTCCTTCAGGAAGCCGTCCACCTGCTCCCAGTACCCCTCGGGGTCCGTAAGGATCCCGCGGATGTGATCAGCGCCGCGGAAGGTCGCGAGTTTCCTTTTTCCGGGTGTCTCTTCATAGAGCTTGGTAGACATGGAGACCGGGATCAGTCTGTCCGCGTCTCCGTGCAGATACAGGATCGGCGTCTTCGCACGGGCGACCGCACGTACCGGGGAAACATCATCCAGATCATAACCCGCTCTTGCTTTTGTCTGTGCCCGGAGCAGTTCAAATGCCGCGGGAAACGGCAGGATCGATTTGGGGGATGTCGCGTAGACATGGGCGAATTCATCGCGCAGATCACTGTAGGCACTGTCGGCGATCACCGCAAGAACGCCTGCCGGAAGATGTTCGCCGGCCGTCATCAGAACCGTTGCCGCGCCCATGGAGACGCCGTGCAGAGCGATCCGGGCCTTCGGATCCCGACGGAGGATCCAGTAGATCCATTCCATGATATCCAGACGATCATCCAGCCCGTAGCCGGTGTAACTGCCCTCGCTCTTGCCGTAGCCCCGCAGATCCGGCAGAAGCACATGCACGCCCTGATCCAGGTAGTGTTCGGCATAGATCCCCATGCCCTCACTCTGATCATGAATACCATGTACCAGAATGGCATAGCTGTGCGATTCCTGCTCTTTTGCCTCAATATATACCGCATGGAGCTTGATCAGGTCGATCGCATCCAGCCACACATCCTGATGTCCGGGATGATTTCTTACAAAAAACCGGCCCTTCGTGACAAGCTCCGATGCGTCCGGTTCTTCCTCGGCGCGCGCTTTGGGGATGATCGTATCTTTGTACAGCCTGCTGCCGGCAAACACCCCGGCTCCCGCCAGTGCCGCCGCAGCGGACAAAAATAGAAAACCGCCCTTTTTTGCCATTCTGCCTTCCCCCGGTATCACGCTTTTTCCATGGCCTTGTCGATCAGTGACAGGATCGTCTCCGTCGCCTCATGCTGGCTGGAACGGCTCATGGTATCGATATAGGTCTCCCGGTCATTGTAGACTTCGTGGATCTTTTCGATCAGGATCGCGTCGTCAAGTTCATCGTTGTCGATGACCACGGAGAATCCCTGCTGCTCAAAGGATTGTGCATTCAGGATCTGATCCCCCCGGCTGCTCCTTAAGGAAAGCGGGATCAGCACATTGGGCTTTTTCAGCGCCAGCAGCTCGCAGATGGCATTGGCTCCGGCACGGCTGACCACGACATCGGCCATGGCAAAAAGATCCTTGAGTTCGTTCTTAACATATTCAAACTGCTTATAGCCGTCGATCGTCAGCATCAGATTGTCCATCTTTTCCTTGCCGCAGATGTGGACGACATTGAATTCCGGTAACAGCTTCGGCAGCGCCTGCCGCACCACCTCGTTGATGGCCTGTGCGCCCGAGGATCCGCCGATGATCATGAGCACCGGCTTGTCATCCTTGAACCCGCAGAGTGCGCGTCCGTCCGCTGCATTGCCTTTTCTGAGCTCCTCACGGATCGGCGTCCCGGTAAGGACCGCCTTGTCCGCGGGCATGTGAGACAGCGTCTCCGGAAAATTGCAACAGACCGTCTTCGCAACCGGAATGCAGAGTCTGTTCGCAAGTCCCGGTGTCATGTCCGATTCATGCAGAATACTGGGGATCCTGAGGAGCGCGCCTGCGCGGATGACCGGCACGCTCACGAAACCGCCCTTGGAGAAGATCAGGTCCGGCTTTTCCTTGCGCAGGATGCTGAACGCCTCCCGGCATCCCTTGAGAACCCGGAACGGATCGGAAAAATTCTGCGGATCAAAATAGCGCCGGAGTTTCCCCGTGGAGATGCCGTAATAGGGAACATCAAAATCGGCGATCAGCCGCTTTTCGATCCCGTCATAGGAACCGATGTAGACGATCTCATAGCCTCTTTCCCGAAGCCTGGGGATCAGCGCCAGATGCGGGGTCACATGTCCTGCCGTGCCGCCGCCCGTGAGGATCAGTTTCTTTTTCTTCTTCTCATTCATCTTCAGGATGCCCTATGCAGCGCTTCTTCCAGCGCGCGGGAAAGCTGGTCGGGACAGGATGTGCCGCGTCCTCTGCAGTCAATGCCGCGGAGTTTCTCGATCGCGTCCTGCGCCCGCATGCCCTCAACCAGTCTCGCCACTCCCTGCGTGTTACCGTTACAGCCGTTGGTGAACTGCACATGCGTTATGATGTCACCGGAAAGCTCCACCTCGATCTGTGTGGAACACACACCGTGCGGTGTATATACTGTTTTCATGATCTGCCTCCGCCTGCCAATCTTGACAAAATCGGAAATATTATACCATAATCTTTAAAGAAAAGGGGGAAAACTGTAAAAATGCAGGACTTGAACAAAGACATCAACATCGCTCTGTTGGTCGATGTGGACAATATCGCGTGGCGCTACACGGAGAGTATTTTAAGCGAACTCTCCAAATACGGCAAGGTGACGATCCGTCGTCTCTACGGTGACTGGTCTCAGGCCAGACTCAAGGGCTGGCTCTCCATCGCCCAGAAGTATTCCCTGACACCGATCATGCAGCCCAACAACACGCCGGGCAAAAATGCCTCGGATATCGGTCTGATCATCGATGCCATGGACATCCTCTATTCCGAACAGGTGCAGGGTTTCTGCATCGCTTCGAGCGACGGGGATTTCAACAAGCTGGCGACCCGCATCCGCGAAGCCGGCAAGCTTGTGATCGGCATGGGTGAAAAGAAAACACCGGAATCCTTCCGCGCCTCCTGTGAACGCTTCGTTTTCCTGGATGTCATCCAGAATGACGAAGAAGATGAACTGACACCGGCACCTGTTAAGCAGACGAAGGCTGCCAAAAAGCGCTCCTCTTCCAAAAAGAGCAGCCGGGAGTCCCGCGGAGACAGCGTAAAGAACGCCGCGCCGGCCGATCAGATGATCGCCGAACCCGATCTTTCGGAGCTCTATGGAGCCGCCGACGAAGAGGACGCTTATTCCGAGGAAAATGACAGTGAAGCGATCGTGGACAAGACCGTGATCGAAAACGCGGTGGTCAAAATGATCGCCGATAACGAAGCGGAGGGACGTCCCACCGGCCTCGGTGAGATCGGCTCCCGGCTGGTCAAGATCTATCCGGATTTCGATATCCGCAACTACAACTACAGCAAGCTCTCGGCCTTTCTCAAGGATCTGGACTCCCTGTCGGTTTCGCAGATCGACAGCGATGTCTGGGTGTCCTTAAAAAGCGCGGCTCTCGGTGATATTGAGGCGGAGATCCAGGAAATCTTTAAGAATAATGATACCAAAGTGATGAACATGGGACTGTTAAAAAGTGAACTGGAAAAACGCCTGCCGAACCTGAACGCGACGATCCGCGGCAGCGGCGTCACCCGGTTTTCCGTCTTCCTCGACCGCAAGATCTCCTGCATCAAGCTTGAAAACGACGGTAACCTGGCTGTACTGAAATGAACGCCTGCGTTCGATCATGAAAAGAAATGAAAAAGGAATCGCGAATGCGATTCCTTTTTTCTGGGTCCGTGCGGGATCGAACCGCAGACCTCATGCACGTCAAGCATGCGCTCATCCCAGCTGAGCTACGAACCCATTTTTAACGGCGAAAAGAAGTATAGCACATCCGCCGCTAAAAGGCAAACAAATTTTTTCAGATCTGACCCGCAGCGAGCAGGATCACGCCGCAGATGATGACCGCGACGCCGGCGAACTTGCGTTTTGTGATCTCCTCACCCAGAAGACGCCGCGAAAAGAACAGCGTCCAGACATAAGTGAGGGATCCCAGCGGCAGCACGATCGCGTAAGGCAGAAACTGGAGCAGCACGATGCTCATTCCGGCAGACAGCACGTAGAGAACACCGCCCAGATAGAAAAAGGGCGACAACAGCATCGAAAGCTTTGAGCCCTCCGCTGAAGAGGATCTTTTCAGGCAATAGCTCGCAAATGACGCGATGCAGGTCTCCACGAGCAGGATCACCGTGACGAGCAGGATCATCTGTATGCTCATTTTCCGCTCCCTCCGATCATAAAGACGCCGACAACGATAACAAAGATGCCGATCAGCGTCACCGGCGTGATCGTCTCCGTCAGAAAAACAGCGGAGAGGATGAGCGCGAACACATAGCTCATGCAGTTCATCGGCTGCAGAACGGAAAGCTCACCCAGTCCCAGCGCGACCGTCATCACGACGGCGCCGATCACATAAACGACAAAACCCGGAAGCACCTTGAGAAAAACGGACCAGATGCCCGGGATGCTCTTTATCGCCGTTCCGATATCGCTCAGATCGGCCACCTTCCACAGAAAGGAACCGACTGCCAGGGTCAGTGCGGAGATCAGCATGAGCACCATGCCTTTCCAGTTTTTTTTCAAAGATGCGATCATGGGTTTCCCTCCTTTGTCTTTTCTAAATGCCATGCACCGCTTCCGCCAGGCTCTTCACATAGTCGCTGACCGGGCCGATGCATTCCCTGCCGTGCTTCGCGACAAGCTTCACGATCGCACTGCCGACGATCGCACCGTCGGATCTCTTTGCCATATCTCTCGCCTGCTCCGGCGTGGCGATCCCAAAGCCCACGGCCGCCGGAATGTCCGATGCTTCCCTGACAAGACGGATCATGGCGTCGATGTCAGTGGTAATGCTCGTGCGGACACCCGTAACGCCGAGAGAGGAGACGACATAGAGAAATCCGGTCGCTTCCCCGGCGATCTTTCTGATGCGATCCTCCGAGGTCGGCGCGATCATCGAGATGATGTCGACGCCGTGTTTCCGGCAGACATCCGCGATCTCTCCCTTTTCCTCAAACGGCAGATCGGGAACGATCAGTCCCTGCATACCGCACTCGTTGCAACGTGTCATGAAACGTTCCGCGCCGTACTGCACGATCGGATTGACATAAGTCAAAAACACCATGGGAACACTTACACCCCCCGCGCGTGCGTTTTTTATACTGTCAAACAGTCTGTCGATCGTGCACCCGGCCGCAAGCGCCCGTTCATTGGCTTCCTGAATGACCGGTCCCTCGGCGATCGGATCGGAGAACGGGATACCGATCTCGATCAGATCCGCGCCGGCTTCCTGCATCGAAAGCAGCAGTTTTTCCGTGGTGGCAAGATCGGGATCGCCGCCGGTGATGAAAGCGATCATCGCCTTGCCGTTTTTGTTCCGAAAAGCGTTCTTTATCTGTATCTCGCTCATCCTTCACACCTCCTCTCACTCGTCCCGCAGATCCTCACCGCGGTATCTGGCGATCGCAGCCACATCCTTGTCGCCTCGTCCGGAAAGATTGACCACGATGATCCTGTCTTTGTCCATCGTCGGTGCAAGCTTCATGGCATACGCCACGGCGTGCGCGCTTTCGATGGCGGGGATCACGCCCTCCTCGCGGGAGAGGTATTCAAAGGCCTGTACCGCTTCTTCGTCGGTCACCGGCACATAACGCGCCCGGCCGGTCTTGAACAGCCACGCGTGCTCCGGTCCGATGCCCGGATAGTCAAGTCCCGCCGAGATGGAGTAGACCGGTGCGATCTGCCCTTCTTCATCCTGACAGAACAGGGATTTCATGCCGTGGAAGATGCCTTCTCTGCCGGTAGCCACCGTTGCGGCCGTGCGCGGCGTGTCCGCGCCCTCACCCGCCGCTTCGCAGCCGATCAGTTCCACTTCCTTATCACCAATAAAATCGTAGAACGCACCCATGGCATTGGATCCGCCGCCGACACAGGCCATGACGACATCCGGCAGGCGTCCTTCTTTCTCCAGCATCTGCTGTTTGATCTCTTTGCCGATCACGCTCTGAAAATCGCGCACGATCATCGGAAACGGGTGCGGCCCCATCACCGAGCCGAGACAATAATGGGTGTCGGCGATACGGCTCGTCCATTCTCGCATCGCCTGGTTGACGGCATCCTTTAAGGTGCCGGTCCCCGAAGAGACCGGTGTGACCGTGGCGCCTAAAAGGCGCATCCGGTAAACATTGAGTGCCTGTCGTTCGGTGTCAAGCTTCCCCATGAACACCTCGCACTCCATGTCCAGCAGAGCGGCCGCTGTTGCCGTCGCCACGCCGTGCTGTCCGGCACCGGTTTCCGCGATCAGTCGTGTCTTGCCCATCTTTTTCGCAAGGAGTGCCTGTCCCAGCACGTTGTTGATCTTGTGCGAACCGGTGTGATTGAGATCCTCGCGCTTTAAGAAGATCCTCGCACCGCCGAGATCACGGGAAAGCTTCTTCGCCTCATAGAGAAGCGACGGTCTGCCCGCATAGTTCCTGAACAGATCATCCAGCTCCGCAATAAACGCGGGATCGTTTTTGTATCGATTGTACGCTTCTTCCAGCTCCAGAACGGCATTCATCAGCGTTTCCGGGATATACTGCCCGCCGAATTCTCCGAAGCGTCCATGAAATTGCTGTTCGCTCATCTGTGTTTCCTCCGTTTGAAAATATCAGAACTCCGGTCTTATGCCCCGCTCATTTCGAGCGTTCTTACCTTTTCACAAAACCGTTCCGTCCGTGCGTCGTCCTTGTGTCCGCCCATCCGCTCGCTCTCCACGCCGCTGGAGACATCCACGGCAAAGGGCATCTGTCCGCCCTTTGCCCGGACCACCGTCCGCAGCTCCTCCAAAACCTGTGCGATGTTGTCCGGCGTCAGGCCGCCGGCGAGAAACCAGGGTTTTGTGATCTTCGCCGGCACAAGCGACAGATCAAATCGTTTTCCGCTGCCTCCCGGTACGCCTTTTACCGCGGTATCCAGCAGAAGGCAGTCAATCCGGTCTTCCAGTCCGGCAAGTGTTTCGGAAAATGCTTCCGCGGGAAGACGAAACGCTCGGATGATCGGTACGGTTCCTGTCTCCGTTGTTCCCGTGCGCCATCGGCGATCCTGTACCGTTTCCATGATCAGTTCCCGCAGGCGGGCTATATACGCCGCGTCTTCATGACCGTGAAGCTGGACGATCTGGATCGTGCCCGCTGCGATGAGCGACGCGATGTGCGCGGGTTCATCATCGACAAAAACGCCGACCGCCGGGATCCCGGCATCAAGGTTTTCCCGGAGTTCCGCGGCCGTTTCGTCCGAGATCCTGTGTCTCGTGTCAGCAAAAACGAATCCCGCATAATCCGGGCGGCATCGGTTGATCACCCGGCAGTCTTCCGCGTTCATGAGTCCGCAGATCTTGATCCGCATCCTTCCCTCCGCGGGTCGGCACTCTTGTGTCAGATCCGTCATGACCGTGTCCCCGTGCCACGCAGTTCATTGAGCATGGCGCGTTTGTCCGCGGCGCGCATAAGCGTCTCGCCGATCAGCACCGCCTGTACTCCGTTTTCTACAAGCGTCCGGACATCCAGTGCCGTCCGGATCCCGCTCTCCGCGACAAAAACAGCGTCCTCCCGCGGCACCAGTTCCCGCAGTCGGATGCTGTTTCCCAGATCCACCGTAAAATCCCTGAGGTTTCGGTTGTTCACACCGATGACCCGTGCGCCTGCGGCGTGTGCTCTTTTCACTTCCTCTTCGTCATGTGCTTCCACAAGACAGGACAGGCCCAGCTCGTCCGCAACAGCCAGGTCATCCCGCAGTTCTTTATCCGTCAGGATCGCACAGATGAGCAGTACTGCCGAGGCCCCCAGAAGCTTCGCCTCATAGATCATGTACGGGGAAACCGTGAAATCCTTGCGCAGGACAGGAATGTGAACCATCTCCGCGATCTCGCGCAGATAGTCGTCGCTTCCCAGAAACCATTTCGGTTCGGTGAGCACGGAGATCGCGGAAGCACCGGCGGCCTCATAGTCCCGCGCGATCTCCGCATAAGGGAAATCTTCCGCGATCAGGCCTTTCGACGGCGACGCCTTTTTGCATTCGCAGATGAAATGGATATCGCTGCCGTCTTTTAAGGCGTTCTCAAACGAAAACGCGCCGCGGGGAGTCGCAAGCGCTCTCTCCCGCAGCTCGTTACAGGAAATTTTTTTTTCCTTTTCGGCGACGCGTTTCCTCGCATGCGCCGCCAGCTGATCCAGTATGTTCATTCCGCTGCGTGTCCCGTCAGGAATTGGACACGGTCACAAACTGCTCGAGCGTCTTTGCCGCCGCGCCGTTGTCGATCAACTTCTGCGCACATTTGATGCCGTCCGCAATGGATGCCGCCTGACCGCCGATGTAGATGCCCGCACCCGCGTTCAGAAGAACGGCGTTCAGTCTGGCACCCTTGATCTTGCCGTTCAGGATATCCCGCGTGATCTGTGCGTTCTCCTCGGCGGTTCCGCCAACCAGTTCCTCCTTGGTCCCGCGCACAAGACCGAAATCCTCGGGCTGGATCGTCGTCGTCCGGTAAAATCCGTCCCGGAGTTCGCAGGTGACCGTCGGCGCACTCGCGGAGATCTCATCCAATCTGTCCGTGCCGTATACGACCAGCGCGTGCTTGACGCCGAGCGTGGCAAGCACCTTGGCAACCGGCTCCACGAGGTATTCGTCATAGACGCCGAGCAGGAACATCTCCGGTTTTGCCGGATTGGTCAGCGGTCCCAGAATGTTGAACACGGTCCGGAAGCCCAGCTCCTTACGGATCGGTCCGACATATTTCATCGCGGCATGATATTTCTGCGCGAACATGAAGCAGAAGCCGACCTCTTTCAGAAGTCTCAGGCACAGTTCCGGATCCTCCTGGATATTGGCGCCGAGCGCTTCCAGACAGTCCGCCGTCCCGGAGAGAGAGCTCGCTGCCCGGTTTCCGTGCTTGGCAACCTTGATGCCCGCCGCGGCGATCACCATGGCGCTGGTCGTGGAGATGTTAAAGGAGTGCGCATTGTCTCCGCCGGTACCGACGATCTCCAGAACCTCCATGCCCGGATGGATCATCGGAGTCGCATGCTCGCGCATGGCTGCAGCGCAACCGGAGATCTCCTCGATGGTCTCCGCTTTGGTCGACTTGGTCGAGAGCGCTGCAAGAAAAGCCGCGTTCTGTGTCGGTGTTGTCTCTCCGTTCATGATCTCGTTCATGACGGCATAAGCCTCATCAAAGGTGAGATCCCCCTTGCGTACAATTTTTTCGATCGCTTCCTTGATCATGACTCTGTCCCCCCTTCGGTATGCGTACCTGACGCTTCCTCAAAACGAAATTCTTTAAGATCAAATGCCGTTCCCGGCAGAAATACGAAACTGATCTCCCATTTTCCGCGGATCACGCCGTCCGGCGCCGCGTCCAGCGCGAACTCCCGCTCTGTAAAATCCGCTGCTGAGGGAAACTCGATGAGCTGCCGGATCTCCTCACCCGAATCTGCCGCAAACCGCACATGAACGGAATTGGCCTGCGCACCTCTTCCGGTCACGCGGATCCGGTTTGTCCCCGCCTCGCCGAAATCCATCTCACCGAAGAGAAGCGTCACGTTGTTGCCGATATCACAGACCGCGTCCTCTTCCTTTCGGAATTGATCTCCATAGATCGCGTCCGCCACATTCGCGGCGATCCGCGCCCACGCTCTCTCCACCCGGTGGAACTTCAGACCCTTGATGTGGAATTTTCTGTCCACCTCCACACTGACCGTCTGCAGGCCGGTCAGCGACTCGGCAAGCGTCCAGCTCTCCTCCTGATAGACATTCCAGATCATCTTCTTCTGATAGATACCGTCGACCAGAAGCTTCGCACCGGTCTCGCCCGGAATACCGTGCCAAATCTTAATCATATACGCATCATCATTCAAAGTAAAGAGCGGAAGCGTCACTTTGTCGGCAAAATCCCGTCCGAAATCCAGTCCTTCCCAGATAATGACCGTCCGACCGTCCCTTGCCGACACGATCCCCTTTTCGTTGCCGCTTCCCACCTCGCCGATCGAGGACGTGAAGAGACTTCCGGAGATGAGCCGGTAGGGGTCCAGATAAGCCGTTCCCACACCCTCGATCCGGTATTCCAATTCCGAAAGAACGCGGGGATGCTCCGTGCTACTTGCGGAAACCGCCCGTAAACGGAAATGTCCGTCTCCCAGTGCGTACATGGTGACGCGCATCGACCTGTCCGGCAGCATTTCCGTTTTTTCGATCTTTGCAAGCGGTGTTGCCACGCCCGTATCCGTCACCGCCCGCACTTCGATCCTCCGGTCCGCCGCATTTTCCGGCAGGATCCGCACGCGCGCCGAGAGCGTCCTTTTTTCTCCGGTGAAGATCTGTCCTTCATCCGGTGTGATGACAAGTCTGCGAACCGGTGTCTCTTCGGTTTCTCTCTCCACGGTGATCCTGACGGCATCCGTTTCCGTGCCCGGTGTTTTTCTGACGATCGCGAGAAGTTTTCCGTTAAACAGCCGTCTGTCGGCTGACTGATAACTGTCCGTGTCCGTGCTGTCGCCGTTGTCCGTGCCCGCCAGTTCTCCCCCCGTGACAAGGATGCGCACACGGTCGCAGGCATTGCCGACCGGCCGGCCGTTTTTGTCCGCCGCGCTGATCTCATAGAACAGCAGCTCGTCATCTTCCTCCGCAGGTTCCCGGCAGATCCGGAATTCCGCCGTGTCGCCGAAGGAATAGAGCGTTTCGCGCACACCCTCCTCTTCTTCGTCTCCGAAATATGCAACGGCCGTCAGTTCACCCGCGGTATAGGGTACCCGATAATCGGCGAACAGCTTAAGTCCCGTGCCCGGCGCGTGTGTGAGCTTCTGCTCTCCCAGGCTTTTTCCGTTCAGAAACAGCGCGACCCGGTCCAGATTGGAGACCACCCGCACATCGATCAGCTGTCCTTCGTTGAAATCCCAATAGCCCGGAATGATGTGCACCATCGGCTTCTCTTCGGGATCCGTCCACACGGACTGCCAGAAAAAGTACGCATCCTTGGGGAAGCCAGCCGTATCGATCTGTCCGAAATAGGAATTCTTTGTCTGATAAGGAGTCGGTTCCCCGATATAGTCAAAACCGCTCCAGAGAAACTGGCCGAGAGAATACGGCAGATCGCGGTCGACCCCCGCACACTCCTCAAAGCTGTGTGCTCCCCAGCTCGTGCAGCTGTTTCCGAGGGAGGAGCACTGCTCATCCTCCTCCGCGATGGATCCGACAGAAAGAGGAAAATGATAAACCCCGCGGCTCTGTACGATGGAGGCGGTCTCACTGCCGTAGATCACCCAGTCGGGGTGTTCTGCGTGATGTTCTTCGTAGCATTTCTCGCCGTAATTGTAGCCGGCGATCTTCAGGATATCCGCGCATTTCTGCGCGCCCTCCCAGGGCATATAGTTGGATCCGATCGTGACGCGCGCGTTTCTCTTCGGATCGTGCTTTTCCACCAGCGCTTTCAGTTCGGCAGTGATACGGATCGCGCGCGCATCCACATGCGTGTCGTAGATCTCGTTGCCGATCGACCACAGGATGACGCTCGGATGATTCCTGTCCCTGCGCACCCAGCTCTCAACATCACGGGCATGCCATGCCTTGAAGAACCGGGCATAGTCATAGTCCGTTTTCGGGCGCATCCACATGTCAAACGCCTCGGAGATCAGGACAAATCCCATTTCGTCCGCGAGTTCCAGCACGCCTTCCGCCGCCATGTTATGTGTGAGACGGATCGCGTTTACGCCCATTTCACGCAGCTTTCTCAGCTTTCTCCTGAACGCCGTCCGGGAAAACGCCGCGCCGAGCGCACCGAGATCGTGATGTTCACAGACACCGTTCAGTTTCCGCTTTCTTCCGTTTAAGAAGAATCCAAGCTCCGGATCCAGCGTGACCGTGCGGAATCCGACGAAGGACGCTTCTTCGTCGATGATCGCGCCGTCCCGTAAAAGCTTTGTTTCCAGCCGATAGCGCACCGGATCATCCATATCCCAGGGGCGGATCCCCTCTGCGCGATATCTCTGTTCTACACATCGGATCATCCGCGATCCGCGGCGAAAGCGGCTTTTCATTCCTGTATCGGCCTGCACGTTTCCCAGAACAAAGGGCGCGTCCTTACGCAGCTCTGCCCGAAAAACAGGTGTCAGAGAAATCTCTCTTCCGTCCGGCGCCGTCAGCCGGTGACAGATCTGTGCATCATCGGCATCCGCTCCGACGACCTCCGTCTGCAGGATGATCTCCCAGCTTTCCCCATTGCCGCTCTGTCTCTGCGCGCTGAAGTAAACGCCGTTAACGGGGATACAGGTGGAATTTTTCCCGATCAGCCGCACGTCGCGGAAGATCCCCGCGCCGGAATACCAGCGGCTGTTCGGCGACTGATGACGGACGGAGACGATCAGCTCGTTTTCTCCGTCCCGGTTGATATGCTCCGTAAGATCCAGTACCACGGGGGAATAACCGTATTTCCATTCTCCGATCATTTCCCCGTTGAGCCAGTACCGGCTGTCCATATAGACGCCGTCAAATACAAGAAACAGGCGGTCGGCGGTTTCCGCACCCTCTTCCCGCAGCGTGAAACACTTCCGATACCATCCGGTCGCATCCCGGTAGAGCGCATGCACATCTCTGATCAGGAAATCGTGCGGCAGGGTGACTTCTCTCCATTCGTCATCCGGGATATCGATATACGCGGTATCCAGAGGGGTCTCAACAAACTGCCAGCCGCTGTTGAACAAACGGTTACTGATCACTCGGTTCCTCATGCTCATCAAGGGAATCCACGTCGATCTCCTGCTCGATCTCGCTCTCGGTGTCGGACACCTTTTCCCGGACCTTGGCGATCTGCGCGACCTTGACTCCGTCATCGAGACGGATGAGCTTCACGCCCGATGTTGCCCGTCCGTGGATACCGACCTCCTCCATGCGCACCTGGATGATCACGCCGCCGGTCGTGATGATCATGATCTCATGCTCATCATTGACGGCCTTGACGCCCACCACATCACCGGTCTTCTCGAGGATCCGATAGCACCGGAGGCCTTTGCCGCCGCGGCGCTGAAGATGGAAATCGGTGAGTTTCGTGCGCTTGCCGTAGCCGTTCTCCGAGACAATGAGCAGCGTGCCGCCCTGACTTTCCTTCTGCATGCCGACGATCGCGTCGTCCGGATCGAGGTTCATGCCGCGCACGCCTCTGGCCGTGCGGCCCATCGGACGGACATCCTTTTCATTGAATCGGATGCACATGCCGTTCTTCGTGACGAGGAACACTTCCTGATCGGGACGAGTGGTCTTGACCTCGATCAGCTCGTCGTCCTCCTGCAGGCTTAATGCGATCAAACCGTTCTTGCGGACATTGGAGAATTCGCTGATCGGCGTCTTCTTGACGATACCGCGTCTGGTCACCATGAACAGACACTTATGCTCATCGAGACCCTTGACGGGGATCGTCGCGGAGATCTTCTCTCCGGGGTTGAGCTGGAGGATGTTGACGATCGCGACACCGCGCGAGGTGCGGGAACCCTCCGGGATCTCATAGGCCTTCAGACGGTAGCAGCGTCCGAAGTTCGTGAAGAACATGACATAGCTGTGCGTCTGCGTCATGAGCAGGTCCTCGATATAGTCGTTGTCGATCGTGGCCATGCCCTTGATCCCGCGGCCGCCGCGGTTCTGTGCGCGGAAATTGTCCACACTCATGCGCTTGATATAGCCGAGGCTCGTCATTGCGATGATCGTGTTCTCATTCGGGATCAGATCCTCGTCTTCAAAATCCCCTTCATCTGCTTCGATCCTGCTTCTTCTCTCGTCTCCGTACTGATCGGAGATAGCGATCATTTCCGTCCGGATGACACCCAGAAGAAGCTTTCTGTCAGCGAGGATCGCGGTGAGCCGCTCGATCTCCTTTAAAAGTGCGGCGTGTTCCGCTTCGAGCTTCTCTCTTTCCAGACCGGTGAGCGCTCGCAACCGCATGTCGATGATCGCCTGCGCCTGTGCGTCCGAGAGTCCGAAGCGGGCCATCAACTCGTTTTTGGCATCCTGCGGTGTCTTGCTGCCGCGGATGATGCGGATGACCTCGTCGATATTGTCCAGAGCGATCAGCAATCCCTGCAAAATGTGATCCCGCTCCTTCGCTTTGTTCAGATCATATTCCGAGCGGCGTCTGACCACGTCCTCCTGATGTGCGATATAGGTCTTCAGCATCTCGGACAGGCTTAAGACCTTGGGCTCTCCGTTCACGAGCGCCAGCATGATGATGCCGAAGGAATCCTGCAGCTGCGTATGCTTGAACAGGCGGTTTAGGATCACATTGGGATTGGCGTCATGTCTCAGCTCGATGACGACGCGCATGCCCTCTCTGTCGGATTCGTCACGCAAAGCGGTGATGCCGTCGATCCGTTTGTCCTTGACGAGCTCCGCGATCTTCTGGATGAGCATCGCCTTGTTGACCAGATATGGAAGCTCCGTGACGATGATCCGGTTTTTGCCGTTTTCCGTCGTCTCAATGTTCGTGACGGCGCGGCACACGACCTTGCCGCGGCCTGTCCGATAGGCCGCTTCCGCTCCCCGTGTGCCGAGGATGATACCGCCGGTCGGGAAATCCGGCGCTTTCACGATGGAGATCAGTTCTTCGATATCCGTCTCGCGGTCTTCGTTCACACGGTTATCGATCATCTTCACACAGGCAGTGATCACCTCCCGCAGGTTATGCGGCGGGATGTTGGTCGCCATGCCGACGGCGATGCCGGTCGTGCCGTTGACCAGCAGATTGGGGAAACGAGAGGGCATGACGGCCGGCTCTTTTTCCGTCTCATCGAAATTAGGAACAAAGTCGACCGTGTTCTTGTTCAGATCGGCGGTCATCTCCATGGAGATCTTTGTCAGTCGTGCTTCCGTGTAACGCATGGCAGCGGCGCCGTCGCCGTCCACCGAGCCGAAATTGCCGTGTCCGTCTACCAGACAGTAACGCATGGACCACGGCTGCGCCATGTTGACCAGTGCGCCGTAGATCGAGGAATCACCGTGCGGGTGATATTTACCCATGGTATCACCGACGATACGCGCGCATTTGCGGTGCGGCTTGTCGGGCCCGTTATTCAGCTCGATCATCGAATAGAGGATCCGTCGCTGCACGGGTTTGAGACCGTCACGGACATCGGGAAGCGCCCGTGCCGTGATGACGCTCATCGAATAGTCGATGAAGGAAGTCTCCATCGTCTTCTTGAGATCAACCTCCCGGATCCGGTCACTCGCCGGAATATCAAAGATGTCGTCGGGCAGTTCCTGTCCGGGGGTGATGTTCTGGTTTTCGTTATCTGCCATGATGTTTCTCCTGTTACTGGATTCCAGACTCGAGAATCCTGCGGATTCTAAATATTTAGATATCCAGGTTTTTCACAAACTTCGCGTTTTTCTCGATGAATTCCCGGCGGGGTTCCACGTTGTCGCCCATGAGGGTCGTGAAGGTCATGTCCACATCGCTCTCTTCGTCCTCGGCAAGGCCCACCCGCAGCAGGATCCGTTTTTCGGGATCCATGGTCGTCTCCCACAGCTGTTCGGGATCCATCTCACCGAGTCCCTTATAGCGCTGGATCTTGTTGTTGTTATCGCGTCCGACCTCCGTGAGGATCTGGTTCAGTTCCTCATCGCTGTAGGCGTACCAGGTCTTTTTATTCTTCTCCAGCTTATAGAGCGGCGGCTGCGCCAGATACACATGCCCGGTCTTGATGAGCTCCGGCATGAATCGATAGAGGAAGGTCAGCATCAGCGTCGCGATATGCGCGCCGTCCACATCGGCATCCGTCATGATGATGATCTTGTCATAACGCAGCTTCGTGATGTCAAAATCCTGATGGATCCCGGTACCGAATGCCGTGATCATCGCTTTGATCTCGGCGTTTCCGTAGATGCGGTCCTCTCTGGCTTTTTCTACATTGAGGATCTTTCCGCGAAGCGGCAGGATTGCCTGTGTGGCGCGCTGTCTGGCAGACTTGGCGCTGCCTCCGGCGGAATCCCCCTCAACGATGAAGATCTCGCAGTTTTTCGGATCCTTATCCGAGCAGTCCGCCAGCTTTCCGGGAAGTCCCATGCCGTCGAGTGCCGATTTTCTTCTTGTCAGATCCCTGGCCTTTCTGGCCGCATCCCGCGCACGCTGCGCCAGCACCGCTTTTTCCAGGGTAAGCTTGGCGACCTGCGGATTCTGCTCCAAGAAATAGGTCAGCTGTTCGGAAAAGACACTGTTCACCGCCGTCCGCGCCTCGGAATTGCCAAGCTTCTGCTTGGTCTGTCCCTCGAACTGCGGATCCTCGATCTTGACACTGATGATCGCCGTCAGGCCCTCGCGGATGTCCTCACCGGACAGATTGTCTTCATTGTCCTTGATGATCTTGTTCGTGCGTCCGTAATCGTTGAAGATCTTGGTGAGTGCGGTCTTGAACCCTTCCAGATGCGTACCGCCCTCCGGCGTGTTGATATTGTTGACAAAGGTGTAGATACTCTCGTTATAGGAGTCGTTGTGCTGCAGGGCTACTTCTACATGAACACCGCCCTTGTCTCCCTCGAAATACATGACCTGCTCATACAAGGGCGTTTTATGTTTGTTGAGATAAGTGACAAATTCGGAGATCCCGCCCTCGTAACGGAAACTCTCGACATGCGGCGCCCACTCCCCTTCTGCGGTGTCCGTTTCGTCACGGCGCAGATCGGTCAGCGTGATCATCAGGCCCTTGGTCAGGAAAGCCATTTCCCGCAGACGACGCTTGAGCACATCGAATTCATAGACCGTCGTCTCCGTAAAGATAGTCGCATCCGGTTTAAAGGTAATGCGGGAACCGGTCCTTGCGGGATCACATTCTCCCACCACCTTGAGGTCATAGCACACCTTACCGCGCTCATAGCGCTGCTGGTAGATCTTCCCTTCGTTGAAGACCTGCACCTCAAGCCAGTCCGATAAAGCATTGACGACCGATGCGCCCACGCCGTGCAGACCGCCGGAAACCTTGTATCCCCCACCGCCGAATTTGCCGCCGGCATGAAGAATGGTAAACACCACCTCCACAGCGGGACGCCCGGCTTTGTGGTTGATCCCGACCGGAATGCCGCGGCCGTTGTCCTCGACGGTGATCGTGTTGTCCGGATTGATGGTGACATCGATGTTGTCACAGAACCCGGCAAGTGCCTCATCTACGGCATTGTCGACGATCTCATAGACCAGATGATGGAGTCCGCGCGACGCCGTTGTTCCGATATACATGCCCGGGCGCTTCCTGACAGCCTCCAGTCCCTCCAGGATCTGGATCTGATCGCCGCCGTACTCGCCGGACGGTTTCGTTGCCTGTGTTTCAAGATTGTTGTTTTCTTCCATTTCTCTTCCCTTTTCGTCTAGGTTTCCCGGATCTCACAGACCTGGCCGTTTGTCACCTGAAGCAGTCTGTCGATCGTCAGGCGGCTGTTTACAAATTCATCATATCCCGTGCAGGTGATGATCGTCTGGATCCCGCCGATCTCATCCAGCAGCGCATTCTGTCTGTTCGCGTCCAGCTCCGACAGAACATCATCAAGAAGGAGAATGGGATTCTCCTTCTTTGACTGTCTGACGATCTCGATCTCCGCGAGTTTCAGTGACAGAGATGCCGTCCTCTGCTGTCCCTGGGACCCGAACCGGCGGATGTCCACAGCGCCGCCGGGAACACTCTTTCTCTTTACAAAAAATGCAAAGTCATCCTTGTGCGGACCGACCGTTGTCTGTTTCAGGATCACATCTCTGTCACGGGCAGCCGCCAGTGCTCCTTCCAGTTCTTCCTCTTCTACATGCGGTTCATAGACGAGCTCCAGCTCCTCCTCTCCCCGCGTGAGCTTTCTGTGGATCGGCGCGATGATCGCTTTTACCTGCTCCAGAAAAATGTGTCTGAAGCGGATGATCTCCTTGCCGTAAACCACCAGCTGCCGGTCTTCCACATCCAGGAGCGGCTTCTGCTCCGGATGATCATAGATATCCTTCAGCAGCTTGTTCCTCTGCTGAATGACCCGGAGATATCTCGTCAGATTGTAGAGATAGGACGCATCCAGCTGGCAGAGTTCCATGTTGATGAAGCGCCGTCTTTCGCTGGGACCTTCCTTGACGATCGCCAGATCCTCCGGTGAAAAGAACACGGTCGGGATCCTGCCGACGAGATCCGCCGCTTTTTTCAGCCGCTGTCCGTCGATCGCGATCCCCTTGCTCTTTCTGCTCTGCAGATGCATGTCCACGCGCCAGGTCGCATCGTCTCTGAAAATCTCTCCGCGGATGTGCGCTTCATTGCAGCCAAAACGGACGATTTCCTTGTCCTTTGCTCCCCTGTGTGATTTTGTCGTTGCCAGCAGATAGATCGCTTCCAGGATATTGGTCTTTCCCTGCGCGTTATCACCGTAGAGGATATTGATCCCGTCATGAAAGGCCAGATCCAGCGATTCATAATTGCGAAAATCTTTGAGCTGCAGGGACTTAATGATCACTTGTCTCTATCCTGTATGTTTCTTTATCACAGACAAAACAATCTCCGGGAAAAAGCTTTTTTCCCGGTCTCTCCTCGGGCCTGCCGTCGATCGTGACTTCTCCGAGGCGGACTCTCATTTTTGCTTCCGCTCCGGAATCGACCAGTGACGCCTTTTTCATTGCCTGGGACAGTTTGATGAACTCCTCCCCGGCACGCAGCCTGATGATCTCCATCGTCAGTCAACGGTCGTAAAATTGATCGGCAGGATCAGGTAGGTGTAACTCTCCTCCTTGTTTCTGATAAAGCAGGGCGCCTTGGGATTCACAAAGTAGATATCCACACTTTCGTCCTCAATGGCTCTCAAGGCATCGATCAAAAACTTCGGATTGAAGCCGATCATCAGATTCTTTCCCTGTTTGCTGATCTCGATCGATTCATTGAGACTGCCGATCGTGGAATTGATCTTTAATTCCATCACATCATCGCCAATGTCCAGAATGACCGGCTTTTTGTCTCCCTCCTTGACAAGGAGCGTCGCTCTGTCGATACTTTCCAGAAGATCCTTTCTGGAGATCGTCATCTTTGTCTCATAATCGCTGGACAGCATCTGATCGATATTGAAATAGTCTCCCTCGATCAGTCTGGAAACAACAAGCGTATCATCAAAAGCAAACATCACATGCTTGTCCGTGAAGTAGATCTCTGCCTTGTTTTCCGTGCTGTCACTGAGGATTTTACTCAGTTCTGACAGCGTCTTTCCGGGAATGACTACCTTTTTGGGTGCGTAGCTACCGGCCAGAGCAATCTTGCGGATGGAAATGCGATGACCGTCGAGGCCCACTACCTTAAGGGAATCCTCCTTGATCTCCAATAACTCTCCGCTCATCATGCGATTGGTCTCATTACCTGATGCAATGGCAAAGATGGTCTGATTGATCACGGATTTCAGAGCATACTGGGAAATCTCTATGCCATCGATCTTCTCGATGGTGGGAAGATAATTGAATTCCTCTCCTGCGCGCCCGATGATATTGAATTTTGCTTTTCCGGCAGTGATGGTAACCTTATAATTCTCTCCCAGAACGATCTCGACATCCGTTTCCGGAAGCTTGCGTACCATATCCAGAAAAATTCTGGCATTTAATGCTACAAATCCTTTATCCGCGATCTCTCCCTGAATGGTCGTTTCGATCCCGAGCTCCATATCATTACCGATCAGACGGATAGCGGAACCCGTCGCATCGATCAGAATGTATTCCAGTATGGACATTGTCGTTTTGGAAGGGATCGCTTTGGAAACGATCTGCAGTCCTTTTGACAGTTCCGATTTTGCGCAGATGATCTTCATGCTGTTCGCACTCCTTTCGGCCGCTGAGAGAGATATTATTAAATAATATTCTTATTCTTATTATAGTCTGTTGATAAGTGGATAACCTGAAAAATATACAATTTCTTGTGCATAGTTATATATCATTATACAAAAAATTGTAAAAAATTTCAAACAGTCGGTTTGATCAATTGTCTTATCTTTTCCACTTGATCCGCAAAGGACCGGTCAAGCTGAATCTGTTCCTTGATCTTGTTGATCCCGCTCATGACGGTCGTGTGATCCCGTCCGCCCAGAGATTTGCCTATCTCGTCAAAGGAGGTGTCCGTCATCGTGCGGATAAAATACATGGCTGTCTGTCTCGGAAGGGCGATGTCCTTGCTGCGCTTCTGGGAAATGATATCTTCTTTTGAGATACCATAATAAGAGCAGACCTTATCTATGATAAAAGAAGGTGTGACTGCCTGTTCTCTTTTCGAAATAATGTCTTTTAATCCCTCTTCTGCCTTTTTCAGATCAATATGTTCGCCAAGGATGCGGGACTGCGCGGTGATCTTATTAAATGCACCTTCCAGTTCACGGATATTGGATTTGACATTGTTTGCGATATAGGCAAAAACCTCGTCATCAATGTGACCGGGATAATTCTCGGCGTTTTTCTGAAGGATCGCCATGCGTGTCTCATAGTCCGGCGGTTGGATATCGGCGATCAGACCCCATTCAAACCGTGAACGGAATCGCTCTTCCAGCGTAGTCATGTCCTTTGGAGGCTTATCGGAGGAAAGAACAATCTGTTTTCCGGCACTGTGGAGTTCGTTGAAGGTGTGGAAAAATTCCTCTTGCGTGGATTCCTTTCCTATAATAAACTGTACGTCGTCAACCATCAGAACATCCACATTACGATATTTACCGCGCATTTTTGACATTTCCTGCGTGCTGCCGGAACGGATCGAGGCGATCACTTCATTGGTAAAGGTTTCGGATGTGACATAGAGCACCCGTGCCTTCGGACGATGAGAAATGATATAGTTACCGATCGAATGCATCAGATGGGTCTTGCCGAGACCTGCGTCGCTGTAGAGAAAAAGCGGATTGTAGGCTTCCCCCGGCGATTCCGCAACGGCAAGACTGGCAGCCTGCGCCAGATTATTGTTCTTGCCGACAACAAATGAATCAAAGGTGTAACGGGGATTCAGATGAGAACGGCGGCTCTGTTCATCAAAACCATCCACACTGTGACTTTCTTCTTCATTATTATATGAAGATTCTTCCGGAAGGATAAAACTGATCTCATAGGAAGTGCCGGTCTGTTCCGCGATGATCACACGGAAGAAATCACGGTAGATCTTGGTGATATGGGAAAGAGCCGGTGCGATCTCCTGCGGAACACCGATATAAACGGTATCTTCTCTGATCTCCAGAAAGGAAAGAGGCGCGATCCAGGTGTCATAGGAGATATCGGTGATATCATATTCCCTGTGAATGATCTGCTTGATCTCATCGAAATGCTCCTGAAGATAATGTGCGTGTTCGTTCATGAAATACCTCACAGGCAGGAAAGAACCCAAAAAGTTGCCATTTCAGTATATGCTAAAAAGGAGGAGAGTGCAAATGCAGAGAGGTGGTGGAAAAAATGGAGAACACCTTTTCGGTTAAAATTTTTTTGTGGAAAAAGTGGAAGTTATCCACAGGAAACGATCAACGAAAGAAACGGCAAAAGTGGCGCAGATATTCCATAACGGAGGAAATAAATCAGGGTTATCCACATTATAGACACAAAAAAGTGGATAACTGGGGAGCGAATAAAATAGCATCGATTTTTCCACATTTTCAACATGTAGTTGTGGAAAACGAATTTTCATGCAAGATATGGTGGAGAAAAAAATTGAAAGAAATTGCTCCCTTTTTCTGTCGGTTTCTGCGTGCTTTTTTGCTTGACGAGCAGAATTTTCTTCTATATAATAGGCATCGTTCGTAAAGTTTCGGGTTTATTTTTCTGGAGGTTTGACATGAAGATGACGTTTCAGCCGCACAGGCTGCAGAGAAAAAGGGTGCATGGTTTCCGCTCGAGAATGAGCACAGCCGGCGGGAGAAAGGTGCTTGCGGCAAGAAGAGCAAAGGGCAGGAAGAGGTTATCTGCCTGATCATTCGGAAGGACACAGGTAACGGGCCGCAATACTGTTGCGGTCCTTTCTGTTCGGGCATTTTATGAAGTTCTCCGCATCTCTGAAAAAAAGAAGTGATTTTCAGAAGGTCTATCAGAACGGAAGATCTGTCGCGGACCGGAATCTCGTGCTCTACTGTCTGGAAAACGGCACCGAACGGAACCATCTTGGGATCTCCATTTCCAAAAAGTGCGGAAACAGTGTGGTGCGGCATCGTTTTCAGAGAAGGATGCGAGAGATCTATCGTCAGCAGGAAGAGCATTTCGTAAAAGGCCGGGATTTCGTGGTGATCGCAAGAACGGATGCGACGGAAAGCAGTTTTCAGGAGCTTAAGGCCTCCTTTCTCCGTCTCGCGAAGAGACTCCACGCGGTAAACGTTGCATGATGCGTCAGGTGCTTTTGTATTTTATCGATCTGTACCGGAAATATCTGTCGCCGATGAAGCGAACAAAATGTCCCTATGTCCCCTCCTGTTCTGCATACGGAGCCGAAGCCATCCGCAGATACGGAGCGCTGACCGGTTCGGCACTTGCCCTGTGGCGGATCGTCCGCTGCAATCCTTTTTCAAAGGGCGGTTTCGATCCGGTGCCGGTAAGAACAGGCAGGATCATCTATAAAGAAAGAAAAAGGTGACGAGTCTATGAGTATCGTACTTACGCAGTATCAGGGAAAGATCCTGGGGCCGATCGCATGGGTTCTGGGAAAACTGATGAACGGCATCTTTATCGTGCTGGACACGATCGGTCTTCCGAATATCGGTTTATGTATCATCCTCTTCACTTTTATCATCTACATGTGCCTGATGCCGCTGACGATCAAGCAGCAGAAGTTTTCCAAGCTTTCCGCAAAGATGAATCCCGAGCTGCAGGCCATTCAGGCAAAGTACAAGGGCAAAACGGATCAGAACTCCATGATGATGCAGCAGGAGGAGATCAAGGAGCTCTACGGGAAATACGGCGTGTCCTCTGCCGGCAGCTGTGTGCAGCTCATCATCCAGATGCCGATCCTGTTTGCTCTCTATCGCGTGATCTACGCGATCCCCGCTTATGTCACACAGGTCAAGGATACCTATCTCCCGTTAGTCAGACAGATGCTGGAAACGGACGGCACATCAGAGTTTCTGCAGGGACTCTCCGCAGCGGGACAGTTCAGCAAGCAGTTCACCAATGAAGCATTTTCTCTGGATCCCGCCAATGAACATGCGCAGAACACGTTCATCGACGTGCTCAATAAAGCGACAACGGCCGATTGGGCAAGCCTGGCACAGAACTTCCCGTCTCTTGCACAGATCGTGAACGATACGCATGATGTGATCCTGAAGATGAACACGCTCTTCTTCCTGAATATCGGGGACACGCCCGCGTACACCATGAAAACGGCGCTGGCAAACAAATCCTTCGGCATGTTCATCGCGGCGATCATCGTGCCCTTCCTTGCGGCCTTCACGCAGTGGATCAATGTCAAGCTGATGCCGACCGCACAGACAGCGAATAACGGAAACGCCAACGATCAGGCGGCACAGATGCAGCAGTCGATGAAGATGATGAACACGATGATGCCGCTCATGAGTGCGTTCTTCTGCTACACGCTTCCTTCCGGTATGGGTCTTTACTGGATCTCCGGTTCCGTGATCCGAAGCATCCAGCAGATCTTTATCAACAAACATCTGGACAAGATCGATATCGACGCGCAGATCGCAAAGAACGAGGCAAAATTCAGGGAAAAACAGAAAAAGCGAGGGGACATTACGGCCAACATGAACCAGTATGCGGCGATGCGCACGCGCAACACGACAGATGCTTCGAAATTCCAGTCACAGGTCACGGCTGAGGAAAAGGAGCAGGCGCTTGCCAAGGCAAATGAGATCTTTGACAGCGGCAAGGCAGCGAAAACCTCATTACTGGCCAAGGCGAATATGGTCAAGGAATTCGATAACAGAGGCGGCAACGCCTCGACAAAATAAGGAGGACGATCATGGAAGAAAAGGTTGAATTTCTGCAGTTCAGCGCCAAGACCGTTGAAGATGCGATCACGGAAGCGTGTGAGCAGCTCATGGTGACGAGCGAAGAGCTGGAGTATGAGGTGGTTTCGGAGGGCTCCTCCGGATTTCTCGGGATCGCCGTAAAGCCCGCGACCATCCGTGCACGTGTCAGAGGAACGGATGCGGTGATCACGCATGTGGAAAATGAAAAGCCCGCAGACAGAGAGGATGGCGAAAAGACTTCCGTCAGAGAAGAGCGTCCGGCACGCAGGGCGCCCAGAGAGAATCATACCGAAGTAAAAGAGGAGATCCCCGAGGAGAAGGGTGAGCCTTCCAATGTAGATGGGGAAGCCGTGATCACTCGCGCCAAGGCATTCTTAAACGATGTTTTCGCTGCGATGCAGCTTCCGGTCAACATGGAAGCGAGTTACAACAATGTCGGTGACACACTCTCGATCGATCTGCAGGGAGATGACATGGGTGTGCTGATCGGAAAGCGCGGTCAGACGCTGGATTCTCTGCAGTATCTGGTTTCGTTGGTCGTCAACCGCGAGGAGGAATCCTACATTCACGTCAAGCTGGATACCGAGGGTTACAGGGATCGCAGAAAGGAAACGCTGGAGATCCTCGCCCGCAACATCGCCTACAAGGTGAGGAAGAGCCGCTCGAGCGTCTCGCTGGAGCCGATGAATCCCTATGAGAGACGCATCATTCACGCGGCGCTGCAGAACGACCGTTTCGTGACCACCCACAGTGAGGGAGAGGATCCTTATCGCAGGGTTGTGGTGACGCTGAAGTAATATTTCGGTTAGCAGGAAGAATCCGGTCTCCGGCATTCCTGCAATATCCGGTTCGCTGGCATGCCGGGCGCTCCGTCGAGCCTCAGACGAGCGCCGTTTCGAGCAGAGGCTCTCACGGCTTGCGAGTCTCGCCTCCGCGGCATCCAATTGCTCACCGGACATCGCAGAAACGCCGGAGTCTTGGTTTTTGAAGCGAATACCTCTGTGCAAAAATGCACAGGGGTTTTTTGTTGATACAGGTATTGACTCCGCCATTTCTGCAATATTCGGTTCGCTGGCATGCCGGGCGCTCCGCCGAGCCTCAGACGCGCGCCGTTTCGAGCAGAGGCTCTCACGGCTTGCGAGTCTCACCTCCGCGGCATCCGATTGCTCACCGGACATCGCAGAAATGCCGGAGTCGGAATATGTCAAGGAAAATACTTCTGTGCAGAGGGGTGACGAAGAGTTTTATTGTTTCAGTTATTCCTGTTTGGATAGTGAAAAAGCACATTTTTCATGCTATTATATCCTCGGATTTAACGACAGACTTTATTTGGTCTATGATATCCATCTTGTCGGAGAGACATAGTTCTGTTTCGGGTAATCCGTTGATATGCGTATTTTTGAGCGTCCGGCATGCCAGCGAACCGGGTATTACAGATCCGCAGGAAAAACAGTAACAGGAAACACAGGTATAAGAAACATGACCATCAGAAACGACACGATCGCGGCCATTGCGACGGCACAGGCACCGGCCGGGATCGGGATCATCAGGATCAGCGGCGAACAGGCGGTCACCGTCGGGGATGCGCTTTTTCGTAACGCACGCGGCAAACGGCAGCTGTCGGAGCTTTCGGCAGGCGTACTACGTTACGGCTGCGTTGTCGATACATCGGAGGAACGGATCGATGAGGTGATGGCGGTCCGTTTTATTGCACCGCATTCCTATACGGGTGAGGATATGGTGGAACTGCAGTGTCACGGCGGGCTGCTGGTTCTGCATCGCGTGTTGGATGCCGTGCTCGCAGCGGGAGCGCGGCTCGCGGAACCCGGCGAGTTTACAAAGCGCGCATTTCTGAACGGTCGTATCGATCTCACACAGGCAGAAGCGGTCATGGATGTGATCGCAGCGGATAATGAACATGCGTTGAAAAACGCGGAGCGTCAGATCAGCGGCGCACTTTTCGAGCGGGTGAACGGGCTCCGGGACCGCCTCCTGCGGGAAAGCGCGTTCATAGAGGCTGCGCTGGACGATCCGGAGAGTTTTGCCGGAGAACTGGACGGATACGGGACACGGCTGGCCGAAACAGCGGAAGCGGTCACCGCGGGCGTCGAAGAACTGTTGTCGCACGCCGATGAGGGGATGCTCTTCCGGCAGGGTGTCCGCACGGCGATCATCGGGAGGCCGAACGCCGGAAAATCCTCCCTGCTGAACCTTCTGGCCGGCACAGAGCGGTCGATCGTCACGGAGATTCCCGGAACGACCAGAGATACCGTGGAAGAGAGTGTCCGCATCGGCGAGATCACGCTGCATCTGATCGATACGGCCGGGATCATTGATGATGTCAGTACAGAAGCGGATGCTGACAGACAAAACAGGGTGACGACAGACGGGAGGCTTCTGGATCCTGTTGAACGCATCGGTATCGAAAGAGCAAAGAAGGCGCTTGATGAGGCGGAACTGGTTTTGTTCGTGCAGGATATCACACAGCCGGTTCACGCGGAGGATGTAGAAATTTTTTCACGGATCGGCGGAAAGCCGGTCATCTTTGTAGCGAACAAGATCGACCTGACTGACGAAGCTGACCGTTTGGTTGAAATAGCGATCCGCGCACTGACAGAAAAAGCACTTATGCGGCAGGATCATCCTGAAACAATGCCGGCAGTAAGATTATCCGCAAAGACAGGAGAGGGATTGGAAGATCTGCGAGAAACCCTGAAAACGCTCCTGCTCCGCGATGACACCTGGCGCAGTGCGGATGTGATCGTTGCCAATGCGCGGCACCGGCATCTGCTGGAGGAGGCGCGGGCTTCGCTGAAGGCGCTCCGGCACACGATCGATGCGGGAATGACGGAGGATTTCTACACGGTCGATCTGATGAATGCCTATCGTGCGCTGGGTGAGATCATCGGCAGGGAAGTCGGTGATGACCTTGTCAATGAGATCTTTTCCCGCTTCTGTATGGGGAAATGATCAGCTGTGTTTTTGAATTGTGAGGTTGAGATAGAGGTTTATTGCCGTATGGAAAAGACGATCCTGGATCAGTTTGAAAGAGAAGCAGCTGCATGGGGGATCACGATCTCGGAAACGCAGAAGGAACAGTTTTCGGACTACGCGTCACTGCTTGTTGAATGGAACGAACGGATCAACCTGACGCGCATCACGGAACCGACGGCGATCTGCCGGCAGCATTTTCTGGACAGTATCGCGCCGATGCGATTTGTCTCCTTTGCGGATCGTTCACTGATCGATATCGGAACCGGTGCGGGTTTCCCCGGCATCCCGCTGAAGATCGTGAATCCTTCTCTTCGGCTCACACTGCTGGACGCTCTGGAGAAACGCTGCCGTTTTCTGCAGGAGGTGGTTGACCGTCTGGGACTTGACGATGATCGTTGTGTTTCCGCGCAGGAGAATAGCGGAAAGCCGACGAATAAGGATCCCATGCTCAAAGAAGCAGGTTCTGTCAGGATCCTGCATGGCCGCGCGGAGGAATTTGCAACAACCGGTACGGATTCCCTTCGCGGGCAGTTTGATCTCGCGACGAGCCGGGCGGTCGCAAAACTTAATATCCTTTGTGAATATGCGATCCCGTATTTAAAGACCGGCGGACAGTTTTTGGCCTACAAGCTGGAGGATGCGGAAGAGGAACTGACCGGAGCGAAAAATGCTCTGGCTGTTCTTGACGCAACATGTATCCGGCGGGAATTCTACACACTGCCGGAGGTGACGCCCGGCCACGGACTGTTCTTTATTGAGAAGACCGGTGAAACACCGGCGAAGTATCCGCGCCGTGCGGGGATGCCGGAGAAGAAGCCTCTGTAGAGAACAGGATTCGTATAAAAATGCCGGGACCGGTATTCTGGAAAAGATATTGATCGGTAATAAGATATGAATTGCCCGGTTGCTTTCGGGAGGAAGGAGAAGATCCAATCATCAACAGATCATTGGATGAAAAAATATGAAAAAGAAAATCGGAATCCTGCTGTGTCTGTCTCAGATCCTGATACTCTGTGCCTGCGGTGCGCAAAAAGCGGACACATCTCCTGCGTCCGACGACAAAGACAAAAGTATCGAAACGAAGCAGTCAGACAACAAGACAGATCACGCGGAGACAGCGGATCCTGATAATGATAACGCACAGATATTGACGGATTCAGATGGAAGTGCGAAGGAGGACAATGTAGAAAAAAGAGAACCTTCGCAGACAGCACCCGACTGGAAATCCGGCTATCTGGAAATCCTCAGGGAGGAGCGCGCGCGATCAGGACCGGACACGCCGGCCGGAAGCGAAGAAGCCGCCGACATGATCGACTGCTACTGGCTTTATGACATTGACAAGGACGGGATCCCGGAGCTGCTGATCCGGTTCGGTGACTGTGAGGCTGCCTATCACGGGAGTTGTTTCACGGTCAGAAATAACCGGGTGGAGCTTCTTGATGATGAGATCACCATGGGCCACACCACTTTTCAGGCGGATCCCGGAGAAAACGGCATCATCTCCTATTGGGGACATATGGGCTATGCGGCATGCAGCCGTCTTTCCGTTTCGAATGACGGTCTCGTCGCGGAGGAGCTGTTTGAGGATGACATCAATGAACGCCTCGCTGCCGGTGATGAGGATGCCTGGTATCGGCCTGCTTCGGATGTGGTGAAGGGATCCTTTTACCTGATGTCTTATGATAAGATGACGGACCTGCCGATCCTGCAATATGAAACGATCGCATCCGCGCAGGACGGAGCGGTGTTGAAGACAGCGGAACAACAGCCCGTCTATCCGTTGCAGGATGCCGTTTTCTTTGACCGGATCATTGCCGGAAAGGGTACGGTGGAGACGGTCACATCGGATCCGTATATGCTTTCTCCCGGACGGGTATCTTTTACGGAGCTGCTGAACGCAAAGAACATCTATCCGTACAGTGAGGATGAGCTTTCCGTCACGGACAGGACGGATGCCGATCTGAACGGAGACGGGAAGCTGGAATGTGTGCTCCATCTGGATCCGAAGGACAGCACGGATCGATCGATGAGCGGAAGCGATTACCGCGTGATCCTGAGTGAGCAGGACGGTCTGGTCTATGCCTATCTGGGCTTTATGCCGTCGGAAACAGCGATCACGATGGACGGATCCTTTGTATGGGAAAAGCTTTATGAAAATGAGGAGCAGTATGCCGAACGGGTGTTGTTTGACGGACCGGCATGCGCATTCTACAGTGTCCCGAGAAAATAGGATAGTTACGCTCAGCTGTTCTGCAGAGTCTCCAGAAAGACCAGCAATACGGAAACGTCAGCCGGCGTGACACCTGCCAGACGGGAAGCCTGACCGATGCTTCGGGGTTTATACTGCATGAGTTTCTGTCTTGCTTCCAAACGCAGAGATTTCACCTGCGAATAGTCCAGATCCTCCGGAATGTGCCGGTGTTCTGCTTTCCGGAACTGCCGGACCTGTCGCTCCTGCCGGTCGATATAGCCGGCGTAGCGAAGATCGATTTCCACCTGTTCGATCACTTCCCGGGGCAAAGGTGTTCTTTCCGGATCCAGAGGTGCGAGCATATCGTAGGAGAGTTCCGGACGGTTCATCAGCTCCGCCAGTGTCATGCCGGTCTTCAGCGGCGCGCTTCCATGCGCCTCCATGAACGAAAGCACCTCTTCCGATGCGCCGATCATCACCTTGCGCAATCTTTCTTTTTCCCGTTCGATCGCATCGCGTTTTTCCCGGAGCGCCTTGATCTGCTCTTCCGAGATCAGACCGACCGCGTAGCCTTTTTCCCGAAGCCGCAGATCGGCGTTGTCCTGTCTGAGGAGCAGGCGGTACTCGGCGCGGGAGGTCATCATCCGGTAAGGTTCCTGATTCTCCTTTGTCACCAGATCGTCGATCAGCACGCCGATGTAGCCCTCCGACCGGTCAATGAAAAGCGGTTCTTTCCCGAGGATCTGCATTGCTGCGTTGATCCCCGCAATAAGACCCTGCGCGGCCGCTTCTTCATAGCCGCTGGATCCGTTGAACTGCCCCGCGGAAAACAGGCCCCTGACCGCGTGCAGCTCCAGTGTCGGAGACAGCTGGCCGGGAGAGAGACAGTCATATTCGATCGCGTAGGCGTTTTTGACGATCTTTGCATTCTCCAGACCGGGAACCGTGCGGTACATCCGCACCTGTACATCCTCCGGCATGGAGGAACTCATGCCGTCAATGTAGACTTCATTGGTAAAAGCGCCCTCCGGTTCCACAAACACCTGATGTTTTTCATGATCGGGAAATTTGACGACCTTGTCTTCGATCGACGGACAGTAGCGCGGACCGACACCTTCGATGATACCGGCGTAGATCGGCGAGCGATCCAGATTCTGCCGGATGATCTCATGTGTCAGTTCGTTGGTCCAGGTGAGATAGCAGGGCACCTGCTCCTTTTGAACGAAGGCGGGATCTGTAGAATAGGAAAACGGGATCACCGGAACATCTCCGGGCTGCGGCGTCATTTTGGAATAATCGACCGTCCGACCATCCATCCGTGCGGGTGTTCCCGTTTTGAAACGGCGCAGTTCGATCCCGCAGGCGCGAAGAGAATCCGTAAATGCGACCGAGCGCTGCAGGCCGTTCGGACCGGTCTCGGTGATCGACTCCCCGCAAAGACACCGGGACTGCCCATAGGTACCCGTGCAGATGATCACGGCTTTCGCGTGGTAGATGATACCTGTCGCGATCCGGACACCGGTCACCCGATACACAGACTGTCTCTGCGTCAATAACGCAGAAACCTCGGCCTGTTTTATGGTCAGGTGTTCCTGTGCCTCCAGCACCCGCCGCATCTCCATGGAGTAGGCAAGCTTGTCTGCCTGTGCACGCAGGGAATGTACGGCCGGTCCCTTGGAAGTGTTCAGCATCCGGGACTGCAGAAAGGTCTTGTCGATATTTTTCCCCATTTCGCCGCCCAGCGCGTCGATCTCCCGGACCAGATGCCCCTTGGAGGAACCGCCGATGTGCGGATTGCAGGGCATGAACGCGATATTGTCCACGCTCATCGTAAGGATCAGCGTTTCCAGACCCAGGCGCGCGGAGGCCAGTGCAGCCTCACAGCCTGCATGCCCCGCGCCGATAACGATGATGTCGAAGCGGTCGGTCATGCGAGTCGAAGCTTCTCTTTCAAAGCATCCTGCAGAACCTGAGAGAAATTGATACCCATAGCCGCTGCTTTTTGTTCAAGCCATAAAGGTAGCGTGCAGTTTTTCTTTACGGACAGGTTTTTCACGGCAACACGGTGTGCATCTACGTCTACATCAACATAGGTAAGCGTGCCGCTGATGTATTCCTCGGCATGGTTTTTCTTAGCTTTTTTCTGTGCCTCTTTCGCAGAGGAAATCTCAGGGAAGTTCATATCATCTCCGCTTGCACCAACAATGCAGTTTCCGATGTAATCCCGTGTCATTTCAATCGCATCGCAAAAATCACGCCCCTGTGTAAATCCGTTAAAATCCGGAATGTATACAATGAATAAACCATCATCTTCCTTGATAAAGGCCGGATAAGCTGTTTTCATAGGATTCTCCTTATCTGTATTTTCTGTTATTTCAATCCCCATTTTTTCAGGATGTTCTTAGCAACCTTATCATTCATGGTGGTGTGGCGGGGAATCTGCTCCCAGTCGCCACCTCTGTTATACCAGTCGTGGTTTGCTGCGTGACTGTGGAAACGAAAACCGGCTTTTTTCATTTTTCGGATCAGGTCTTTTGTCTCCAAAACTCCTCCTTTATAGAATACGCCCGTTATACGCATGGGTCAATGCATTTTCTAAGATTTCAAATACATTCGGGAAAGAAACCTACGATCGGTCAATCGGGATTCATCATATATAGAATGTATCCATACTGTTGACGAAATTCCGGAGAAACCATAGAAGAGAGATGGTTCTATATTACGATCCGCATCGGGATAAGACAAAAAAAGAATAAACAGAACGGCACTGATATGCTACAATTGATGACAATGGGGGAATGATCATCACAGAAATGTTTTCGAAAGGAAATCGTATGACCGGCAAACTGTTTATACAGGCAATCACAAAAGTGACAGCGGGGCTTTTACTGACGGGACTCCTCTTGTTTCTTCCGGCAGGATCTTTTTCTTATTGGAACGGCTGGCTTCTGATAGGGGTTTTGTTTATTCCCATGGTGATAGCGGGCTTTGTCATGATGAAGAAAAATCCGGAATTATTGAAAAAGCGACTGAACGCAAAAGAAGAACAGTCGGAACAGAGAGTTGTTGTCGTGCTCAGTGCACTGATGTTTCTTGCTGCTTTTATTGTGTCGGGACTAAATTTCCGGTTTGGCTGGATCATTCTGCCGAAGGGGATCGTCTATGCTGCAACCGCCGTGTTTTTGCTCGGCTATATCTTATATGCGGAAGTTCTCAGGGAGAACGAATATCTTTCCCGAACGGTCGAGGTTCAGGAGAATCAGAAGGTCATTGACACCGGACTTTACGGAGTTGTGCGCCATCCCATGTATATGAGCACGTTTCTTTTGTTCCTGTCCATGCCCCTTGTCCTTGGCTCGGTCATCTCTTTTGTCATCATGCTCGTTTACATTCCGATCATTGCCAAGCGCATCCGCAACGAAGAAAAGGTCCTTGAAGAAGGACTGGCAGGATATTCGGATTATAAAAAACGTATCAGATACCGGGTCATCCCTTTTGTTTGGTAGGTGTTTCGGCCGAAAGGCAAATCGCAACATTTCAGGCCGACGAAAAGCAAGAACTATAAAAAGGAGGTAAAAACATGGACAACATCACACGCGTATACGAATTCTTAAAAGAATGCGGCACCTATTATGTGGCGACGATCGATGGAGACCAGCCGCGGGTGAGACCTTTCGGTACCGTAAATGTTTTTGACGGCAAGCTTTATATCCAGACCGGGAAATCCAAAGAGGTTTCCAAACAGATCGCAGCGAACGCCAAGGTGGAGATCTGCGGATTCAAGAACGGGGAATGGATCCGCGTTGCCGGGAAGCTCCTGAACGACGATCGGATCGAGGCAAAGAAAGATATGCTCGACCATTATCCCGAACTCCGAAGAATGTATGATGAGAACGACGGCAATACACAGGTTCTCTATTTCTCGGAGGCTGTAGCGACCATTTCCTCATTCACGGCGCCGTCGAAGGAGATCCGATTCTAAGAACACCCGATCAGAAGATCTGTCATCTTTGGCCCGGTCAAACGACTGGGCAAAAGGTTTCATGTGAAACATTTTTCACCGTTCGACAAAAATCACAACCAAATGTTTCACATGAAACATTAAATACCATATGTTGAATAACAAAAGAAATGTTTCACATGAAACATTTCTTTTTTGAGAAAACATGGTTGCCAGAATCAAAAAACGGCATTACAATGGAAAAGCTTATTCAAAAAGATGGATTTTGGAACAAGAGGAGAGAGTATGGGAAGAGCAATCGCGATCGCAAACCAGAAGGGCGGCGTGGGAAAGACGACAACGGCGATCAATCTGAGCGCCTGTCTCGCGGAAATGGGAAAACGCGTCCTGGTGATCGATACGGATCCGCAGGGCAACACAACCACCGGACTCGGTGTGAAGAAAAATGAACTGGACGCCACCATTTATGAGATGTTACTGGATGAAAAAAATTTCGGGGAATGTGTGATACATAATGTCGCCGGCGGTATGGACCTGCTTCCTGCGAATGTCAATCTGTCCGGAGCGGAGATTGATTTCATCGATCTTGAGAACAAGGAATACATCCTTCGCGACAAACTGAAGGACGTCCGGAAAGATTATGATTTCATCATCATCGACTGCCCGCCTTCCTTATCCATGCTCACGATCAACGCGATGACCACGGCAGATACGGTTCTGGTTCCGATCCAGTGCGAGTACTATGCGTTGGATGGTCTCAGCCAGCTGATCAACACCGTCAATCTGATCCGGACGCGCCTGCATGAAGGGCTGGAAATGGATGGGATCGTGTTCACGATGTATGATTCCCGGACAAATCTCGCCTATGAAGTGGTGGAGAATGTGAAGAGCAATATCAGAGAGCACGTGTACAAAACGCTGATCCCCCGCAATATCCGACTTGCGGAGGCGCCGAGCTACGGGCAGCCCATCAATTTATATGAGCCAAAGTCGGCGGGCGCGGAGGCCTATCGGTTGCTTGCCAAAGAGGTGGCCGAGAGAAAGATCTGATCAGCGTTGATCCGGTTCAAGAGAAGACATGGTGTTTTGCAGAACTACGATCAAAGAACGGAAATAGATATAAGGTATTTCTGAAAAAACAATAAAGGAGAACGTATATGGCAAAGAGAAGAGGCCTGGGCGGCGGACTGGAAAACCTGATCCCGGCGAAAGTGCCGGCGGCGGATGTTGCCGGCGTGAAGCTTCCCGAAGGACAGGTGGTACAGAGCATCCGCATCACGGAGATCGAGCCGAACAAAACGCAGGCGCGCAAGAAGTTCGATGAGGACAAATTAAACGAACTGGCGGAATCGATCCGGAAGCACGGGGTGATCAGTCCGATCCTTGTCGCGCAAAAGGGCGATCATTATGAGATCATCGCCGGTGAGCGTCGCTGGCGTGCCGCGCATAAAGCGGAATTAAAAGAGATCCCTGCGATCGTCAAAAATGATCTGAGCGAGCAGGAACTGGATGTGATCTCACTGATCGAAAACATTCAGCGCGAGGGCCTGAATTCCATTGAAGAAGCGAAGGGATATAAGAAGCTGATCGAGGACTATCATCTGAAGCAGGATGAAGTCGCGGAATGTGTGTCCAAGAGCCGTACGGCGATCACGAATTCCATGCGGCTTCTGAAACTGACCGATGAAGTGCAGCAGATGCTGATCGATGAAATGCTCACTGCCGGACACGCGCGCGCGCTGATCCCGGTGGAGGATGCTGCTGAGCAGATCCGGCTTGCGCAGCAGGTTTTTGACGAAAATCTGAGCGTCCGTGACACGGAAAAGCTGGTCAAAAGTCTGGACCGTCCGAAGAAGCAGCGCAAGTCCAAGGGGAAGGATCACAATCTGGAAACCGTTTACCGTGACCTGGAGGAGAGGCTTACGGAATCGCTTGGAACGAAAGTTGCGATCACGGGAGACGGATCCGGCGCGGGAAAACTGGAGATCGATTTCTACAGCGGCGACGATCTTGACAGGATCGTGGAACGCCTGAAGAACCGGGTGTGAGATGAGAGCGATCGTTTTGACGAACACGGTGGTGCTGCCGGGCGGACTGACTTTTGAAACCCTCGCGCTGTTTCTTGTGCTGCTGATCCTGTGTGTGGTGCTGCTTGTTTTCGTTCTCAGACAACAGAAGCAGATCAAGGATCTGGACAAACGTCTGCGGAAACTGATGCGCGGTAAGAACACGACCAGTCTGGAGACCGAGATCATCCATCTCTTTGAAGCCAATGATGTGCTGACCGAGACGGCGCACGATGTACAGCGCACACTGGAAAAACAGCAGGTGATGCTTGACCGCTGTTTTCACCGGATCGGTGTGATCAAATATGACGCGTTCAATCAGATGGGCGGGAAGCTTTCTTTCGCGCTCGCACTTCTGAACGAGGAGAACAACGGTCTGATCCTGAATTCCGTTCACAGCCCCGACGGTAATTACACCTATGTCAAAGAGGTGGTCGACGGCAGGAGCGAACTGGAGCTTGGCACGGAGGAACAGCAGGCACTGGAGCGAGCGCTGTCGCAGACACTTTCCTGAATTTGTTGAGAAACCCGGACGAGCAAGAGTCTTGTCATGATAAGAGAGAGCAGATAAGAGAACAGGGAGGAGCTATGTTAGACATCAGATTTGTCAGAGAGAACCCGGATGCAGTTCGCGAGAACATCAAAAAGAAGTTTCAGGATGAGAAGCTTCCGCTTGTAGACGAGGTGATCGAGCTCGACAAAAAGAGCCGCGAGACACAGAAGGAAGCGGATGAGCTACGCGCGAACAGAAACAAGGTCTCTAAGGAGATCGGCGCGCTGATGGCGCAGGGAAAAAAGGAAGAAGCGGACAAGGTCAAGGCACAGGTCGCGCAGGACGGCGAGCGCATCAAAGAGCTGGAACAGAAACAGCGCGAGGTGGATGAACAGCTTCGCGAAAAGATGCTCGTCATTCCGCAGATGATCGACGATTCTGTGCCGATCGGCAAAGATGATTCCTGTAATGTGGAGATAGAAAAATTCGGTGAACCGTTCGTACCGGCATTTGAGATCCCCTATCACACGGATATCATGGAAAAACTGAACGGCATCGATCTTGACGCGGCAAGGCGCGTCGCGGGCAACGGCTTCTATTATCTGATGGGCGATATCGCGAGACTCCATTCGGCTGTTCTTGCCTATGCGAGAGACTTCATGATCGATCGCGGTTTCACCTATGTGATCCCGCCGTTCATGATCCATGCGGCCGTGGTTGAGGGCGTGATGAGCTTCCCCGAGATGGATGCCATGATGTACAAGATCGAGGGGGAGGATCTGTTCCTGATCGGCACCAGCGAGCACTCGATGATCGGCAAATTCATCGACCAGCAGATTCCCGAGGAACAGCTGCCGCAGACGCTGACCAGTTATTCTCCCTGCTTCCGCAAGGAAAAAGGTGCGCACGGCGTGGAGGAGCGCGGCGTTTACCGTATCCATCAGTTTGAAAAGCAGGAGATGATCGTCGTCTGCAAGCCCGAAGAATCGAAGATATGGTACGACCGCCTCTGGAAAAACACGGTCGATCTGTTCCGCAGTCTGGATATTCCGGTCCGTACGCTGGAATGCTGCTCCGGTGACCTCGCGGATCTCAAGGTGAAATCCTGTGATGTCGAAGCCTGGTCGCCCAGACAGAAGAAGTATTTCGAGGTCGGCAGCTGCTCGAATCTCGGTGACGCGCAGGCGAGGCGTCTGCGGATCCGCATTAAGGGCGAAAAGGGCAATTATCTGGCACACACGCTGAACAATACGGTGGTCGCGCCGCCGCGTATGCTGATCGCGTTTCTGGAGAACAACCTGAACGCGGACGGTTCCGTCAGGATCCCGAAAGCACTGCAGCCGTACATGGGCGGCAAGGAAGTCATAAAGGCGGAGTGAAAGGGAGACAGCATTTGCATCAGTATCTGCGGGCGATCGGATTCTCGGAAGTAAGAGACCGGAGAAGCCTTCACAAGATCATAGGAGATGCCGTTCAGGACGCGGACCGTCGCGTCTACACTTCGCTTACGCAAAAAGAACAGCCGGCGGGCGGCGACCAGACACAGGGAGATCCGCTGCTCGCGCAGTTCGAGCGGGATTTCGGATCCGGCATCGGTCTGGCCATCTGCGGGGAGCTCGACGAAACGGACCATTTTATCTATGATTTTTACTATCCCTATCTGCGGGGGACCGGTGTGAGCACGGCGGAAGAGGTGAGCATTGAGCGGCATGCCGCGCAGGATTCCTATGCCGGTGTCTGCGATGAGCTTCGCGTCGGTGTGACGATGATCTTTTACCTGCAGAACCGGATCACCTGGCTGCGGGCGGTGGAGGACGGCAGATTTCCTTCGGCGGAGATCACGGTAACGCTGTCCGCACTGTCTCTGTCCGGCATGATCATGATGCCGATCGCCAAGACCAGCGAACAGCGCGAGGATCTCAGGCGCAAGGCCGTGGGCAGGAATCAGGTGATCGCTGCGGCGCGCGGCGGGGACGAGGACGCGATCGAAACCCTCACGCTCTATGATATGGATATGTATACCGCGCTCACCAGGAAGGCACGGACGGAGGATATCTACACGCTGGTGGATACCTGTTTCATGCCCTACGGCGTGGAATGCGATCAGTATTCCGTCATCGGCGAGATCCTCGATTTCCGCAGGACCACGAATTTCCTGACGCGCGAGCATGTCATCGTTATGCGCCTCAACTGCAATGATCTGCTCTTTGATGTCGCGATCAACGAAAAAGATCTCTATGGTGAACCGGCAGTCGGCCGGCGCTTTAAGGGCAACATCTGGATGCAGGGCTTTCTCAATTTCCCGACAGAGCCCTCCGTCATTGACATTTCCCTATGATCGAAAACACAACGCTGTGCTATCCCGAACACAACGGCCGTCTGCTTCTGCTCCACCGCACGAAAAAAGAACGGGACATCAACCGGGACAAGTGGATCGGCGTGGGCGGACATATGGAAGCGGGCGAGAGTCCCGAGGACTGTATCCGTCGCGAAATGCGCGAAGAGACCGGTCTGACGGCAGATGAACTCGCATTCCGGGGCATTGTCACCTTTGTTTACCGTGAGACCACGGAGTATATGTTTCTGTTTACGGCCCGGAAAATGCGGGGCGCATCGGGAATGCCGGTCTCGGATGATACCGATCTGCCGGAATGCAGGGAAGGCGAGCTGGCCTGGGTTTCATGGGAGGAGATCTATGCCCTCCCGATCTGGGAGGGAGACCGGATCTTTCTGAAGCTTCTGCAGCAAAATGCGCCGTTTTTTTCTCTGAAGCTGGTCTACGACGATCGGGGAAATCTCACGGAAGCCGTACGGGACGGCCATTCTGTGCATCTCACATAAAAAACGAAAAAAGATGTTGACAAAACGATTTTATATGATATCATTATGATATCAGGATGAATTGAGCGGCGTGGTGTCGCGCAAATAATCCGGAGAAGGAGAAGAGAAATGAAAGAAAAGGTTCTGAACAAAAACAGCAACGGATTTGCGATGCTGGCACTTTGGATCATCCTCTACATCGCGGCGATCCCGGTAACGATCTTCGGCGCGGCAGCGAATGGCCTGCTTATGATCATCGGTATCCTGTGGCTCTGCCTCGGCTGGATCCCGTTCCTGGGTCTCAAGGTGCTCGGTCCGCAGGAAGCACTGGTGCTCACGCTCTTCGGTTCCTATGTCGGCACCCTCAAAGACGCGGGCTTTTACTGGGTGAATCCCTTCTGTGTGAGTGTCAATCCCGCAGCCGAGACCCATCTCGGACAGAGCGGTGATGTGGAGGCAAAGGCGCATCCGCTGGTCATCGCGGCGCAGAACGGAACGCAGGTCAAGGTCGGCGGAAGCGGCAAGAAGATCTCCTTAAAGATCATGACGCTGAGCAATGCCAAGCAGAAGGTCAATGATGTGCTCGGCAATCCGGTGGAGATCGGTGTCGCGGTGATGTGGCGCGTGACGGACACGGCATCCGCGGTCTTTACGGTCGATAATTACAAGGAATACCTGTCCCTGCAGAGTGACGCGGCGGTCCGGAACATTGTAAAGCTCTATCCCTACGATATGGCACAGAATGTCGACACGACCGGCGACGGACAGGCGGATGACGGCAGCCTGCGCGGATCCACCGAGCTGGTGGCGAAGAGGATCAAGGAAGAGATCCAGAGCAAGGTGGAAACCGCCGGTATAGAGATCATCGACGCACGGATCACTTATCTGGCGTATGCGCCGGAGATCGCGGCATCCATGCTTCAGAGGCAGCAGGCCTCGGCGCTGATCGATGCCCGCAAGATGATCGTTGACGGTGCAGTCGGAATGGTGGAGATGGCGCTTGATAAACTCAAAGAGGATGGCGTTGTGTCACTCGATGAGGAACGCAAGGCGGCCATGGTCTCCAATCTGCTTGTGGTCCTGTGCGGCAACCATGATGCACAGCCGGTCGTGAACAGCGGTTCGCTGTACTGAAGCCATGGCAGAGAAGAAACAGGTGCCCCTGCGGCTGAACGAAAGCCTCTACAACGCGATCGCCGCCTGGGCGGAGGATGACTTCCGCTCGGTGAACGGGCAGATCGAGTACCTCCTCACGGAGTGCGTGAAGCAGCGGAAGAAGGACGGCAAATATGTCGGCAGCCAGATCGATCAGCCGCCGGAGATCGATATCCGGTAGGGGCACCGCGCCGGTTTGCTATTTTACTGATTCTGTGGTAAAGTGTTTGTGCGCATATGCGCGGGTCTTCGTAGCTCAGCTGGATAGAGCACTCGCCTCCTAAGCGAGGGGTCGGAGGTTCGAATCCTCTCGGAGACGTTATGGCGGATCGCAGATATTCTACATTTGAAGAAATGCTCACGGATCTGAATGAGCGTTGTCCCGACAACACGGCGATCCTTTCGGCAGAGTATGAGGAGCAGGTGAAGATCACCTACCATGAGCTCTATCTGCGCGTTATGGAGCTCGCCAATCGATACCGCCGAGAGGATTGCACCTGTGTGGGTCTCTATGCCAACGCGTCCGCGCGTTGGATCATCACCATGCTTGCTGCCGTGATCGCGGGCAAGCGAACCGTTCTGATCGATGTATTGTTTCCCCCGGAGCAGATGATCGAGCTTGTGAAGCACTGCGGTATAGACTCTCTCTATGCTGCGGACAGGGAAGGGCGAAGGGCCTTCGGTGACTATATCAACGAACGCCGCGCAGCCCAATTGGATGAACAGGCTGAAGAGGGCGTCGCCGGCGTCTATCCGGAAAACAGAGAGATCGAGGACGGCGGCAAACTTCTGTTTTTTACATCCGGGACGACGGCATGGTACAAGGCCGTCGTGCTGACGCAGGAAGCTCTTCTCAGGGATGCGTGGGGGGGCCAGCAGACCGCGCACGGTACCAGTGACGATCTGGTTCTTTCGATGCTTCCGCTCTGGCATGTATTCGGATTTGTGTCGGGCATTCTCTGGCCGATGACGATCGGTGCCAGGATCGCGCTTTCCCGCGGGATCCGGCATGCTCTTCAGGATCCCAACATGTTCGAACCCGATTTTATCCCGGTGGTTCCCGCATTGTTAAAGTACATGCTCTCTATGGACGCCCTCAACAAGAATCTCGGCACGATCATCATCGGCGGGACGCCCTGCGACGAATCGATCTTCCGTGCTCTGTTCAAGAGAGGCATCCGCGTTATGCACGGTTACGGTCTGACGGAGACCAGCAGCGGTATCGCGGTGAGCACGGATCCGAAGCATATTTACGCCATGCGTCCCTGTCCCGGCACGACATTCCGCATCGCGCGAGACGGCGAGATCTACCTGAAGACGCCGAACACGATGGTCGGTTATTACCACGATCCGGAGGCGACGGCCGCGAAGATCGATGCCGACGGCTGGCTGCATACCGGGGATCTCGGACATATCGACGAAGAGGGACGCCTTATCGTGCTGGGCAAAAAGGACGAGGTGCTGCTTCTTCCCAACGGGGAAAAAGTATTCTGTCCGGAATGGGAGGAGGAACTGAACCGCAGGATCGGTTCGGAGACGGCGGTCTATCTGGACGGGGAGGAGCTGAAGCTGGCGGTCGTGCTGCGGCATCGGACGCGTGAGGAGATCTGGGATCAGGTGGAGGAATTCAACAAAAAGATCTCCAACAGCCGGCAGATCCGGGCGATCTCCCTGTGGGCAAGACCTTTCCCGCGCACGGCGCAGGGTGAACTGCAGCGCTGGAAGATCGCGGCGGACAGTGGAGCGTAGCATGTCCGGTAATGACGAAGAGCAACGGGATCAGACAGATCTGATCATGTAGCAGAAAAAGGGAGGAAGAAGAAAATGAGGAGAAACAGGAAAAGCATTCTGGCAATGATTCTCGCGGGTGTATGTGCGTTTTCGCTCGCGGCCTGCGGAGGAGCCAAAGATGCCGGCGGCGCCGACGCGGGTGCAGGCGGGGAAAGCGACATCGCCTACATCAAGGAAAAAGGCACCCTGGTCGTCGGGATCACGGATTTTGCGCCGATGGATTATCAGGAGAACGGCGAGTGGATCGGATTTGACGCGGACATGGCGCGCGCGATCGCAGAGTCGTTGGGCGTGGAGGCACAGTTCGTGGAGATCGACTGGGACAACAAGATCCTGGAACTCAATAACAAATCGATCGACTGCGTGTGGAACGGCATGACGCTCACGGATGAGGTGAAGAACGCCATGACCTGCTCGGAGCCTTACTGCAACAATGCGCAGGTCGTCATCCTGCCTGCGGCGACAGCAAACGAGTACAAAGACGTCGAGAGCCTGAAAGCACTGGCGTTTGCCGTCGAGGCCGGTAGTGCCGGTGAGGCCGCGGCAGAGGAAAATAAGCTGAACTACACGGCGGTAACGGCACAGAGTGACACGCTGATGGAAGTGCAGGCGGGCACGAGTAACGCGGCGATCATCGACCTTCTGATGGCGGGAGCGATGATCGGTGAGGGCACGAGCTACCCGGAGCTCACGCACACACTGGAGCTGACCACGGAGGAATACGGCGTCGGTTGCCGGAAGGGGAGCGATCTGGCTGCCTATATCACCGAGCAGTTCAACAAACTGTACGCCAGCGGAGAAATGCAGAAAACCGCGCAGAAATACGGTGTACAGGAATCGCTGATCAAGCGCTGACAGACTCGTGTTCCTGACCGTCACAAGTTCTCTTTTAGAAGGATTTTTAACGACAGTACGGCTGTTTGTGCTGACGCTGGTCTTTGCCCTTCCGCTGGGCCTGATCATCAGCTTTGGTTCCATGTCGAGATTTTCGGTGCTGCGTCTCCCGATACGTTTCCTGATCTGGATCGTGCGGGGGACGCCGCTTCTTTTACAGCTCCTTATCATCTACTATGGTCCGGGGATCATGTTGGGCAATAATGTCTGGGGTTCCGGTGACAACGGAAGATTTGTCGCCGCGCTGGTGGCATTCGTTGTCAACTATGCCTGCTATTTTTCCGAGATCTATCGCGGGGGGATCCAGTCGATCCCGGTCGGGCAACAGGAAGCCGGGCAGGTGCTGGGACTTTCCGGAAGGCAGATCTTTTTTAAGATCACGCTCCTGCAGGTGATCAAACGGATCGTGCCGCCGATGTCCAACGAGATCATCACACTGGTCAAGGACACATCGCTTGCACGCGTGATCGCGGTCTATGAGATCATCTGGAGCGGACAGGCATTTATCAAGAGTGCCGGGATCGTGTGGCCGTTATTCTACACGGGCGTATTCTACCTGCTCTTCTCGGGACTGCTGACGATGCTGTTTGGCAGGATCGAGAAGAAGCTGGATTATTTCCGATAAAGGGAATTGCCATGTCGTTACTGGAAGTGCAGAATCTGCAAAAGAATTTCGAAGAGACGCGGGTGCTGTCGGACATCACCTTTTCCATGGAGCGTGGAGAGACACTGTCTATCATCGGCTCCTCGGGAAGCGGCAAGACGACGCTCTTACGGTGCCTGAATTTTCTTGAAACACCGGATGCCGGACGGATCGTCGTCAACGGCGACGTCATGTTCGACGGAAACGAGAAGAACACCTACCGCGAGCGGGAGATCCGGAAGAAGCGTCTGCATTTCGGCCTGGTGTTTCAGGCGTTCCATCTGTTCCCGCAGTACACGGCGCTGGAGAATGTAACCCTCACACCGATACTCATTGCGAAAGAAAGAAAGGAGCTGAACGCGGCAAAGAAGGAGGCTATTATCGCGGAGGGCACGGCTCTTCTTGACACCATGGGTCTGTCCGACCGCAGGGATAATTATCCGCATCAGCTGTCCGGCGGGCAGTGTCAGCGCGTGGCGATCGCCAGGGCTCTGGCGATGAAGCCGGATATCCTCTGCTTTGACGAGCCGACGAGCGCCCTGGATCCGGAACTTACCGGCGAGGTGCTCCGCGTGATCCGGGAGCTCGCGCAAAAGGACACCACGATGATCATCGTCACGCATGAGATGGCCTTTGCGCGTGATGTCGCGGACAACTGCATTTTTATGGACGGCGGTGTGATCGTGGAAAAAGGAAAGGCTGCCGATGTGATCGATCATCCGCAGGAGGAACGGACAAAGAAGTTTGTTTCCAGGATCGGAGTGGTCTGACTAGCGGCTGATCCGCTTTTTTGAACGTGCGATCACGAAGAAGAGGAAGGCCGTGACGAGAATAGCGGCAGAGATCGTGCTGTAGTAGCGCCGATCACCGGTCTTTGGATTGTCATAGTAAGGATCCTTGCCGTCCGGCCCTTTCCCGTTCTGATCCTTGCCGTTTGCCGAGGCGGCGATCGCAGTAGAGGATCCTGTCGATGCCGAAGCATTGGACGCGCCGTTGGTCACGGTGCCTGTTCTGTTTCCGGATCCCGATGCCCCCGTCCCGCTGTTTCCCGTTCCGGAACCGTCATTTCGGTTGGATGCGCCGTTTTCGGCGTTTGTGTTATTATTATTTGTGATCGAAGTGATGCCCGAGGAGGCGGAGGAATTCCTGCGGGAACCGGTGACGCGGGTGGAACCGCCGGAGGTATAAACGATCGCATAGGTTGAGAAGTGGATCGTCAGAAACCGTACCGCGTAAGCGGAGGAATTGCCGTAGATGACGGAGCAGGAAATCTTCTGAAGCGAACCGTCGGTGTTGATCGTGTAGATCGCGAAGGTGCCCTTTTCGGGATTCATGGAAGAACCCAGCGGAATGGTGATCGTCACATCGCCGAACTGCGGATTGCGCGTGATGTTCTGTGAATTTACCGCCGTGAGGGACAGGTCGTAACACTCGATCAGATCATAGCGCGTCCCCTGCAGGAGTGCCTTGACATCGTCACCGGCGCAGGAATCTATGGTCAGCGTGTAAGAAGACGCGGGGCCGCGGACATCCGCGCTGATATCGGCAAGAAGGCCGCGAACCGTAGAAGTTTCCAGAGCGGCGGACTGAGTGATGAAAACGGCGCTTTCCGCAGAGGCATGGACCGGGAGCGCGCACAGGGGGAAGAGCAACAGGACCGCAGACAGACAAAGAGCCGTGCGGCATGCACATATTCCCCGGAGCATCTTTTTCAGCATCGAAACCATAACAAAGATATTTTACCACAAATGTTCCGAGAATCGGGAAAAACATGAGACTAAAGACCAAACTGATCGTGAACGGAATCACCATGGTCATCCTGCCGTTAGTCCTTATCACCGGTGTGCTGGCGGGGATCGGTCACGCGATCCGGGTGGAGGAGATGCTCGCGATCGCGCTGGTGCTCACCTTTACCAGCCTTCTTTTGACAGTCTGGATCAGCCGGGGTGTGACCGGGCCGATCAACGAGCTCAATCACGCGATGCAGCACATCCGCGACGGCGATTTTGAGTACCGGCTGCTGGATGCCGAAGCGACACAGGATTCGGAAAAGAAGGGAGAGATCGGCGAGCTCTACCGGAGTTATGAGGATATGCGGCTGCGGCTCAAGGAGTCGGCGGAGGAGAAGCTTCTCCATGAGAGACAGAATCAGGAGCTGGTGAGCAACATCTCCCATGATCTCAAGACACCGATCACCACCGTCAAGGGCTATGCCGAAGGGCTTTTGGAGGGCGTCGCCGACACGCCGGAAAAGAGGGAGAAGTACCTGCGCACGATCGTCAACAAGGCGGAGGATATGAACCGCCTGATCAATGAGCTCACGCTGTACTCCAGTATCGATAACAACCGGATCCCCTACCATTTCCAGCGGCTCGACGTGGCGGATTATTTCAGTGACTGTGTCGATGAGCTCGGCATGGATCTGGAGAGCCGCGGGATCAAACTGGATTTTGCGAACCTCACCTCGCCCGGCACGCGGATCATTGCGGATCCGGAACAGCTGTCCCGTGTGATCGGCAATATTGTCGGTAACAGCGTCAAGTATCTCGGCCGTGATGACGGCTCCGGTCTGATCGATATCCGTATCCTTGACGAGGTTGACGCGATCCGTATCGAGATCGAAGACAACGGGCGCGGGATCCCGCAGAAGGATCTGGCAAATATCTTTGACCGTTTCTACCGCACGGACGCGTCCCGCAATTCCCGTGTCGGCGGTTCCGGGATCGGTCTTTCGATCGTGAAAAAGATCATCGAGGACCACGGCGGCTATATCTGGGCAACCAGTAAGGAGGGCGAGGGGACTACGATGCATATCGTGTTAAGGAAGTATCAGGAACGAACCGGAGACAGTGACGTTTCCTGAATGATGTTGCGAGAGGAGGTAATTCATGAGCAGGATCCTGATCATCGAGGATGAGGAGTCGATCGCCGATCTGGAAAAGGATTATCTGGAGCTTTCCGATTTTACGGTAGAGGTGTGCGCGGACGGTGAGAGCGGACTGAAAGCCGCGCTGGAAAAGGATTTTGATCTGGTGATCCTTGATCTGATGCTGCCCGGAATGGACGGATTCGAAGTCTGCCGGCAGCTGCGCGAGAACAAGGATATCCCGGTCCTGATGGTGTCGGCCAAAAAAGATGATATCGACAAGATCCGCGGACTGGGACTCGGCGCGGATGATTACATCACCAAGCCGTTTTCTCCGTCGGAGCTGGTGGCCCGCGTCAAAGCACACCTTGCGCGCTATGAGCGGCTGGTCGGATCCGGCGTGAAACCCAATGACGTCATCGAGATCCGGGGTCTCAGGATCGATAAGACAGCCAGACGCGTCACGATCGACGGCGCGGAGAAGAATTTCACAACCAAGGAATTTGATCTGCTGGCGTTTCTTGCCGAGAATCCGAATCATGTTTTTTCCAAGGAAGAACTGTTCCGCAAGATCTGGAACATGGACTCCGTCGGAGATATCGCCACGGTGACGGTGCACATCAAAAAGATCCGGGAGAAGATCGAGGCGGACACATCCAACCCGCAGTACATCGAGACGATATGGGGCGTGGGCTACCGGTTCCGGGTGTGAGCGGCGCGGAAAACGCAAAAACGAAGAAGCTTCCGTCAGCGGAACGGATCGGCGGGATCCTTTTTGCGGCGTATCTTTTCGTGCTGATCCCCGTGCTCTCTTTCTACATGAAGGACGGCTACCGCGATCTGGGAAACGCCAAGTTTGAGGCCTATCGTCTGGTCTCTCTGCCGTTTATCGTCCCGCTTTTTCTATGTGCGGTGATCCGGCTGGTGAAGGCCGGCCGCGCAAAGCTCTCCAAACGGTTCTGCCTGACGGATGCGGCAGCACTGAGTTATGCTTTTTTTCTGACCTGCAGCCATCTGCTGTCCTTTGACCGGACGGAATCTCTCTGGGGAACGACCGGATGGCATCTGGGGTGGCTTACGGAACTTTTGTTTATCGCGTTCTACTTTTTCGCACGACTGTTCCCTGTAAGGCTGAAACCGGTGGCGTTCATCGGCTGTCTCTGTGCGGGAGCGGTTCTCCTCCTCGCGATCACCGACCGCCTCGGCCTGCCGATCCTGCCCTTCAGGGGATTTGACTATTCCTTTGTCTCCACGATCGGGAATGTGGACTGGTATTGCGGTTATCTGGCGATGGCCTGTGCAGTGGCCTGTGCGGTGCTGCTGAGAAGAGATGATGCCCGGTCTGTGAAGGAGAACCCGGTCAGGAAAAATGCCCTTTCGATGACCGGTCGTGTGGGTGCGCTGCTTCTGTTGCTGCTGGTGGATCTGTCCGCCATCTCGCAGGGAGCAAGTGCAGGGCTTATCATTCTTGGCATCAGTATTCCCGCCATGCTCGCATTTTCGGCATTTCGATCGGAGACCGGCCGCGGCCCCCGTTTTTTCCGGGGGATATTTGCGCTCCTTCTTCTGCTGATCTTCTGCGGGATCCTTTTGCTTCCGCTATTCTGGTCCGAACCATCCGCGACGATCCGGCTGTTTCAATGGATCGATCCGGCAGCCAGACTCGACAGGAGCAGATTCACGTCGGTACCGCTGATCACGCACGCTTCCGATGAATTCGGTAACGGCCGCGGAGCGATCTGGCGCATTTCCTGGGAACTGTGGCGAGAGCTGCCGCTACTCCGGCGCCTGTTCGGGATCGGCCCGGATAATTTCGCCGTCTATGCCTATGCCTCTCCGCATATCAATCTGCTCGTGACCACGGCTTTCGGAGCGGCAAGACTGACCAACGCTCACGCGGAGATGCTCACGGTCCTCATCGATGAGGGTATCCTTGCCGCAGTCAGCTGGTCCGTGTTTATGCTTTCCGCATGCGTCAAGCTTTGCGCGCGCCTGAAGCAGCCGCGAAACGGCTTGACGCTCGCCGCTTTATTTGCTATGGTAACTCTTGGTGCCGTGCAGGCAGTTACCTTCCGCACGGTATCCGCAACGCCGATGCTGTACATTCTGATCGGCATGGCGTTCAGTCAAAACTGTCATACGGGGGAAAATGAATGAAGAAGCCGGAAAAAAATCGTTGCAGAAAACAGCTGGCAGGTCTGCTCGGCGCATTGTGTATGCTGGTACTGGCGGTCGGATCGCCTGCGGCCGGATCGCAGGCGCAGGCCGCGACACACTATGCGGCCGGTATCGATGTCTCCAAGTATCAGGGAGCGATCAACTGGCAGGCGGTCAAGGATGACGGTGTGCAGTTTGCGCTGGTCCGCGTCGGCTCAACGGAGAAGGGGATCGATGAGCAGTTTGTCGCCAACATGAAGGGAGCCAACGCGGTCGGTATGCGCACCGGCGTCTATTTCTACTCTTATGCCAAGTCCGTGGAAGCGGCACAGGCGGAAGCGACCATGGTCCTGAACGCGATCGCGCCCTATACGGTGAGCTTCCCTGTGGCGATCGACTATGAGGATTCCTCCCTGAAAGGGATCTCTCCGCAGGATCAGGCAACCATTGTCACCGCTTTCTGCGATGTGATCGCGGCTGCGGGGTACTATCCGATGGTGTATTCTTACCGCAACTGGTTCCAGTCCCGTCTGGGCAACATCAAATATGACAAATGGATCGCTCAGTACAGTGACAAACTGGAGTACAACGGTGAATATACGATGTGGCAGTCTTCCAGCCACGGCCAGATCAAGGGCATCGGTTATCGTGTGGATGTCAACCATCTTTATAAGGATCTGTTCAATTTCATCATCCCGGAGGGATTCACCACGCGCGGTGACAAGACGTATCTGTATATCAATTACCGCAAGCAGTACGGCTGGGTGGAATATAACGGTGAACGCTATGTCTGCGAGCCTTCGGACAACGGAGCCGTTCAGACGGGGTGGTTCCAGGATTCGCTCGGCTGGCATTATCTGGATCCCGCGCAGGGCGGCAAGCTCCTGACAGGACTTCAGGTCATCGGCAAGGACGCCTATCTGCTTGACAGCAACGGTATCCCTTATGTCGGCTGGTCCGGGCAGTGGCCGGAGCTTTACTGTTTCGGTGAGGACGGCAAGATGATAAAAAACACGAAGATCGCGGTCGGCGGTGTGGAGGTTACCTTCGGCAAGGACGGCCGTGTCACCGCGCCGGAAAACTTCGATCCGTCACAGCCGCAGCCGCAGCCGGCGCCCGCACCGGAGGCTGCGCAGGCAGCAGAGGCGGCACCCGCCGCACCCGCGCAGTAAAGACGAAAACCCGATGTGCCTCTTCCCGGGCAGAAGGTAAACGGTCAGCCAACGGGGAAGAGGGATATCAGGGTTGAAGATACGAAGCTTCTCCCGCGTAATAAGAAAGCAGCAGTGCGACCACGTGGGAGTAGCTGGCTTTTCCGGCACGGACACCGTTCAACTTCTGATTCTGATCGATAAAGGTATCCGCCGCACGCCGCACCATTTCCGTGTCAAGGACGGCATTCTTTTCTACAGCCGCCCAACTCTCTTTGGAAAGAAACTGCACATCGACCCGCACCTGATCGGAGATCGCCGGATGCGCCGCGTAGATCTCATCACCGACGTTGTCATGAAAATCACGGTTGACATAGGGAAGGACCCCGAGATAGCCGCTGTAGACAAAGGCGGGGTCATCGGAGGACAGGCAGGCAAGAAAACCGATCAGATTGGCTTCGTCTTCGTAGATGTAGCCGTGCGTGTGCGCGAGTTCATGGCACATCGTGAAGGGTCGGTTCAGCGTCTCCATCCGTCCGTTGATATTGGCCTCCATGGTAAAGGGAAAGTAGTATCCCATCATGTATTGCTGGCTCACGAAATCCGAGAAGAAAAAGGTTTTGGGCCGGACGCTGTAGCCGCCAAGCCGGGGAAAAAGACGCGTTCCGAGAGTCCGGACAGCCGTGCGTGCCAGCTCCTCCGGCTCATCGGAAAACACGGCCTGTCCGTCGGGATCCCGTGCGATCGTTGCCGCGCGTTCATTGCATTCTTCAACGATCAGATCACGCAGGGCGGCGAGTTCCGTCTGCGAAAAAGCGTGTTCATCGGCACGTCTGTCCAGAGGCGTGCAGTGATAGAGCACAAAGCAGTTGAGGCTCATGATGAGAGCGATGCCGGTCAGCAGATCCGCGGTCAGCGCAGGCATGCGGCCGAGACTTTTGCGAAACCGCTTTTCCTTTTTTGCCATTCGAGCGGGCAGAGCAAGAACGGTTCGAAGAAAGAGCACAAAGAGCCACAGAAGACCGAACAGGATCGCCCACTCGCCGACGGAAAACGGAAAGAGACTCGTCAGCCGGCCATAGGTCCTGCCCCATAAGGGAAAAATGCAGTTGGTATACCAGTCGGAAAACCCGCGGCTCATCCATGCGGCGGCGTTAAACAGGACGCAGAAGATGAGCAGCAGGATCCGTCGTCGGTTCGCTTTTTTCATGATCCTATATTATAATACTATTTATGCATCTTATGGGAATCAGAACAAAACCTGCAGGAATCCTGATCTTTGCGGTCGCGGCCATGCTCCTTTTCTGCGGCTGCGGCAAGGCATCTTCGGCGAAGCTCGCGGAGGTTAAGGAAGTGCGTGAGGCGCTCGCCGGTGCGCGTGCACACGCGGAAGAGACCTATGACGCGATCTGTGATGACGCGCTTTTTGTCCGTCTGACCGAGGCGGGGAAGCAGGCGGACGCCCTGTCGGAAATCGCCGCGTCGTCAATGACCGACGAGGAGATCGATCTGAATCTGCTCACGCCCATGCGGGAGCTGACGGACGCTTATGCGGAAATGCAGGAACAGCTCGATCAGACCGCGCAGGAAGAGGAGCAGGAGCGCAAAGAGCGGGAAGGCAGGGTCACGCTGACCTTTCATATCCGGAACAAAAGCGGCAGGAACTTCCTCGGTCTTTCCTGGATGCAGGGAACGGAGGGCCGTCTTTCCGAGATTTTGCGGATGGACCGTCCGCTCGCAAACGGAGAGACGCTGGCGGGTGTGACGATGACCGCGATGGAGGAAAGCACGCAGGAGATATGGCTGTACGGGCTTCTGCGGGAACCGGAGAACAGTGCGGAGTCGGGAAGCAGCAAGTCGGAACAGGCAGACGACAAGGAACAGCAGGAAAAGGAAAGCTGCGGATTTCCCGTCGGCGTGATCGGAGAAATGAATCCGGAGGCCCTTTTCTATCTGGAACTTTTACCGGACGGAGAGGTGTATCTGACGACGGATCCCGCGAATCTGGCTGAGAAACCGTCGGAAGAAACACAGGAAGAGCCCGTAAAGGAAGAGACGCCGGCAGAAACCGGCGCCCCGGAGGAAGAAAACAAAACAAATGCGGAATGAGCCGTCAGGCGGCTGACCGTTTTTTCACGGAGATCGATCTTCTGCATCGATCCTCATAACCTCTCCCGTATTTGGAAAACGAGCAGGGCACGATATGCAGATCGGCGAAGATGTGTGCCAGTTCCAGCGGGATCGCCCCGTCCACCTTCAGCTCCAGCAGATGCTGCCCCGGAGAGAGCAGTTCCCTGCCGCCGTTGCCCGCGCGAAGATCCATGGATCCCGTGCGGTAACGGATGTGATCGTCAAAGGTCAAACGGAGCCCTTTATCGCCGATGCCGGCCATGGCGATGCGGTCATAGGAGATCACCATGGCGGGAGCCAGTTTTTTGTAGAAATCCTTGAAGTATTCGATTTCACCGATGATCTGTGCATTCAGGCCCCGTGTGTCAGCCAGTTGTCGTCCGTTCAGCTGTTTTCCGTTTAAAAATTCACAGGCCTCATCATAGGGCAGGCTCACGCGTCGTTTGTAGACGACACCGTTATATTTTTTCTTGATCTCCACAAAAGCCGGCGACCGATCAGACGGTGTGCCATATGTACGGAGCCGCAGCTTTTCCTTGTAGACCGGCTTTTCCAGCGAGCGGCGGATCAGCGTATCATCCGGTGTGTCGTAGTAGATGTTCAATATGGAAGTCCTGCCGTAGGCGTCGACTTCGGCGATGTCCCGCAATCTTGCACGCAACGCGCGATACTGTATATCGGAGAGCAGATACTTGATCTCGATCCGCTGAAAGGTTGACTGATATCCGTTGTTCATAGGGATGCTCCTTTCCTTCTTCGGAACCCGTTACGCTTCGGATACAAAGAGAATAGCAGAGAAACCTAAAGGGAAACTTAAGAAAGGCCTGAAAAACCGTTCTTGAATTACGAGATCAAACAGTGCAAAATAAGGAATATCCGAATGAAAGGCAACGCTTCGTGAAAAGAGCGATGAAAGGACGATATGAGACTTCTGCTGGCAGAGGATGAGGAACAGCTGAGCCGGGCACTCACGGCGATCCTGAAGCACAACGGCTTTACCGTTGACACGGTGACGGACGGACAGGATGCCTATGACTATGCGCGTACGGAGGATTATGACGGACTGATCCTCGATATCATGATGCCCGGCATGGAAGGGACCGAGGTGCTCAGACGCCTGCGCAGCGAGGGGATCTCCACTCCCGCGCTCTTTCTTACCGCGAAATCTCAGATCGAGGATCGCATCGCGGGGCTCGATATCGGCGCGGACGATTATCTGACGAAACCCTTTGATATGGGAGAGCTGCTTGCCCGCGTGCGCGCGATGATCCGACGCAAGGAGAACTATGCGCCGCCGCTGCTTTCGTGCGGCAATCTTTCTCTGGACCGGGCGGGATTCGCACTGTCGACCCCCGCACATGATCCCGTGCATCTGGCCGCCAAGGAATTTCAGATGATGGAAATGCTCATGACGACCCCGGGACGCATCGTGTCGGCGGATCTCTTTCTCGACCGCGTCTGGCCCGAGGGTGAGGCTGATGTGAACACCGTCTGGGTCTATCTGTCAAATCTCAGGAAAAAGCTGACCGCACTGGACGCGACGGTCGAGATCAAAGCCACGCGCGGCGTGGGCTATGCCATCACGGAGAAAAAGTAGGATGCTGAAGGAGATTCTCTACCATATCGTCGGGATCATCGCGGATAGCCATGAACGCATCCTCACCCTCAACGATGCGTACGAATATAACTTTTCGGACAGCCAGCTGCATTTCCTGGTGATCGGCATTATCGGCATGCTTCTGTTGTTTGTTGTACACCCGGTGTTTTCTGCGCTGGCCCGGCACGGACATGTTCTCACCATCTCCTGGCTCTATGTGTTCACGGTGATCCTGGTGCTCACATTTGCGATCGAGATCGGGCAGGTTGTGACAAACACCGGACGCATGGAATTTTCCGACATCGTTTTCGGAATGGGCGGATTTTTGCTGATGTTTCTGATCTACGCGATCCTGCGGGCGCTGATCCTGTTCGTGGTGCGGCAGATCCGGCGGGAGACAAAATGAGGGGAAAGGAGAACCGCGGATGACGACAGGCGAAAGACTGAATCGGATCATTCGGGAGGAGATGGAAAACAAAGAGATCAGCGGTGCGAATCTTCTGATCTCCCGGCGCGGACGCGTGCTGTTCCGGCAGTCCTACGGCATGGCGGATATCGAACGCGACGTTCCGATGCGCGAGGATTCCATTTTCCGCCTGTTTTCCATGACCAAGCTGGTGACGGGTCTCGCGGCGATGATCCTCTATGAAAGAGGCGTGATCGACCCCAATGAACCGGTCGGGAAGTATCTTTCTACATTCCGGGACATGAAATTCTACGATGAGAACGGGACGCTCAGGCCGGTGGAGCGACCGATGCAGATCCGTGACCTGCTGTCGATGACGAGCGGTCTGGTTTATCCCGGGACAGAGACACCCGCGGAACGTGACATGGAAAAGCTTTTTGATGAGATCTACGATGCGCAGGAAAAGGGACATCCGCTCCCCACGGTGGGTTTTATGCTGCGGATCGGGGAACTGCCGCTGGCGTTTACGCCCGGGGCGCGATGGCAGTACGGAACGAGTGCCGATGTCTGCGGCGCGGTGATCGAGCGCGCAAGCGGCATGCGGTTTGGCGAATTTCTGCGAAAGGAGATCTTTGCGCCGCTCCATATGGAGGACACGGGGTTCTATGTGCCGCAGGAGAAAATGGATCGCTTTACGCAGGCCTATGAACACAGGGATGCAACGGACAAGACGCCGGCAAGTCTTCAGGCTCTTACAGGCAGGCATCTCGGTATGGGTGATTATGATTCACCGCCGGCTTTTGAGTCCGGCGGCGCGGGACTGGTATCCACGATCGGCGATATGCACCGGTTCGCGGTCATGCTGTTGAATGAAGGCACTGCGGCGGACGGTACGCGGATCCTCAGTCCGCGGACGGCGCGCCTGTTCCGTTCCAATGCCCTTACAAAGGAGCAGCGGCGCTCCATGAACTGGGATACGCTGGTCGGCCACGGCTACGGGAATTTTAACCGTGTTCTGCTCGACCCGGGACAGGCGGTGATGAACGCGCCGGCGGGTGAATTTGGCTGGGACGGATGGCTTGGCACATATCTTTCCGTTGATCCGGAGGACGGACTGATCTTCCTCTATTTCATCCAGCGCGCCGATGCCGGCACGACGATCCCCACGCGCAAACTGAAGGCGGTCGCCTATACCTTGCGGGACCATGGTTAAGACTCTTCGCAGAAAATTTGTGCTCATTTCCATGGGCGCACTCGCACTCATTCTGCTCGTGCTCGCGGGGACACTGAACCTCGCGAACGTCATCCGCGTGCAGAAAAACGCCGATGACCTCCTTGACATCCTCGCGGAAAATGACGGCAATTTTCCGGGAGAGGGGGTGTTCGACCCGCGTGGTGCAATGGGTGCCCCGAAAGTCCCCGACAAACCGGGCAGCGCGCCAGGCGGTGACAATCCACCCGGGGGACGCGGAAATGCGCGCGAGAATCGTCGGCAGCTCTTCAGAGATAACGAACTGTTCGGTTTCACACGCACGGCGGAGACTCCGTTTGAGACGCGCTGGTTCTGGGCGCGGCTTGATGAAAACGGAGAATGCATAAAGACTGACACACAGCACATCGCCATGATCGATGAAGAACAGGCACAGACCATTGCGAAAGTGGTCTGGCAAACGGGATCGGTGCAAAAAGACTGCCGAAGCAGCGGAGAAGCGCGTGGCACCTATGAGAACTACCGGTTCCTCGGGCGCAGCGCGGAAGGGGAAGTTCTGATCGTTTTTCTGGACCGGCAGGCAGAATACCACGGAACCAGACTGTTGTTCGCGGTTTCGCTTATCGTGTGCGCGGCGATGCTCGCGCTGATGTTCCTGATGGTGACGCTTTTGTCCTCGCGCGCGGTCGCACCGACAGTAGAGGCGTTTGAGAAGCAGAAGCGATTCATTTCCGATGCGAGCCATGAGCTGAAAACGCCGCTGTCCGTCATTTCCGCCGATGTCGATGTGCTTGAGATGACAGGCGAAAAGAGTGAGTGGACGACATCGATCCGCGATCAGGTCGCGCGCATGAACCAGCTGATCCGGGATATGCTCACGCTCTCGCGCATGGAAGACGAGAAGCTTCGGGTGGTCTTTGCGGATGTGGATCTCTCCGCCGTGGTCAACAAGGCAGCGGAACCGTTCTTTGTCGTCGCCAAGGCGGCAGGCAAGACTTTTGAAAAAGATGTTGCCGAGGGGGTGCACCTGCAGGGAGACGCAGACGCGCTCGCGCAGCTGGTCTCCATTCTGTCGGACAATGCGATGAAGCATTCGGCCGCGGGCGGCAGCATTCAGATCCGGCTTATGAAGGAAGCGCGCGGCAGCATCCGTCTCGAGACGGCCAACATCTGTGAACGTCTGCCGGAGGGCAATCTGGAACATCTCTTTGACCGGTTCTATCGCGCGGACGCGTCCCGCAGCAAAAAGACCGGCGGATTCGGTATCGGTCTGTCCGTCGCGCGTGCGATCACGGAATCGCATGGCGGCCGGATCCGTGCCGAGCGTGACGGTGATCAGATCCTCCGTTTTATCGCAATCTTTCCCTCTCAGGAAAAATAATTATCCTCTTTAGCCTCCGTTAAGGTTGCCCTGTTATGATGCATCTGTCATCAAGACAGGAAGCGATCAGATATCGGTCGGACATGGCGGGGAATGCACGGATGTGAGACCGTATCCGAAGCGTAAGAGAGGAGGTTTCTATCATGACAGCTTTATTATTCGGAAGCATACTGGAGAACGGAAGTGTCACCGGCGCGGCATTTTTTGCGGCGACCGCATGTTCCCTGGTGCTGGGACTGTATATCGCGATGATCCATCGCGTGATCGGCGGTTGCACCAGGAGTTTTCTGATCACGCTGGCGTTGCTGCCGGCGATCGTGCAGCTGGTGATCCTGCTGGTCAACGGTAATATCGGAGCCGGTGTCGCGGTGGCCGGAGCGTTTTCTCTGGTCCGTTTTCGATCCGCGCCCGGTTCCGGCAAAGAGATCACGGCGATTTTTCTCGCCATGGCCGTGGGACTGGCAACCGGCATGGGGTATCTGGGGATCGCGTTTTTCTTTGCGGTCGTTGTGACGATCGCGGCGCTGATCTTCGAAAAGACAGGTCTGTTCGGTGGCGACGGACAGCAGCGGGAACTGAAGGTGCTGGTGCCGGAGAATCTGGATTACGAAGGCATTTTTGATGACATTTTTGCCCGCTACACGAAAAGGGCGGAGCTGGCCGAGGTAAAGACCGCCAATATGGGGAGTGTTTACAAACTGACCTGGAAGATCCATTTTCGGGACGGCGCACCGGTTAAAGCGTTCATGGACGAGCTCAGACAGAGAAACGGCAATCTGGAGATCAGCTGCGGACGTGCCGTGGAGCGCGGGGACCTGCTATAAGAAAAAGGGAAAGGGGTGAAGGACATGATGAAGAGATCGATATGGAAGCTGACAGCGATCGCAGCGGCGATCCTGATGACAACCGGGGGATGTGCGGTCCGGACGGCTGGGACAGAGAAGCAGGCGTCCGCGGAAAGTGCCGTGGAAGACATGGAACTGCGGGATGCGGTATCGTCGGCATTAGATGAAAAGGATGTCAATGTAGCGTCCGCGGAAAACTATTCTACATCCGAAACAGCATCGACGATCATGAGCGAATTGTTCTCTGACCGGGATCTGAGCGGTGATTATGACACGAACGGGGCATGTGTGATCCGCCTGAACGGGGACAGTGTCACCGTGGAGGGAAGCGGCGCGGAGGCGGACGGTTCGACGATCCGGATCTCCGCGAAGGGTGTTTATATCGTGTCCGGGATGTTGAAAGACGGACAGATCCTGGTGGATGCCGGAGAAGAAAAGGTGCAGATCGTGCTGTCAGGCGCAGACATCACCAATAATGACAGCGCATGTATCTTCGTTAAGAGCGCGGACAAGGTCTTTGTGACGCTTGCCGACGGAACAGAAAACCGGCTTGCTGATACGGCGCAGGATTATGTGCAGACGGATGACGAGTCTACGGTCGATGCGGTGATCTTTTCCAAAGACGATCTCACGATCAACGGGAACGGCACACTGTCCGTAAAGGCCGGTTATAAGCACGGGATCGTCAGCAAGGATGATCTGAAGATCACCGGCGGAGAGATCACGGTCGTCGCGGCAAACGGAAAGGGACTGCAGGGCAAGGATTCCGTCCGTATCGGCGGCGGAACGATCGATATCACCGCGGGAACAGAAGGGATAGAAGGTCTGGAGATCGATATCGCGGGCGGTGAACTTGTCGTTAAGGCAAAGGATGACGGATTGAACGCCGCGAACAAAGAGGATGACGGGACTACCGAAAAAGAGGGTTTCGGCATGATGGCAGACACCGATGAAAACTGCAGGATCCGGATCAGTGGCGGCAGCCTTTCCGTCAATGCGGAAGGTGACGGATTGGATTCCAACGGATACCTGATCGTGGAGGGCGGCACGGTGATCGTGGACGGACCGGAAAATGACGGTAACGGGGCACTGGATGCCGGGATCGACGTGAGCATTACCGGCGGTACGGTGATCGCGACCGGGTCCGGCGGCATGGCGGAAACCTTTGGCAGGAATTCTACACAGTATTCTCTTCAGGTCTACTTTGACGAGACACTTGGGGGCGGCACGACCGTGATCCTCGCGGATGAGAACGGCACGGAAATCCTGACCGCGACACCGACGAAAAAATACAGTTCCGTCGTGTTCAGTTCACCGGAGCTGACGGAAGGAAACTATACGGTATACGCCGGCGATCAGACAGTGGAAGTGCAGATCAGTGAGATCAGCACCTCTGTCGGGAACGGCGGATTCGGCCCCGGCGGATCCGGATTCGGAGGACCGGGTCGGCAGAACGGAGATCCGGCGGGAATGCCGGACGGGCAGAAGCCTGACTTTGGTGACGGACAGACGCCGACGCAGATGCCGGACGGGCAGAAACCGGATTTCGGTGACGGACAGACGCCGCCGCAGATGCCGGACGGACAGAAGCCGGATTTCGGAAACGAAAGAAAGAAGAGATGATGTCCACGGATTGCTCCGACCATTCGCAATCCGCTGCGATAACTACAAGATATCGCGCTGCAGGAAGTTCTGTGGCGCGATATTTTGTAATCCGAAAAATGAAATGGAGCCGCGACCGCGTCAGAGGCGGGATGCACCGACTTTGCTTCGACAAACGGAGAACGGATTCTTATAATGCATTTCACGAGGCATCCCCCAACCGCTGCGTGGAACTCGGAAAAGCCTGTTACTGTCATGCGAATCCCGCTCCGTTTTTCAGATATTGTTCTGATTCGATCGAATCGCTCTGTTCAAAGACGGGGAATGACAGGGAAGGATCTTGGAACCGGAAGGAGGATACCGTTTGGCAGGGGCCGTTATCAAGGGGATGATAACGGTCCCTTATGCTTATGTCCGGCAACTTGATTAATTTGTGATTAGATAATATAATTATAAGCGTTATTTTATCGGAGGTCTGTTATGCTGCTGAGTCTGATCGTTCCTTGCTATAACGAGGAAGAGAACATCACAGATTTTTATGACGAAGTCATGAAGCAGGAGCCCTACTTTTCGGAGCGGGAGATCCGGCTGGAGATCCTCTATGTTGATGATGGATCAAAGGATCAGACAGCCGGAAAGGTGCGCACACTTCATGACAGAGACGACAGGGTTCGCCTGGTCCGTTTTTCAAGGAATTTCGGCAAGGAGGCAGCGATCTACGCCGGACTTCAGAAGGCGCGCGGTGATCTGGTGGCGATCCTTGACTGTGATCTGCAGGATCCGCCCGCGCTCCTGCCGCAGATGACAGAGGCGATCCTGCATGAGGGGTATGACAGCGTGGCGACCAGACGCGTCACCAGAAAGGGGGAACCGCCGATCCGTTCCTTCTTTGCCCGGCGTTTTTATCACATGATCAATCGCATGTCCAGGACAGAGATCGTGGACGGTGCCAGAGATTATCGCATGATGACGAGACCTTTTGTGGAAGCGATCCTGTCTCTGGCGGAGGTGAATCGGTTTTCCAAGGGGATTTTCAGCTGGGTCGGTTTTGAGACCAAGTGGCTGGAATATGAGAACATTGAACGGAGAAAGGGTGAGACCAAATGGTCATTCTGGAAGCTGTTCGCCTATGCTGTTGAGGGGATCATCGGTTTTTCCACGACACCTCTTCTGTTTGCGTCGTTTCTGGGGGTGCTGTTCTGCGTTCTGGCCGCGATCTTCATTGTCTTTATCATCGTGCGCAAGCTTCTGTTTGGGGATCCGACCAGCGGCTGGCCGTCTCTGGTGTGTATCATTTCTCTGATCAGCGGCGTGCAGCTGTTCTGTCTCGGGATCGTCGGACAGTATCTGGCAAAAACCTATATGGAGGTCAAGAACCGGCCGATCTATATTGTGAAGGACGAGCTTTGAATGGGGCCGCAGATCAGTATCGTTGTCCCTGTTCATAACGCGGCAGCATATATCCGCGAAACCATGCTCTCCGTTTTCGATCAGTCGCTGCGGGACTGGGAGCTGCTGCTGATCGATGACGCATCAACGGACGGCAGTGTTGCCGTGATCCGGGAAACCGCAGAGGAGGCGGGGATCCCGCTGTACAATCTGCCGCTTCTGGAGCGCGAGGATCCCTGGGAGCGCGAGGAGAACAAGAAACGGACAGGGGAGGTCATCCTGTTGCGGCTCCGGGAGAAACGCGGAGCCGCGGGCGCGAGAAATGTCGGGATCCGCGCGGCAGCAGGACGTTTTCTGGCATTTCTTGACGCGGATGATCTGTGGCTGCCCGAAAAACTGTTTCTGGAGACGTCATTTATCCGGGACACCGGAACGGCATTTGCGTTCACCGCCTATGAATTCGGCAATGAAAAGGCAGAGCGCACAGGAAAGATCGTGCATGCACCGCGGGAACTCGACTTTAAGAGAGCGCTGACACGCACGGTCATTTTTACCTCCACGGTCATGTTTGATCTGCAGAAGATCACCCGTGACGAGATCCTGATGGAGAAGATCGCGAGTGAGGATACGGCAACCTGGTGGCGGATCCTGAAGTCGGGCCGAACAGCCCGCGGACTGGACAGTGTACTGACGATCTACCGGCGACCCGCGCGATCACTGTCTTCAAACAAAGGAGTCGCCGTAAAACGGATCTGGAACCTGTACCGCAGAGTGGCCGGGCTCTCGGCAGCGAAGAGTCTGTGCTGCATGGCCGGATGGGCCGTGCGCGCGACACTGCGGCGAATATAAAACGAAGCATCGAAAATGAAGAAACACAATGAAAATGTAAAAAGAAGCATCGTTCTGCTGCTTTCCCTTGTGGATCTGGCGGTACTCACAGCGATCTATGCGGGATTCTGGTTTGTGCGTTTCTATCCGGTCGTTCGGATGCGGCGCATGAACATCAATGGTGTGATCGTCTTTACGGATGGTCTGAAGTTCTATCAACGCGGTCATCTGCTGATCCTCCTGATCTATTTTGTTCTTCTCTGGTTTTTCCTGGGCACCTACGGCGGACTCCGGATCGGATACCTGAAGGCGCCGGATCTGTTCTTTTCCCAGATCTTTGCGATCGGGATGGTTAATGTGTTCACCTTTTTCTACACTTCTCTGATGCGCAACTGGATCATGCCGGGATGGCCGTATCTACTGATGACGGGGTTGCAGCTGCTGGCGACATTCCTGTGGATCCTGCTGGCGGACGGGATCTACCGCCGCATCTTTCCGCCAAGGAGACTGCTGCTCGTGCACGGCACGCATCCGGTGGAGGAGATCCGCCGGAAATTCCTTTCGCGTAAGGACAAATATACGCTGACGCAGCTGGTGGATATCGTCCTGGGTGTCCCCGCAGTGGAGCGTATCTACGAGGAAGGTGCCTATGATGCCATGGTGATCTGGGATGTGCCGACGACGCAGCGCAATGAACTCCTGAAGTTCTGTTACGGCAAAAACATCCGCATTTACACTTCGCCGAAGATCTCGGATGTGGTGATCAAGGGATCGGAACAACTGCATCTTTTTGATACGCCGATCTTTCTTATCCGGGAGCAGTCGATCCGGGCGGAGCAGCTGTTCATCAAGCGGATCCTGGATATCGTTCTCGCTCTCCTGCTTCTGGTGATCACCTCACCGATCATGCTGATCACGGCGCTGTGTGTCCGTTTTACCGACGGAGGTCCGGTTCTGTATAAACAGATACGCTGCACCATGGACATGCGACAGTTTTCCATTCTGAAATTCCGGAGCATGCGGATCGACGCGGAAAAGGACGGTGTGGCGAGACTTGCCTCCCGTCATGACGACAGGATCACGCCGGTGGGCCGGTTTATCCGGGCTGTGCGCATCGATGAGCTGCCGCAGCTGTTCAATATCCTGAAGGGTGATATGTCCTTTATCGGACCGCGACCGGAGCGGCCCGAGATCATAGAGGAGTATCTGAAGACCATGCCGGAATTCATTTTCCGGACCAAAGTCAAGGCGGGGCTTGCCGGCTATGCGCAGGTATACGGCAAGTACAACACGACGCCCTATGACAAACTCAAACTCGATCTGACCTATATTGAAAACTATTCGATCTGGCTGGATCTGAAGCTGATGCTCCTGACACTCAAGATCCTGTTCACACCGGAGGCGACCGAAGGCGTGGAGGACGGGCAGATCACAGCGGAACGCGAACAGACGAAGAAGTGACGGAGGAAGGACAGAGTCATGCGGATTGGCGAAGAGAACCGGACAAAGCGACGGGATGAAGCGGTCCTGCTCCGCGGGTTTTATCTGCGGGTTCTCAGGCGGTGGTATCTCCTGCCGCTCTCGGTCCTTGCCGGAGCACTCATCGGTGCGGCGGTCTATTACTGCGTGCATGTTATTTATGCACCGGCGCGGGAATACGCGGGAGGAGCCCGGCTCTATCTGGAGTTTTCTCCGGATGCGGCGGGGAATGCCCGCGACTTTTACAATGCCTGGACATGGAGAGAGTTGATCACCTCGGATGAGATCCTGAACACCGCCATGGGAGAACTGATCGAAGCGGGCGTTTCGGAGGAAAGGGAGCGCACCGGTGACGGATTGAGCAAAGACCATGTGGCGGTCAAAAAGGAGGATGATGAGCTGTGGCTGGTCTCACAGGATCTGCCGGAAAATGAAATGATCACGCGCGCGGAGGTTCTGGAATCCACGATGGTCAGACTTCCTTCCGATCTGCGGGTCATGATGCTCACGGTAACCCATCGCGATCCTGCGTTTGTAAATCATGTGCTTACGGCGATGACGGACGCGCTGGTCACCTTCGGAGAGAACAACGAGAATTTTCGGGAGATCCGCGTGCTGGAAACCACGCCTGCCCTGATGGTCGTCACGACGGACAGGACAAGGACAGCGGTGATCTGGGGCGGTGTGCTGGGATTTCTGATCTGTCTGTTTCTTCTTTTCCTTTATTATGCGATGGATGATGCGCTCTATGACCCGGAGATGTGCGGCCGGCGGTTTGATGTGCCGGTGCTGGGGGTTCTCTCCGGGAGGCAGGGACAGCCTGACGAAGAATTTGCAGGATTGATGAAGCGGGAACTGCGCGCGGGCAGCGAGGCGCGGCTTAAGAGCGTCCGGCGCGCGGCGATCCTCACGGCATCCGGCAGGGAGCACGAGAGCGTACGTGTCGGAAATGCGTTGACGGATGCGCTGGGTGCGCATTTTCTGGACGGTGCGTGCGCATTTGTCTCTGTCTCCGATGCATCGGAACTGACAGCCGGCGGCTTTGACGCGGCGATCGTTGCCGTACCCTTCGGAAAGAGGAACGGCGCCTATGCGGATCATCTGCTGGCAGAACTTGTGACGCAGCGGATCCCGGTTGCGGGACTTGTTCTGTATGATGTGGATCTTCGCTATCTGAAGATCCTTTATGGGATGTGACCGGCATGTCGACGATCGTGCAAACCGAAAGCGATCTCTGTCATATCGTTGCGGCGCTGAATGAGAACGCGATGACATTGGCCTCCCGCATGCATCTTGCGTGCGATGCGGTCATCGTCAATCAGTGTCATGAGGACGGCCGCAACGAATACACTTATGACGGACATCGGATTCGTGTGGTCAATGCATCGGAGCGCGGTGTGGGACGCTCCCGCAATCAGGGGCTGCTGCTTTCGGAGGCACCGGTTACACTGATCGGTGACGAGGACATCATCTATCACGAAGGCTACGCGGAGACGATCCTCCGGGCTTTTCACGAACACCCCGAGGCGGATGTGCTGCTCTTTAATGTCGAGCAGTCCGAGGGTCGCCAGACCTATCGCAATAAAGACTTTGCCCGGGTTCGCTTCTACAGCTGCGGGCGTTATCCGGCATACAGCATCGCGATCCGGACCGCCAGACAGCGGGAGGCCAATGTGTGGTTTTCACTGCTTTTCGGCGGCGGCGCCAGATATATGGCGGGAGAGGATTCCCTGTTCCTTACGGACTGCCTCAGGAAAGGGCTGCGCATCTACCGGACACCCGAGAGCATCGGCCGGGAGATCGCGCGGGAATCAACATGGTTTGAAGGGTATACGGAAAAATTCTTTCGTGACCGGGGTGCGCTGTATCGCGCTCTGTACGGCGGATGGGCACCTTTTCTCGGCTTTCTTTATCTTTGCAAAAACAAAGGAGAGTGGCTGACAGGACGGACTTTTTCCGAAGCCTGGCGTCTGTTGCGGGAGGGCATGCGGTGATCCTTTATCTGACAGCCACGGCGATCGTGATCCTGTTTGCCGGCGGCGTGATGTCAAGACGGGAGAGGGAGGCGGTTCCGACGACCGCGGTCCGCGGCATGGTGTCCCGTCAGACACTTACCGGCAGCGTTCTTCTGGCGGGGATCTTTGCGATCCTGTTCGGCATTCTCGCGCTGCGCGTCAATGTCGGCAACGATTACGGGAAATATGCGGAATTCATGCATCTGGCGCGTGTCGGTGCCTATGTGCCCACGGAGCCCGGGTTTAATCTCCTCGCACGGGTTGCGTTCCGTCTGTTCGGTGACAGCAGTTATCTGGTCTGCTTCGCTTTTATGGCATTGGTGACGGTGAGCTGTTTTCTGGCGGCGATCTCCTGTCTGGCGGAGAGATTTTTTCCGACATTTCTCATGTTCATGCTTCTGGGTTATTATTTCCAGTCGATCAGTACGGTGCGCTATTATTTTGCGCTCGCGGTCGTGACGTTTTCGATCGTCTTTTTACTGCGCGGGGATCTTCCCCGCTTTTTGCTGTTCGTTCTTCTGGCGGCGCTTTTTCATAAGTCGGCACTGGTCGTGCTTATCCTGTACCCTTTGTCGACGTTCCGGTTTCGACGGGGGTTATTTGTTGCGCTTGTCTCCGGCGGCGCGGCGGCCCTGCTGCTGCGTCGACATGTACTGCGGCTTGTGCTGATGCTCTATCCCACGTATCAGGAAACCGGTTATGCCGCGGGCGGCGAGGGCAGTCTGGTGAGTGTTGTGCGGTGTCTGCTCGTGCTGACGCTGGCATTTCTGGTTGACAGAGAGAGTTTTTCCGGCGGGGAGCGGGACGGACAGGCAGATGCGCGCAGATTCTTCTGCCACTGCAATCTGCTCGCGCTTGCTCTCTATGTGTTCTTTTTCTATCTGCCGATCATTTCACGGATCGGCTACTATCTGACGGTCACCCAGATCTTTTACGTGCCCGCACTGGTTTTGCGTCTGCCCTCCGGATGGAAAAGACGGGCGGCCGTTCTCGTGACGGCGTCCTTTTGTCTGGCCTTTTTTGCGTATACCATGCGGCACGCGGCGGATGATGGTTTTCGCATTCTGCCGTATCAGACGTTTCTGTTTCATGACATGCCGCCGATCACGTCAGAGACGACGGGCTACTGATCACTGATTCCAACCGGGAGCAAAAGAATGGCGTTTTTTCAGATCATCGTTGTGTCCTATCAGCCGGGAGATAAGCTCGCGGCAACGCTGTCGAGCATCCTTTCCCAGACGGAAGGATCCTTTTCTGTCATTGTCAAGGACGCGGGTTCGACGGACGGGTCGGTCGAGGCGGCGCGCGCGGCTTTTCCGGACGCGAGGATCCGATGGATCCGATCGGATGACAGCGGGATCTATGACGGTATGAACCAGGCGCTCGCAGACCTTCCCGAAGGAGAAAAGAGTCTGGTTTACTTTTTAAACTGTGGAGATCTGCTGTATGACAGTCATGTGCTCGCGCGGGTGAAGGAGAAGATCCTCGCGGACAAAGAACAGGCCGATGTCGCGACCCGGCCGGGCATCTGGTACGGGGATATCGTGGAACGGCGGACCGGTCAGCGCGTGGCGGCCAATCCGAGGATCGATGCCTTTGCCTGCTTTCGGAATGTGCCGAACCATCAGACCTGTTTTTATGACGCAGAGCTTATGCGGGAAGAGCGCTTTGATACAAAATGGCGCGTCCGCGCGGATTATGAGCATTTTCTGCGCTGTTTCTTCCGAAAAGGTGTGCGACCGATACCGCTGAACATGGTGATCTGCGATTATGAAGGCGGCGGGTTTTCGGAATCGCCGGAGGGAATGAAAATCTCCCGGCAGGAACACCGGGAGATCACGGAAATCTACTATTCGCGGGCACAGATCCTGCGCTATCGTCTTTATCTTGCCCTCTCGCTGCAGCCGCTTCGAAAGATGCTTTCCGAAAGCCGGCTGACCGCCGGATTTTATCACCGGATCCGGGATGCCATTCTGCGCAGACGTTAAGATACAGCCTTTCCTTTACAGATGGTTGACGATGTAGTTTGCGATCAGAGCCATTCCCTGCGCGTTCGGATGGATACCGTCAGCCAGATAGGAGCGCCAGTTTTCCAGCGAGATGCCGCATGCGTTGGTGTCACACACCGGGATGCCGTGAGCGGCTGCGGAGGAGACGATACGCGCGTTGTAGTCGCTGATCGTGAAACCCAGATTGTTCTGCTGGGTGGTGGCCGTTGAGGTGCAGATGACGGGCAGGCAGGTGAGGCACACGATCTGGGCGCCGGGATGCGCGGCTTTCAGATTATCCAGCATGACGTTGTAGGCGGCACCGAAATTGTCGGGATAGACGTCACTCAGAAAATCATTGGTGCCCATCATGACAAAGATGAGATTCGGCGCCTTTTCCTTTCCGAAAAGAGCCTGTGCCCTTTTGGTGCTGCAACCGGTCTTGCCGGTCTCATCGCCGGCGTTGCCCGTGACACGGGAGCCGGACCAGCTCGCGTCGGCGACGAAATTCATGCTTCCCGCGCGAATGGTCTGCATCCACCAGGTGAGGTCGCTCGTCGGCATATACGACTGCGGATAGTGCGGGACATAGCCCTGCGGCAGGCAGCCGCCAAAGGTGGAGATGCTGTCGCCCAGGATCGAAACGTTGCGTCCCTTCCATTTCTTCAGAAAACTCTTTGGTGCGGACACCGGCGCGGCGGTCGCGGCAGCATTGACAGCGGGCTGAGTTCCCTGCGGCTGCGCGGAAACCTTGGCTCCGGCATAGGGAAGACGACCTTCTTTGGCACCAAAGGTGACGTAGTGACCATAAAGCGCTTTTTCGCTCTTTCCGAGTGCCGCGACAACATCGGGATAGGTCGCCGCGTAAAATTCGGCGTCGAACTGCGCGCCGTCCGGCATGGTCTTCGGTGCGGCCAGCGCCGTGACCGGCGTCGACAGAACAAGAAGGCTGCAGATCAGAAAATGAATGATCAAACGATTGGTTTTCATACATGGCTCCTTTGTTGTAAAATAGATACTGAATGATAACGCACCGTTGATCGGTTGACGCAGTTATCATAGCACAAGTCGGAAGGAATGGTTATACTTTCTTATGAAAAACTATAAGATCCTGATCGTTGATAAAGAGAAGTCCTATCGGGAGGAATTGTGCAGCCTGTTGGCCGCTTCAGCTGCCGGATACAGGACCGCGCACGCGGGAAGCGCGCGGGAAGCAAGGGATCTGGCAGCGGGGTTTCGCCCGTATCTGATCGTGACGGATGTCCTCCTGCCGGACGGGGACGGCGTTGATCTCTATGAGGATCTTCGCGATATCCGTCCGGATCTGCCGGCGCTGTTTCTCTGTACGGATGAGCTTGATGAGGCCCGTCTGCGCGGCCTGGAGATCCCCGCGGACTGCCGGATGATGCGGAACAAAGCAAAAAGCGAACTGGCCGCGCGCGCGGAAAAACTGCTGCAGCGTTTTTCCGAGAAAGCGGCAACGATACCCGAAGAAAGTTGACAAAGGAGCACCGGGTCGATATAATAGAGCGTGCTCATACCGAGGAGAAGTACTCAAGTGGCCGAAGAGGCTCCCCTGCTAAGGGAGTAGGTCGGGAGACCGGCGCGCGGGTTCAAATCCCGCCTTCTCCGTTTGACCGGAAGATCAGCAGATCTTCCGGTTTTTGATTTCATACCGTTGCCTCCTTATATAATAGAAGCGCAACAGATTGACAGAAAGAGAAAAAAACCACAACATCTTGCGGCAAAAAAAAACTTGAAAAAAAGTGAAAAATCCTCTTGCATTTCCCCGAAACGGATGATAAGATATTAAACGCTCTCGCAAAAAGAGAGCGAAGAACCTTGACAACTGAACAGTAATGCAACCCTGAAAGATTCCAAGAAGACAGCGAGAGCTGTCGAGAGAATCGTTCAGAAAGAACGAACCAAGTAAAAGAACGGAAGACCAGCAATGG
>JAILOV010000008.1 GCA_024690605.1 Lachnospiraceae bacterium | reverse complement strand
ATCGAATTGGTGTAGAAACGCAGCACCTCGAAATCATAGTAGGCGATCAGATCCACCTCGCCCACCGCGGCGCTTCCCACCTTGCGGTCACCGATGATCGAGGTGCCCACCATGATCGTATAGCCGTTGATGTCGGAATTCTTGTACAGTCCCAGACGGTCCGCCATGTAGGTGCCGTTGTTCGACGAGGACACCGAGGAGAGCATCATGTGCGTGTTGTAGACCGTGAGGGTCCTGTATTTCTTGAGCGTTCCAGCCAGTGCCCGCTGGACCGACGCCGCCGTCGGCACGAAGCAGTCGAAGTTCGCCGCCTCTTTGGCGGTCAGCCAGGAATTGCGCATCGGCAGCTCCGTGTTCAGGACCGACTTGGACAGGAGACGCACGCCGTTGGCCTCGACATAGTAGCTGTCAAAGGAGAAGCAGTCCGCGTGGTGCACGCCATCCTTGGTCACATAGTACCAGGCGTTCGGCACGCCCTCCACCGGCACCCACTCACCGCCCTTGATGATGCTGCCGTTGGCTGCTTCCACCTGCACGCCGTAGATCTCCGCCGCCAGGGGAGAGAAAAGAGCGACCGAGAGCACGGCCAAAAGCCCCGTAAGCATCGCCAGCGTCATATAGAGTTTCTTCCGTTTGCAGTTCTTCACGTAATCATCCTCCTTTACGGGCACCTGTCAGTTCTGTGCCTGCCCCGCGGGACCTGCGTAGGAAAGCGCCAGCATCGTCAGGTCATCGAAGGGCTCCCTTCCCTCCGCGAAATGATCCGCGGCGAGTTTTACCTTCTTCAGCAGTTCCTCCGGCGTGGCACCCTGATGCGCGTTCAGCGTGTTCAGCATCCGGTCCAGTCCGAGCATCTCCTGGTAAATATTGGTTGCCTCGGGCAGTCCGTCCGTGTAGAGGAACAGCATATCGCCCGGAGACAGCTGTCTTCTCTCCGTTTCAAAGGTCAGATCCTCAAAGATCCCCAGCGGCGGTCCGTGCTTCGATTCCACCATGGCGAATCCCTGCTCCCTGCGCCCGATGACCGGGTTCTCATGACCGGCGTTGGCGTACACGATCTCACCGGTGGAGAGCGTGAGGATCCCGGCCCAAACCGTGACAAACATCTCATTGTTCTTACTCTGACAAAGTTCGTCGTTCACATGTCCCAAAGCCTCATCCGGCCGGTCGCCCATCATCAGCTGGTTCTTGATCAGCGTCTTGGAGACCGCCATGAACAGCGCCGCCGGCACGCCCTTGTCCGAGACATCCGCGATGACTAACCCCAGATGATCGTCGTCGATCAGGAAATAGTCATAGAAATCCCCGCCCACTTCCTTGGCCGGTGTCATGGAGGCATAGAGATCAAACTCCCGTTTCTCCGGGAACGCCGGAAAATCCTGCGGCAGCATGTTGGACTGGATCGTCTCCGAGACGCCAAGCTCCGCGCTGATCCGCTCCCTGTCAGCCGTGATGCTCTTCACCTTGGTGATATACTCCCTGAGATCCCGATCCATCTTCTCGAAGCTGTCCCCCAGCTCCTCGATCTCATCCCCGGTGTGGATGTCCGCGTGGAAGGGTTCTCCCTCCACATCCAGCGATTCCTTGAATCTCGCCGTAGCCTCGGAGAGCTTGTGGATCGGCGCGATCAGCTGCTTCTGGATGATAAAATAGTAGATCACGATAAACAGGGCAAAGATCAGGACGATGTTCATCAGGATCGTGCCCATGTAGTAAATGAAGACATATCGCGTCCCCTCCATGAAAATATCCGCGCCGACATAGGCCACCGGCGTTCCGTTGCTGTCATAGACCGGGACCATCGCCGTGCCCAGGCCGTCCGTGGGATCATCGAAAAACTCCTCCTGGTAGTTTTCCGGCGACCTGCTGCGGAGACCGTCGATATACTCCTTGAAGCCTTCGGTATAGGCCTCTTTCTGTCCGAGACGGCTGGGCTGATTGTCCCCGCTCTCGGCATCCCAGATATAAACATAGTAATCATCGTAGGGGACGATCACATAGAAATAGGTCATCCCCGACTCCCGCAGAACGGTGTCCATATAGGTCTGCACGTTCTCGTAATAGACGTCCGTTTCCCCCGATTCCAGATAATCCATGACCCGCTCGCCGCTGACCAGATCCGAGATCACCCAGCAATAGGAATGAGTGAAGACGGAATAGTTCTCCAGCAGTTCTTTTTTCATCATATTTCCCATGGAGAGGGAAACGGAGGCCATCAGCACGATGGCAAGCACCGCCAGACCCAGGACGATCTTGCGTCCGAGTTTTCCGTATCTTCTCGTGATGGGATCTCCGGTCCCGCCGTTCGATCGCATGTTTTTCGTTTTGTTCTCTTCTGTCATTTATTTCCTTCCGTCTCTGTCACTTCCGTCTTTGTTTCGGTCGCGGTCGGGCGATCCTGTGTCTTTTCTGCCGCCTTGTCTTTGTCCTCACGCGGTACATAAGGCGTGAAGTCCTCATAGATCTTCTTCGCGCTCGCCGCGGGATCCGTGATGTTCTCGTTCTGCGCAAGCGACGGAAGGGACGCCATATACTGCTCCCAGGTCACCTTCTGCTCCGCCAGATAGGCCTTGACCAGCTCCGACTCCTGCATGGACACGATGAGTTTCTTATAGAAATCCTGCTCCTTCAATGCCTGCTGCCTGAGGGACGCGCCGGACGAGAGCGCCATGGAGACCGTGTTCTCCGACTTCTCAACCTGATCCCCCTCGTCGTCAAAGCTCTTCGTGTTGAAGGCGTCATAGGCCGCCTGATAGCCCTGATAGGCCGGCAGGTTCATGCGCTCGATGAGCACCGCCTCTTCCGCGGCCTCCGCCCCGGATATATTATACATCCCAATGAGCAGATCCTCCACCAGTTCGATCTTTGTCTCTTTCTTTACTTCACCCGCGCCCTCGCAGAGGAATTCCACCAGCTGGGCAAAGGTGCTTGCCGCCGACGTGTATCCACCGGAGGACTCACCCGTCTGCTCATCCCTGAGCACGCGTCCGGTGCGGTGCGTGATGACCGAGCCGATATACTCCTCCCAGGTCTGGCCCTTCGCCGTGAGCATGTCCTTGATCTGCGCATCGTTCACGAGCCATCCGTGCATATTCTGATACCACTCCGAGGCGCGCATGGCCTTGGCCTTTTCCGCCTCCGTGGCAAAGGTCTTCTTCTCCCATTCCGTCACCGCGCCGCGATAAGCGCCGTAAGGATTGCCGAGGTATTTCGCCTGTGTCCCGAAGAACAGCGCCTCTACCTGATAGAGTGTCTCGCACTGGTCGATGCCGTCCAGGATCGCCTTCTTCATCTTCTCCTGCACCGCAGCGTCCACGGTCAGCGCCGTCGTGGTAATCTGTCCGTTCTGCATGGTGCGGGCGCTCGTCCAGGACAGCTTCGCGAATTCCTCGGCCGCCATCGAGCGCGCGGCTGCCAGGTTGTTGGGATTGATCCTGGAGAGCAGGCCCGTCAGATAGGTCTCCCAGACCACATCCTCACGGCCCGAGGTCACGATCTCCTTGTATTCCCCGTTCGGTGCGTATTCCTTTTGCGCCGGCAGCGGATGCTGGACGAAATAGTTGTTCTCCAGATCCTCGATGATGAGCGCCCGGGCTTCCATGGCCACGGTCTTGTTCTCCTTGGTGTCCTTCCTGAGTTTGTCGGTATTGAGTGCCTCCGTCAGCGGATCGGTCTCCTGCGCCTTGCCGCGGGAGAGTTCATCATACTGCTCCTCAAAATCCTTGGCCGTCTTGCGGTTCTCCAGCAGCTCCGTCAGCTTCTCCGCACCGACACCCACCTCGGCCAGCGTCTCGTTCTGCTTCTTCTCATCGCCCTTATAGTTCAGTTCGTCGTGGAACTGCTGATAGGTCTCGGCATCCAGCTTTTTGAGCTTTGCCAGCGTCTCGTCCGGCTCGGCGGCAGCCTCCTCCTGCATCACCCGGATCATTTCCTCCGAGGTCGCGATCTCCGCCAGGATCCCCTTGAAATCTCCCATGTCACTCGTCGACTGCAGACGTTCCTTAATGCCCACCCAATAGGGATCCGTGTTGATCTTTGTACCGATCTTGTCTGCCCTGGTCAGCGTGAAGACTTCATTCAGTGCCTTCTGCTGGTCACCCACGCGCTTGCGCAACGTCTCCAGGTATTCTTCCGAAGCCTTGGTGTGCGTGATCCCGACGGCCGTCTCAAGCCTTGTCAGCTCCGCCACCGCTTCTTCCATCGCACCGGCAAACAGGATCTTTTCGCTTTTCGCTTCCTCCGTGGTGTCTTCATTAAAGGGAACAATGACCACCGTCTGCTTCGTGATCTTTCCGTCCTTGTCCTGCTCGATCTGCGTGCGGGTGCGGTGCAGTCTGCGCACATAGTCCACGGCCAGCTGATCGAGATGGCTCTCGATGGCGGTCGTGTAGATCTCCTGCTTGCGGTTCCCGGCATTGAAATCATAGACCTTGGCCCGGGCCAGATCCTTGGAGCCGTACATATAGGCCTCGGTATCAAAGCCCACGACCTTGTAGTTGCCGGTCGTACCTTCCGGGAAACTCTGGTAATAGGAACCGCTCTGCAGATGCAGCACGTCGTGGGTCGCGTTGAGCCTGAGGAGCGAGAGCCCCGAATCATAGGCGCTGATCATCACCTCGTCCTGCGAGAGCATCGTGAAGCTCGTGGATGCCTGGATCGTGCCGACGCGGCTGGAGTTCAGGGACTTCGCCACCTGCTCCTGTGTCACCTCCACCTTGTTCTTGTCCTTGTATTTTTCGTCGGGGAGACCGGCACTGTCAAGTCTTGTGCTGACCGCGGCCTGCGTTCCCGACTCCGTATAGGGCGTGAAGCCCGTGGAGGACAGCAGCTGCTCGTTGGTCAGTTCATATGCGTTCTGCGGTGTCAGCACGCCCTTCTGCGAGGGATAGAACTTGACCCGGTCCTCGGTGATGAGCATCAGCACCACATCGTTGCCCAGACGCAGCGATCCCGTATCGATGGCGGCACCGCCGACGCCGGTATCCTCAAAGCTGATGCCGCTCTCTCTTTTCCAGCGGATCTCCGAGGTGTAGACCAGACCGTTCTTCGTGTCCTTTGCTTTGTCGGCGAACAGCAGCACGCCGGTCACTACGGACGAGGTGGCGGAACCCTCCACCGCCTGCACATCCACATAGTCGACCTTGGTCCCCTTGGGGAACCGGAGACGATACGCGACCGGATAGGTGCCCGCCGGGATCGCGTAACTCTTTGCGACGGCGGGATCCTCCTTGACCTTGCCGTAGGCGGCGTTGACGATCTCCTCGGCATCGACCTTGATCCGCCGCTCTTCCGGGATGACCTCCTCGCCCTCCGCCGGTTCGTAACCCGGCTGGCTGATCCGGTTCAGCCGGTCATTCCATTCGGCCACGACCCCGAGGATCCAGGTCTGCACCTGCTGTTCGTTCTCCCTGCGGACATGATCCGCGAGTTCTTCCGCAAAGCTTTCCCTTCCCGTGATCGTCATAAACAGGGTGAGCACGCGCTTGGCCGCATCGGTATCCGTGATCCACACGGGTCCCAGCGTGGACGGATCGATCTCCTCGTTCCAGGCACAGGGCTCCACCCAGATGTTGGACCCCGCCGGGAGATTCAGGACAGAGGCCCGCGGAACGGATTTGAGATCCGCGTCCTGCAGGAACTGCTCATTCGTCCCGTGGATCATGATGAGCGCCTGCGGACGGCCGGCGCCCTCCGCGGTCGGGAAGACCTGCGCGTTGGCCGTGCCGTTGAAAGCACCGGGCTTCGGCAGGAGCGAAAAACAATTCAGGAAATCCTGATACTCCGAATAAGAGCAAAGCTGTCCGGGGGTCACCTTTCCCCCCCTTCTGTTCTTATAGTTGTTGTACCAGGCGGTAAGTGCGGCATTGTTCCACGAGCTTCCGAGTTTCCCGGTGCCTAACAGCGAAAGGAACGAGGACACCGAGCGGTTATAGTAACCGAGAAGGGACTGGGTCAGGGTTGTCCTCGCTCTCTGCGGCATGTCTAACCAGTCCTGTTCCACCCGCTGCACCTGCGCCTGCGATCCCAGCCGTCTGCTCAGATCCGTGGTATGGATGAACTTCTCCAGGAGCACATTTCTGACGCTTTTGCTGGAGACGAGCAGATCCCAGAGAAAGCTGATGGAATAAGTGCTGAAGTCCTCGATCGCCTTCGTGTCGGTCAGGTATCTCTCGATCTTGTAATACTCTTTGTTGGAATAGCCGCCGGTGCGCATGTTTCTGAGTTTCTTTTCCATGCTCTCGGTAAAGGGGATGATGGAATCCTCCAGATCATCCGCCACGTGATTGGCCAATGCCGACAGCGCCAGATTGGTGTCCTGCCCATTGTTGGCTGCACTGTAGGCCAGCGCCTGGTAGCCCAGTCCGCCGTCCGCGGCGAGATCGCCGTAGCCTGCGAAGAACGCGGCAAAGCCTTCGATATCGGACAGGAAACCGGTAAAACTGTCCGCGATGGTCCCCACACTGCCCCGTTTGATCGCGTCCATCGTCACGTTACGATAATTTCCGAGATAAGCGGCCACCTGCGCCTGATGGTTCACATTGGTGGAGACAAACCGCAGCTGGTCGCCGGAGAGATCAAAGTTGTAGATGCTGACCACGCGGCTCAGCAGATATTCCGATGCCCAAGGACTCTCTCCGTTGTAGAGCATCAGGGTCAGATACATGATGTTGCCGCCGTCCATTACGGCCGACTTGACCAGGCAGTTTAAGAGGACAGCCGCATCCTCGTCTTCGGTTTTTCCGGTGTCAAACTTCTCTCCGGTCGCCTGTTCCAGTTCCTTGATGGCCTCCTCCATCTCCTCCCCGCCGTCGGCGAGATCACTCTCACTCACACCGGAGGTGCCGGAGTTCTTGTCGGAGGATTTTTTCTGGTTTTTTGCCTTTTTGATATTCAGGTTCAGTTCATTGGCGATCTCCTCGGTCTTGGACATGACATAGCCGCCGATCGCGGTGCGGGAGAGCTCCTTCAGTTCCCCGTCATAGACCGTGGCATCCCCGTTCTGGTCGAAGATGAAATACCGGTGCTGTCCGTTCACCTTGCAGCCGTAGCAGTGGGAAAGCGTGTAAAAACCCCAGGAACCGGAGGGATAGAAATCCATGCCCGTATTGGCCTCGCCCTCTGTCATGGAGTTTGCGGTCTCCCTGCCATAGGCCTGGGCATCCATCACATAATATTTCCTGGTCTTCGGATGGTAGGCCATGACGATCATGGCGTCGCAGAGAGCTTCGCTGCCCCGGTCAATGGACGGATAGGCACCCTCCGGTGCCGTCCCCTCCGTTCCCTTTAAGGCGATGACCTGCTCCTCACTGATATAGGCGGGTGCGCAGTAATAGTAGACGAAATAGCCCTTATCCGTATAATCCAGACAGTTGAAATCCTGCATATAGTCCGGCACGTTCTCGATCCCGGGCAGGAGATAAAAGGCGTCCGTTCCGCCGATATCGAACCGCGCCATGTCTCCCATCCCGTAACTGTCATAGACCACCACCTGCGGGGTGACAATGGGGGGCGCCGTGACCACCGAGATCTCCCCGTCGCCCAGAATGGAAGTGCAGCCGGTGAGCGTGAGGGAGAGCAGGACGCAGAGCGCCGTGCGAAGCGTTCTCTTCGCACGCGTCTTCAAGTCCTCCGTATGGATCTGGTTTTTTCTCTCTCCGATCAACCGCACGTTTCCCTTCCGCCTCAGAGGAAATCCTCCAGTTTCTCCCTCTCGGTGAGTTTTCTGCACTTCTTCAGAAGTCTCCGGTAACGCTCTGTCGCCGCCTTTTCCGAGATCCCCAGAACCTCACCGATCTCCTTGAAGGAGAGATCAGCCGCCAGCCGCATGGAGAACAGCTCCCTTTCGTCCTCATCCAATGTCGCGAGGATCCGCTCCGCTTCACGGTTGACCGCCCAGGTCGATGCCTGCTTATCCGCTTCATCCTCCTGCTCCACCTCGGGCAGCTCGTCGCTCGCGATCTCCCGTGAGGTCGACGCCTTGCGGAAATAGCTCTTGACCTCGTTGTTGGCGATGGCGCAAAGCCAGGTCACCGCCGAAGCGATGTCCGGGTCGTAGCTGTCATAATGCTGCCACGCCTTGACAAACACCTCGCCGGTGAGATCCTCGGCCGTCTCCCTGTGCAGCACGCGCATGTAGACGACGTTGTAGACATATCTGAAGTTTTGCTCATAGACCTCTTCAAAGGTCAGCCGTTGTGCCATCTATCCGACTCAATACCCCTTATCTGTGATTGACCGATGTGGTCATTGTCATTCTGCTGTGCCCTTCTTAATTCTGTCCCAGCACCCGGTTGCCGTCCAGCACGTTGTTATCCTTGTTCATGCTCTTCTGTTCCGTGATCTCCTTGGCGGCATCCTGTTCGCGCTTTTCAGCCCCCTTTCGGACCTGCTCCCTGAACTCTTCGCGTTCGTCTTCATCCTTCCAGATCTCCTTCCCCTGGACGTCGTTTTCGATCTGGCCCGCGTTCTTCTTCAACTGATCCTGCGCCTTGAAGAGATTCTTGTCCTGCTCCTTTTCCTCCGTCAGGTTATTGACCTGTTCATTGAGCTGCTGGTTGAACTGCGTGTTCTCCCTGCGCTTGCCGCCGAAGCTCTGCTGGTTCGGATCCTTCTGTGTCGTCTGTACCGTCTCCGGTTCCGTCGTTTCTCCCACGGTCACGGTATCCGCAGGTTTCTCCATCTCCTTCTTTTCCTGCTCCACATTCTGCTTGCCGTCGAGCTTCTGGGTCTGCAGTTCATCCTTCTGGCGCTCCTTCTCGGACATCTTCTTCTGCGCCTGCTCCCTGTCAAAGGCATCCAGACGGCTCTTCGCATCCAGCGTATAGACCTGCACCGGTCCGGTCATCATGTCGCCGGTGCTCTTTGAGTAGTCATCCCACGCCTGCTGGATCTTGGGCATCGCATCCTTTTCAAAGGCCGAGAGTCTCGCCCGCTGTTCCTCCGGCGAAAACTTTGACCAGCTGTTCAGCATATTGTTCCTCTGCGCGCCGTTCATCTTCTCCCATTCCGCCTGAGAGACCGGCAGGATCGCCGACAGATTGCCTTTGGCATCGTAGATCTCCATCGCCATCTGATTCGCCACGCGCTTGGGCACCAGCTGTTCCCTGTTGGCAAAGAGCGAGATCTGCCCCATGTCGTCCGTCACCTTCTGATAGATCTCCGGCATGGCTTTCTTCACGGCCGCGTCGATCAGCGGCTGCTGCTTCTTCATGAATTCATCGCGCATGAACTTCTTATCTTCCTCAGGAAGCTTATCCCACTCGTTCTTGTAGTACTCTCTGTCCTTCTTGCTCAGGGAGTTCCACTTCGCCCGGGTGATATTCATGTCATCCTGCGGCAGGAGATCGGAGACCTCCTTCTTGCCCTCTGCCTGCGACTGGAAATACTTGTTGACCGTGTCCCTCAGGACCGGCATCTGCTTCTCAATAAACTTCTGGCGGCGCGTTTCCTTCTCCGCATCCGTGAGCGCGTTCCACTCACTTCTGTATTTCTTCTGCTCGCTCTTGGAGAGCTTGTCAAAGGCCTCGACCGTGATGTCCATGTTGTCCTTGGACATCTGCTTCTCGATCTCCTTGGGGATCTTCTTCTGCTGTCTCTTCGACTTGTTGATGTCGACCTTCTCGTTCAGGTCGTCTTCCTTGTTCTTTTTCTTGCGTGCTTCATAAGCCGCCGTCGCGATCTTCTTGACCGCGTTCGTCACAACATTGATCAGGTTCAGGAAAAAGTCCATCAGATATTCCATCGGTGTCTTTTGCATTTCTTTTCTCCTTTCTTCTCTTCCTGTCTTCTCTTCCTAAAACATTCCTCTGCCCGGCTTGTCCTTTACGGGCGGCAGTTTCTCAAGCGGTGCCTCGATCCTGGGCACATCCGGCGCGATCTCCGTCTTCCGGGACTTCTCCGCCGCCATCGCCGCCTGTCGTTTGGACGGCTTGACGGGGTTCGGATCGATCCCGTGCTTGCGCATCAGCTCCTCCAGCGAGATATCCCGCACGGACGCGGGATCCCTGGAGAGCACCTGCTGTCGGAAGCGCTCCTTAAAATCCGTCTCGGCGGAAAAATCCGCCCTTCTTAAGATTTCTTCGATAAATTCCATCCTGTACCTCTGCAAACGCGTTTTGTAGTGCTTCGTAGGGATATATGCACTTACGCCGGGAAACCCACGTGCGTTTTTTCAGTTTTCGTCATCGTCAAAAAGCTTATCGCCCTGATGCAGTCCCGCCTGATCCAGGAAGTCTTCCGCCGGATCCTTTTTCAGATCCTGAAGCGGATCCTCATTCGGGTCCTTGAACGGATCCTCTTTCAGATCCTTGAGCGGATCCTCCTTCAGATCCCCGAGAGGATCGCCGCCGAAGATATCCCTGCATCGTGAGCGGGTCGTCATCCACGTCGTTGATGCTGCCGGTCACGAAACCGTCACCGTCCAGATCCATGCCGGTCTCACTCTCGGCGGCAGCCATCACCGCCTCGTCAAGCTGCGTGCCCAGCATCTTCTCGTAGGCTTCTCTCTCCTCGCGCTCCTCTTTGTCCCGCTGCCCGATCCAGGTGTACTCCTGGTTCTCGTCGCCGGGCTGATTCAGGAAATCGAAGGCTCCCGGTTTGTCACTGCCGATCGGCGCATCCAGGCCGCCCATCGGTCCATCAAAGCTGTTCGGTTTACTGGTCTGCGTAAACTGCTGACCGCTGCCCTCGCCGACCGTTCCCTCCTGCCCGAGGGTTCCCGTTCCCACGACGCCGGTCCCCGGTCCGCCCTTTTTGCCGCTGAACGCCGTGCCGCCCGGGCCTGTCGCGCCGCCGGATCCCGTCCCCGTCTGCGTGACAGCCGTTCCGGTACCGGTGTCGATCTTTTTACCGTTAAACTGCACATTCGTCGGTCCGTTCTTGCCCATCTTCCCGAAGGCGTCGCCGACACCGGGTGTCGGATTCCCACGGCCCACGATCCCGGCATTTCCTACCAGGGAAGCAGCTCCTTTGGAAGCGGCATCCACGCCCTCCTTCCACACATAGGAGGCGAGTTTTCTCGCCGGTGCCGTCACCAGGCTCATCGCCGTGGCGGTGAGCTTGTTGCCCATCGTCATCATTTCCTTTTCTCTGGCCCCCGCCTGCGCGCTCATGATCCCGGTGACGAGCGGTCCCGCCTGCGTGATGGCATAGGCTCCCATGAGCACAAAGAACAGCCGCGTCAGATAGTCCACGGCGGGGGTCGTCCCAGCGCCGAAGAAGGCGACCTTGCCCTCAAAAACGAGCGCGATGACCTGCAGATAGATGTTCATCGCCACGATGGCGCCATAGCCGGAGATCAGCTTTCCGAGAAAGACTTCCTGCCAGGTGTCGAATTTCTTGCCCTCATCCAACGGCATGGTCGCCGCAAAAAACGGCTCCACCATGAGAAGCAGCAGACAGTCAAAGATCCTGGAGATCATGACCACTGCCATCGTCCCGAAGAGATAGATGAACAGGATCGTGCCGCCGATGGCGATAAAATAATCGATCCTGCGGATATCAAAGGTTTTTAGCACCTCGGCCATCACCTCGCGCTTCTTGGTGTTTCCCGACCCGAGCGCCTCCTTGATCGTTCCCATCAAGCCGTCGACCGGCTCTCCGAGATAATAGGTCTTCCGGTATTTGTCCTTTAATCCGTAATCGGCATAGTCCGATGCCGAAGCACCCTTCTTCGCCAGCGCCGCCGAGCGCGTCGAGGAGTTGTAATAGGCCGCGTCTCCGGCCGGCACATCGTCCCGCACCGCATCCAGCGTGGACATGGTGAACAGGATATCCGAGACCGCCGCGTGCTCCGCGTTGGTCGCGTTTTCCATCGCCTGCAACAGGGCATCGCCCAGCACCACGAGAAACAGCGACATCACGGGGATGAGGATGAGCCTGAGCAGCGCGTTCATGGTCAGCCGCAGCACCTTGCCGACGGATCTGGATTTGCCGTCCTCCCCGCCGAAATCTCCGATGGAGCGGATCGTGGCGAAGAGTGCCGTCAGGAAGCAGAGCACAAAGCTGGCCATCATCATGCCGAGGATGGCGGTCTGAACCCCCCGGTTCATCGTGAGCGCGAGCAGAAGGGAACTCTTCTTTTCCATCACGCCCGCGTCGTTCTGCACATATACGGGATTGAGACCGGCAAAGGTCCGGAAGGCATTCTCCACCGCGTCCAGTGCCCACATCACCACCCGGGTGAGACGGAAGAGCCAGTTGTAGATCATGTTCATGAACAGTGCCTTGAACAGATCGATCTGCACTCCAAACAAGCCTTCCAGGATCGGCAGCAATAAACGCTGAAACAGATTTTTGTGGATCGCGGAGATGATATTTCCGAGCTTGTCAAAGAGCGGGCTCAGCGTGTGCTGATAGACCCAGGTGATGGCGGTCTGGAGCCATCCGAGTTGTACATAGACCGTCGTGCTCATCGGATCCGCATCCCCCGTCCGGCCGTGATCACCAGAAGAAATCCGGCAAGGACCAGCACACCGGCAGCGATCCAGACAAAAGCCCAGGGGATCTGTCCCTGACGTTCCAGCACAAAATTATAGGTGCGCACATTGCCCGCACGGTCCGTCGCCGTGATATAGTAGCTGCCGGCCGCCGCGAGCACACGGGTCGGCGAGACCGCCGGCTGCCCGTTGTACCAGATCGCCACCTCGGTATCCGGCTCCGGCACGCCAAAACGCACCTCGCCGACAAAGAGTCCGTCATGGATCTCTCCCTCCCATTCAAGAACGGGCGGCGTTGTGTCCCTTGAGAACATCACCGAAAAGCTCTCCGGGATCCCGGTCGAGAGATTTTTTGCCGTAAAGGTCACCTCATATCTCCCGTCATCCGTCAGTTCCAGCCACCGGGCATCCTTCTGACCGAATCCGGCGGGACTTCCGTTCAGAAGCGCCTCGTCGACCCGATAGCCCTCGGGCGCCCAGATCATGACATCCGTCACGGGTTCTGTGGGATCCACGATACGGAAGCTTCCCGAAAGGTAGTCCGTGGAATCCCCGGTCTCCTCATAACCGACAAAGGCATAGTGCCCCGGCTTACGGAAGAAATAAGCACCGTCCTCACCGGGCGTCTCCTCAACCACTTCCCCGTCTTTCACCACCGAGATAAAGGTCACCCCGTCATCCGGCACCAGCGACACCGCGTGATCCGACCATCCTCCCATCGGAGTCGACATGCGGATCCCCTTCCCACCGGGCAGGATGTAGTGATAGAGACCCCGGCTCACGTCATAGCCGGTCTTGAAATCGGCGAGCGTCATCACGCGATCCGTGTAGCTTTCCGCAAGCCTTTCCATCTCCTCCTGCGAGGGGAGCGAATTCTTTATCAGATCTCTGGCCTCTTCGTCCGAGAGCTCATCGGCCGGGGAAGCCGGATCCACATAGGCCGGGGCATCCGCTTCGATGTCCTGCTGCATCTCCTGCAGCATCAGCGCCTTCTCGCTCTCCGTCATCCCCTCGGGGAATTCCTCCTCCGCGGCGGAAACGGAAAACGGCAGAAGCGCCCATAGAAGGATCGCCGCCGTCCATCGGACGACGACCCGTGAGATGCTTTCTGTTTTCCGACTGCTCTCTCTCATCCCGATGCGATCCGTCTGTGATCTCTATCTGGTTCTGGTTCCCGCCTGCGCCTGCGGTGCGGGCGCCATCTCCGGCTGCCTTGCCGCACGCGCGGCGCGGGCACGCTCCTTATGCCTCGCCTCTTCCTTGGCGATCAGCTGCTCATAGGTGATGATACGCACGCCGGGCTTCGTCTCGGCCATCGCGGCAGTCGCGGTCTGTGTCACCGCCTTGCGATCCGTCGGCCGGTATCCCTCGCGCTTTCTGCGGTCACGCTCCTGCTCCAGCATGGCGAGACGCTTCTCCCAGATCGCCTTGTTCTTTTCACTGTCAAAGTAAGCCATGATCATTCCTCCATGGAAGCGATGACACCGTTTAACACCAGCGCATGCGCCGCCTGCCTGCCGGGGAACACCGCCACATAGTTCTCCATCGGTCCTCCCGCGACCTGCTGTGTCTGCAGGGCCTCCGGGAAGCTCTTCACCAGAGCGATCGCGTCGCGTTCGGTGACGATCCCCATATTGACCGCGCGGTCCCGGACATCCGTTCCGAGGGTGACCGCGTCTGTATAGATCTTCGGCGCGATGAATTCGTAGCCCCTGATCGACTGCGCCGTGGTCTGCACGGTGTCCATGACCGCCACGGAATAGCCGGTCATCATCGCCAGCGAATCGGTGTAGTCATGCATCGCCGTCACCAGAAACAGCCCGCAGCGGCCGTAATCGGCAGACAGTGCATAGCCCTTGAGATTGCGGGTGTCGGAGATCCTGCCGAAAGCCAGATCCACCGCACCGGTGTCTAAGAGCGAGAGTGCCTCCGTCACCGTCGAGGCTTCCACGATCTTAAGGCTCAGTCCTTCCGCCTCGGCGAGTGCTGCCGCAAGTTCAGGCTCCGTGCCGGCAAGTCCCCCCGTTTCTCCGGGATGCGCAAACCGGTCATTGCCGGTCACGATCGCCGCCGTCAGCATTCCCGGCGTGACGAGCGTCGTCTGTCCGCCGCTCTTTTTCCCGCTCACCGCCGCGATGATGGCGATGATCAGAAGAAGCACCACGACACCGATCGCCACGAAAATGATCCAGGGACGGCCGGCGATCAGCCCTCCGATCGGGATCTTCTCCAGCAGCCCGCCTAAAAAGCCGCCCTTTCCTTCACTCTTCTTTTCGTCAGCCATTTCCTTACTCCTCCTTACGTCATCGTAAACAGTTCTTCAATTCCCGCGCCCGCAACAATGTTGACATTGGTGCGTTCCGAGGGAGAGGTGATGACAAACGCGCGGCCGCGGCCGTTGTTGACGATGTCATCCTGTTCGCTCTCATTGATCGCTCCCGCGTTCTCGTAGAGCTTGACCAGATCCGTCATGTCATTGGGCGCCAGCGGGAAGATGAAGCTGTACTGGCTCGCGTTGATGATCGCGGTGGATTTGCGCGCCAGTTCCTCGGTACCCACGAAGTCCTTGATGTTCTGCGTGATGACGATCTGCATACCGTTGTATTTCCGAATGCGCTTGGCCAGCTGGAACATGAAGTCCAGAGCGATCGGGAACTTTTCATCGATGAAGACATGCGCCTCGTCGATGACCACCACGATCTTGCGGTTCGCGTGATAGGTCATGTTGTATTCACGGTTCTTGATGATCTCGTTGTCCAGCCACTTGAGCACTAAAAGCATCTGCGCGTTGGCGACCGTCCCGTTGCGGTTGGCCAGGAGCGACTGGAAATCAAAGACCACGAAGTTCTCGTCCGTCGTGATGGAAGCCGGTCCGTTCCAGAGCTGCGAATCCCGTCCGCCGGAGGCAAACTTGCTGATGTAGTTCGTGAGAACGCGCAGATTGTTCTTGGAGTAGTCGCCCTTGGTCATCTGGTAGTCGTTCAGAACCTTGTCATAGAGATCGTCAAAGGTCGGATAGTCCTCCGGCGAAAGCTTTGACAGATCCGTATACTCATCGATACCCTTCTCCTCGTACATCTGGGTCGTGACGTTGTTGAGCTGCTCCAGCGCGTCGTTGCTGATGCCCGGCAGGATCTGGCGGTAGAATTCCTCCAGGAACTGCAGGTGTGTGGCGTAGCTGACGGCGCTCTCATTGCCGAGATTGCCGCTGTCCTCGCCGTTCTCCGTGTCGTCGGAAAGCGACGTGATGATGTGGAACGGATTGAGCCGTCCCTGCGTGGCGCTGCCTACGTCGATGACCTTGCCGTGGAGACCCTTCGCCATCTTGGTATATTCGTTTTCCGGATCCAGGATGAAGATCTTTGAGTTCTCCGCCGCCAGCTGCGCCAGGATCGACTTCGTGGCATAGGATTTACCGGAACCGGATTTACCGATGATGACCGTGTTGGAATTGACGCGCTCGGAATCCCGCTTGAAGAAATCAATGAACACCGGCACTCCTGCGGAGTTGCCGATGAACAGTCCGTTCTTGTCGTTGAGACTCTTGTAGACAAACGGGAAGGCCGCCGCCACGGAGCTGGAATGGATCCCGCGCTCATATTTGGCAAAGGCGTCATAGCCGCCGACAGACGAGGACACATAGCCTTCAAATTCCTGCATGAACATGTCCGTCACCTTGAAGCCTTCCTCGGCCAGCTGCCTGCGGACCTCTTTCTTCATGGCGTTGACATTGGACCCGTTCATCTTGACCCCGCTCCGCGTCGCCTCCGAGAGCTTGTAGTCATTCACCTGGATAAAGGTGTTGACATTGAACAGGGTCTCGTTTTCTCCCTGCAGAAGCCGCAGCACATTGGCCAGTGCCTGGATCTGCGTGTTGATATCGATGATCTTGGATGCCCTGCCGGTGTCGTTGTGCTGGCTGCGCAGTTCCTCCAGCGACCGGTCGATCTGCCGGATGGCCTTGCCGCGCTCGATGGGCGTCATGCGCAGCACGACCTTGGTGCCGACATCGTTGTACATGGATGCCGCCCAGGCGTTGCCCACCACCACGGGATAGTCGCGAAGCCTGAACTGGTGTGTGATCAGATCGTCATACCACACCTGTCTGGTGGTGAAATGGATCTTGTTGGGAAGGATCCAGTTCATGTACTGCGAGGGATCCAGCTGATTCACCTCGCGCTCGTCAAAGGTCATGCCGTAGTTGTACTTCAGGAATACAGCCAGTTCCTTGTCAACGAGCTGTCTCGCCTCGATGTTGTTCTGGCTGAACTGTGACACGCAGTTGTCCGCCTGGGACTGGATCAGCCCCCGGTCTTTGTGCACGAACATCACATAATGGAACGGCTGGAAGATCCGCTGCTTGAAATTCATGTTCTTGAGCTGCTCGATGCGGTCCTGCACGATCCCCACGCGGACCGTCAGCTCATCGTTGGTCAGCAGCCCGTTGAGATAGGCTTCCTCAAGGTCCGCGAGCTTCTCCTCCTCGCTCTTGATGCAGTCATCGTAAACGAGCGGCTGATCCAGCTTGACCAGCAGGATCTGCTCATCGTCCGCCGCCGTCCGGAGGATGCCGCCGAAAACGCGGTCGATCAGGGCGTTCTGTCTGGTCTCCGTGTAGAAACGGAATTCCACCGACGGGATGTTGACCACGGTCGCGCTGTATTCCCCGCCGTATTCGATGAACTTGCCGTCAATGCCGGTAAAGGAGGTGATGTCCTCCACGGACAGCGCGTCGCCGGGAGCTGCCTCCGCCGTGCCCCGCTTCTTGAAATTTCGCGGCCTGCCGAGATAGCGCAGGAAATAGATGATCATGAGATAGCCCTTGTCATCGTCAATGGGGATGATCAGCGCCGCCGTAATGGCCGCCACCACCAGTCCCACGATCCAGTGTCCGGGGATATTGGCCATGAGGAGCATCACGGTCAGTGCGGCACCGAGGGCGCCCACGATCACATCCACGACCTCCAGTCCCGGAAACAGTTCCAGGCGTACATTTGTTTTCTTCGGTATCACTCTCATCTGTTGTTTCCTCGAGTCCTCATCCGCTCATCTACTGACCGTTTTTGTCATCCAAAACACCGTGAAGCGGGTCGCCGCCGTTGCCTCCGTCAAGAAGATCCCCCATGCTCGCGCCGCCGTTATCCTGATCGAACAGGCTCTTACCGCCCACGTCAAAGACCGTGTCAAAATCGTCTCCTCCGTTCTGCGCGAACAGGTCCTGTCCTCCCCCGCCGCCGGCCGAGGTGTTGTCACCGCCGCCGACGCTTCCCGCTGTCGTGCTGACGCTCTCTGTCCTGCCGCCGGTAAAGACATCCGACGGGGCAACCGATCCGGTTCCCGTTCCGCTGATCGAGCTGCCTTCGCCGATGGTGCTGCTCATGCTGCTCCCCGGCTTCGTACCCTCCGGGTTGATCGGCGCGTTCGGAACGTTCGTGCTGTTTGAACCGCCGCCCGCGCCGGGGAACAGACCGCCCGTGTCGGAATCCTTTTTCTGGTTGTCAAATTTCTGACCGGCATTTGCGATCGATGACTTGATCTTGTCCGCAATGCCGTCCGTGAGTTTGTCCATCCCATAGCCCATGAGGGCACGTGCGGGCTTCGAGCCATAGTCCATGACCGCGCCGGTGAACGCCATGCCGGCCGCGTTGGACGCCCCTTCCTGTTCCGCCGCCACGCTGCTCAAGATCGAGGTGACAAGCGGACCCGCCGTCATGACGGTGGCCGCGCCGCCGATCAGGATGAGCATCCGCATCAGCATGTCCATCATGATGTCGCCCATGCCGTCCCGCGCAGTAAACGCCAGCCGCCCGTCAAACACGATCGTGCAGACGAGGAGGTAAACATACATAGCCACCACCATACCGTAGCCGGAGAACAGCTTGCCGATGAACAGCTCCTCCCATTTCTTGAAGTGTTCTCCGTCATCCAGCGGCATCGGTGCGATGAAGAACGGTTCAACGATGAGCAGGATGATCACATCAAACAGACGGCTTACGAAATTGAACATCGCCGTTCCGAGGATGAAGATAAAGAGGAGCGCGCCGCCGATACCGATGAGATAATCAAGCCTCCCAACATTAAAAGTGGCGTCCACATCCACGGAACTGGAATAGTCCTTTTTCCCCGTATAGAAGGGCTCGCGGTAAAGATCGCGCAGTCCGTAGTCGGAACCCTCGCCGGGGTGGCTGGCCAGATAGGTCGGTCGCGTGCTGTAATTGTAAGCCAGGATCGGATTGTTCCAGTCGCCGATCTGCGTGCTGGCTGACACATACTGGTTTTTGAAGCTTAACTCTAGGCGCTGTCCGCCCTCATGCTTCACGCCGTATTTATCGACCGCACCGAACTCGTCATCCACCGCATCCAGCGTCGAGATCACAAACAGCGACCGTGCGATCGTGACATTCTCATCCAGCGTCATGGCATTGGTGATGGCCAGAAGGATCGCATCACCCAACACCACCAGGAACAGCCCCATGAGCGGTGCGGCGATCATTCGGAGCATGGCCTGCGCGGTCCTGCGCAGCACCTGGCCCACCGGCCGGGACTGCGGTCCGCCCATCTCACCGATGGACCGGATCGTCGCAACGATCGCAAAGAGCACGCAGAGCACGATGGAGATCGAGATCACGATCAGCATCGTCTTCGTCACAAAGGGGGTCCGCACCAACACCGAGAGGAGCGATCCGCTGGCTTTGGTCTCCGTATCACTCACGGGCGAAATACCGGCCAGCACATCGAAGATCTTCTGCAGCATATCCAGGATCAGCAGGAATCCCTCCTCGATATGATAGAGCTGACGGCCAATGATCCGCATGACATACTTGCCGACCGTCTGCATGATGAGGGAAAACGCCGATTCCAGTAAGGGGCCCAGGATCGTGTTGAAGAGCCACTTAAAGGCATCGGACAAAAGCTCACTCGCCCAGGAAAAAAGCGGGTTGAGAACCTTGTCAAACACATAATTGATCGCGGTCTGCATCCAGCCCAGCTGAACGGGGAGCGTCATTTTTCACCTCCCCCGCCGCCGGCGCCGCCCCCGGAGGAGCCGCCCTGGCCGCCTGAATCGCCGTTACCGCCGCCCGTTTTGCTCAACGCATTCTGAAGGGCACCCACGCCCTTCTCCACGCCGGTGCTCACACCGCTGGTCGCCGCACCCAGGCCCTTCGAGACCATGGCATCCACGCCGGAACTGGACATGGACAGGAAACGGGAAACCTCGGGATTGATGAGATCGAGCATCAGCTTCTGGCTCTTGTAGACCGCAAACGCGCCCGCCGCGATGAAGAAGAGCCGGAACAGGCCCTCCGTAACGGTCACGGGCCGTCCGGCGGCTTCTCCGCCGGATATGGCGCTGTTGATTGCATTGGTGATCGCCTGATTCGCCCGCTGATAGTAGCTCGCCTCACCGAAGCCGAGATCCAGCGTGGAATTGGTCACCACATAAGGAAGCAGCACCAGATAGGTCTTCATCGCGATGATCGGTCCGAAAACGCTGATGGTGAAACCGACAAACATCTCCTTCCACCGCTTGAACTTCGCGCCGTCGTCGAGCGGCATCATCGCCACAAAGTAGGGACTGACGACAAAGAGAATGAGCAGCATGAAGACCCGCACCATGCACTCTACAATGAGCTTCAGGAACAGGATGATGACGAGCAGTGTTTCAAAGAAGGCATACAGCCAGTTGATCTGCGCCAGATCGATATCCTCCTTGGCCACGATCGTGTTCTGGAAATGCTGACCGCTCAGATAATACTGCTCGTTGCTCTTGTTGCGCAACGCGTCCTTGACGATCAGATAAAAGATCAGGTCGCAGGCCCTTGTCTCCTCGTTGGCGGTGGGGATGCGTGATGCCGCGATGGCCTTTTCGATGGAGGACTGCTTGGAACCGCGCTTCGGCATGCCCGTGGTGTTGGAGAGTGCCTCCGATACGCGTGTTGCGGCATCTCTCTCATAGGCGCCGCTCACGCTGTTGGGCATGTATTTCTTCACCGCGGTGATGGTCGTGCCCGCCAGCTTCACCGTGAAGATGCAGACCAGCGGGATCAACGCAAAGGTGAGGCAGGCCTTGGCGGTCTGTCTGAGCACGTGACTGACGGGGCGCTTGAGCTCACCGATCCCCTCTCCCATGGAACGGATCACCGCAAAAATCGTGATGAGGAAGCACAGGGCAAAGGCGCCTGCCGTCATGCCGAGCACCGCGTTGACGATCGGGTCGCTGTGCATGAGCACATCGATGAGGGAACTGTTCTTCGTCACATCCACATAGCCCGAGGTTGCCACCATCTGGCCGTTCGCGTCCTGCACATAGACGCCGACGGTGCAGGAGAACACATCAAAGATCTTCTCCAGGATGAGCAGCACCTTGAGGAGCATCGTAAAGAGCCGGAAGAACAGATCGTTCAGAAACGCAACGATCATCCCCACCGCGAGATCCCACAGGAACTCGAAGGCGAGCATAAGGGCCGGCAGAAGCCACTGATTGAAGATATCCGCCAGCAGATCCTCCAGCACCGATATGAAACTTAAGGATACCTGTGTATACATAGTGTTCGCTCCGTCTGGTCAGGCTGTTCATCTCCGGCTGATTGCGAACGTCCGGAGAGAAAAATTACGTCCTCAACAACGATATATGCATACGAACGGAAAAACCCACGCCCCGTTTTGCACCCGTCTCGTCAGCGCACGCGCACGCTGGTCTTGACCCGGCGCAGGAAGATGACCAGCGCCCCGATCAGCCCGATCACCATCACGATTGCCAGGATCGCGAAAACGTTGATCCGGTACTGCACGTTGAAATCATGCTCGGCCACATTGCCCGCCACATCACGCACGACCAGATGGTAACGTCCGGTCTTGGTGACGATGGTGATGAGCTGCCCGTCGCTCACGAGTTCCTCGCCGCGGGTGAGGGTCGCGCTCACGATATCGTCGGATTCATAGCTGATGTGAGCCGCGTTGGGTTCTGTCTTGATGCTCACCTTCGGCGGGACCGTGTCGCGCAGTACCGCCACCGTCTTGGTGCCGGCTTCACCGGTCAGTTCCACCTCCCAGCGGCCGTCCTCGGGAAGGGTTGCCGTAGTGTCGGATATCAGCGCCTGTTTCGTGACATCTTCACCGTTATGCCGCACGGCACTGATGCTCATGGTCTCCGGTGCCGTGAAGGCGCCCAGATCGGCCACCTGCTCATTCACGATGCGGAAGCGCATCATCGGGCGGTTCACCCGGTAATAGCTCTCATAATCCAGATTGTCGATCACCGGGATCAGGATATAGTCGCCGCTCTCGGACAGGAATTCACCCGGCGTGAACTCCGTCTCCGCCCCCTCGCGATAGAGCTCATAGCGGATGCCGTCGGCAGGCAGGATCATCACAGCGTCGTTGGTCACCATGCCGTCCGGGATATTGGCGGAGAATTCATCCCCTGTCAGCAGCCCGATCCGGTAATAGCCCGAACTCTCGTCATAGGTGGTGGTGAGTCCGCTGGCCGCGGACACGATCCCATCCGGCTTCTCCTCTTTGGGTTCCTCTGCCGGCGTCTCTTCAACGGGCTCTGCCGGCTCCTGCGGCTGCTCCTCGGTGGTACCGGGCAGCAGCGTCTGGCTGTCCTCCTGTACCAGATCCGCAAAGGATTCCAGTTCCGAAGGCTCCGCGATGTTAAGAGGCGTGCCGTCCAGACCCGCCGTGTACTGGATGCGGAACACAAAGCGCGCGCGCTCGATGGTCTGCTGCCAGGCGGGAAGCTCTTCCGAGCCGTCCTGGGTCACATAGAACTGCACCACATAGGTGCCCTCCTGCTTGATCTGTGCCTTGTTGGTAAAGGAAGCCGCACGGCCGTCCCTTGACATGCGCACGGAAACGCCGTTGGGCACGTCAAAGATCACCGGCCGGTTGGAGATCGACCCGTTGGGTATGTTCGTGTAGATCGCGTAGAGATCGCTGAAGCGCTCCTCGTAGATCTGGTAATTCTCGTGATAGGATTCCGCAAGGCTCACCGTGTTGACGATCGGGCCCACCGGATCGGATTCCAGCGCGGCGATGTCCGGGGTGAGGGCCTGCGTCCACTGATCGATCGTGCCCGCAAGCGCGGAACCGGCGACCGTGTTGCCCGAGACATCCGTCGTGCCGCCGTTGGTGTAGCTGTAATAGGCGTTGCCGGAGACATCGAAATTCTGCTTGACCTGCTGCTGCACCCGCTGCTGGATGTTCACCTGCTGCTGCCGCTGCGCGTTGTAGATCGGATAATAGGTAATGACCCGTCTGCCGTTCACCTCGGCCGTGCCGCCCTGCGTGCCGGTCCCCAAAGATCCTGTCGAAGTGGTGTAGCCGCCGGCCGGTGTCGAATAGCCCGAGGAGATCTGTCCCAGATTGCTCGTGCCCGTGGTACCGAGAAGGCTTGATGAGAGCTGGTTGAGAGACATCGAACTGTTCGATGTGGTTGTGCTGCTGCCCCAGCCGTTTGTGTAGATGTTCGTGAGCGCACCGTTGAGCGCGTCGATCTGCGACGACGTCGCGTGCACCCGCTGCCCGTCAAAAACGCACACGAGGAGACCGCAGAGCAGGCCTCCCGTCAACACCCTTTTTGCATGAGATCGAATCTTCATCTTCCTCTTAACCCCTCGCATCAACATACTCCTTATGCGCCGGCCGCAGCGGCAGGCGTTTCGAACACCGATTCCTCCCCGTCTGCGGATGCGGTTTCATCCTCCGTTACGGATGCGGCTTCGTCCCCGGTGCCGACACTGTAGTCTTCCGGCTCCTCCGTGTAGCCTCCGTCCGTGCCGCCGGTGTCTCCGGCTCCGTCGGCGGTGATCCCGCCGTCAGCCGAGCCGTCGGACGAGCCGTCCTCCGTGTCAACCTCGCCCTTCATATCCAGCACGATATAATTGCGTTCATCCAGATCATAATAGATCTCGCTTCCGAAGAACACGTTGCTGCGCACATCCGTCAGATCCATCTGCCCGAATTCATAGAGCGGGCACTTGTAGCTTGGCGTGAACTTCGTCCGCAGCGGGAAATTGTTAAAGGTGACCACGATGGAATTACCCGTGGACTTGGCATTGTTCAGACGCGTCAGCTCACTCGGATAGATCAGCGGCCGCTGCTGCATCTGCACGGAAACATTGATATTGTTGGTCTTGTCTTTGAGTCCCGTCGAGGTGCTCTGCGTGCGGACCGTCATGTTGCCGCACATCTTGGAGAACTCCTCGCAGGTCGGGATGTCGTTACTACCGATGAAGAGCTTGATACCGCAGTTACCCTTGACGATGTCCGCGACCGTCTCGCCGTAGACATTCTTTAACTGCGCAAAGGACTGGACGATCATCTCGAACCAGATCTTGCGGGAACGGCCGACCGTGATCATCTTGTCGAACTTGTCGATCTTGGGCATGTTACCGAACTCGTCAAGCAGGAAGAAGACGTTGCGCGGAAGCGACAGATCCTCCCTTGCGCTGGCCACCTTGATGAGCGCCTTGTAGATACACAGGATGAAGACCGCCGCCAGACCGTGACGGGTGTCCTTTTCATCCGGGATCTTTAAGAACAGAGCCGTGGGCTGATCGGCAAAGGTGCGCGGCTGGATGTCCGTGGCGCTGGTCAGCGCGCACAGGCCTTCGTCGTTGAACATCGACAGCTTATCCAGCGCGATACTCATGTACGAGGAAAGCGTCTGATCCGCCGCCGAGAGCACCTGCTTGGAAAGGCCTGCCGCCTTGGACAGCTTGTCACGTCCGGTGAAGTAATCCTTGAGCGCTTTGTATTCGTTCTCCGAATTACTGATCGCCTTATTGATATTGTAGAAACAGAACTTGTCCTTGGTCATCTCCAGCTTCGGATCGCCGGAATCCTCGAGCATACCAAGACAGACCGCCATGATGATGGAACGCGCACCCTTTTCCCAGACGGGATCCTTTTCGTTTTCGATCGGGCAGAGCACGGAGATCAGATCGTTCAGGTCTTCGTAGCATTCATCGTAGATCTTCTGCTTTTCTACACGGATCTTGTTGATGAGATCGGTTCCCACCGCCCAGGCGCAGCCGTCCCACTCATACCAGTCCTCCGCCTCGGCAAAGGTCTCGTCACTGTGCATCTTTTTCAGATCCGGATACTCCGAGATACTGTCCGTATGCTCTCTGATCTTGTTGCCGAGCGTCAGATACTGCTGGTAGTTGTCAAAGATATCTCCCAGCGGGTTCCAGCGGAAGGAGCTGTAGGGATCGCGCAGATCCAGGACCATGCAGTTGTAGCCGTGCTCGGCCAGCAGTTTGGAATGCATCTGGAACAGTTCGCCCTTGGGGTCCGTGCAGATCATCGAAGAACCTGCCGCGCTGTGTCCCAGGATCTGGACCACCGGATTCACAAAGGTGGTCGTTTTACCGGAACCGGTCGCACCGATGATGATGCCGTGCGCCGGAGAGATGATGTTGATATCCATGTCCCGTGTGCGCGGATTGTAGACCGCGTAGAGCGGAACACCGTCCTTTTTCAGTTCCGGCAGCTTTTTAAAAGTCTTGTGCGGGAAGAGCTCATTGCGCTCCTTGTCCGTCATCCAGCGGGAGTTTTCCAGCGAACCCTCGACGCGATCCTTTTCTCCCGAGCGGCCCTTTAACAGCCGGTTGGCATTCTCCGTGGTCAGCGACAGCCGGTAGACGATGTAGAGCGTGATGAGCACGCCCATCTCGATCAGACCATAGTAGAGCTGTTCCTTGCCGAAAAGCGTCTCTCCCGTGACAACGATCTTAAAGCTCTCGCCCGCCTGCCATTCATTGAGAGAAGCAAGCAGCACGCCCGATATCGCACCGAGGACGATCACGCCCGCGATCCCGGTCAGCAGATAGATCAATACCTTTTTAAAATCAATTTCCGGTGTTTCCATACGCATCTCCTAAATGAATCATCGAATCATTGCATCATTGCATTTTCATTACCGTTTCGGATCGGGCACCATTCTTCTGTAGAGAAGTGCCATCAGCGTTGCCACCGCACCGCCCGCCAGCCCCGTGAGAACCGTCCGGAACACATCCGTCGCGGGGCTTTGTCCCTGTCTCTCCGGATGCAGGAACCAGAGGAACCACTGCACCACGGAGGGCAGATTGAAACCCGCATGGATCAGGATCCCGTACAGGATGTTGCCCTCCCGCATGGAGATCGCGCCGATCAGCAGGCCCATCACAAACGCATAGATGATCCACACGCTGCTTCCGTGCAGGACGGAAAAAATGAGCGTCGTCACGATCAGTGCCGGCAGATCCGCCCATCGCCGCAGGAGACGGTTCAGCATATAGCCGCGGAAGATGATCTCCTCCACCAGCGGCGTCAGCACCGCGCTCTCCACGATGGTCAGCAGGATGTCATAGCGCTGATAGATCCTGACCACCTGTTTCTGATACGTCGCAAAGACCCAGACCTTGGGGATCAGGGTCAGGATCGCGGACAGAAACAGTGCTGCTCCGGCACCGAACACAAAGCCGATCAGAACCTTTTTCCAGGAGATGTCCCGGTGAATGAGGGACGCGTCCTCGAAAAAGGTGCTGCCGCCTTTCTTTGATTTTTTATAGAGATGGCGAAGCGTGAGCACCACGGCGATCGCCACCATGATATTGGACCGCTCCGTCAGGTAGTCGGCAAAGGAGAACCGCAGCATGCCTGACAGCGGATATCCCGCCAGGATACAGAGCATCGTGATCACGATATAGGTGATCATCGGTCCCGACGCGTAGAGCAGATCGCGCAGCGCGTAGTAAACCGCCTGCTGTACCGTCAGCGGTTCCGTTGACGTGCGGAAGCTCACCGGATCCTCGTCGTCGATCCCGCGGCGCTTTTTCTTCTTCCTGCCGGATCTTCTGCCGGAGGTTTCCGACGCATCCTCCGCGGATCCTCCGTCAGACCCTGCGTTCTCTACGACGGTTGTCCCCTCGGAGACATCTCCTCCGCCGTTCCTGTCGGAAGCGCTCTCCCCGTCCTGCGGATCGGAAGCCGCGTCCTCCCCGCCGGCATTGCCGTCAAAGAGATAGGACATCCATCCGAAAGGGCGAAACCTCCTTTTATCTCCCACGAGAACCGTCTCCCCTGTCGGCCAGAGAACGGTTCACTCGATCGGCAGATAACCGGACAATCCGGTCACATCCAGCAGATCGCGCAGGTTTTCGTTGACATTGCGCAGGACAAAGCTGCCTCCCGCGGCACGCATCTTCTTCTGGATCACCGTAAGGGAACGGAGTCCCGCGGAGCTTAAATACCCCGTGTTCTCCATGTTCACGACAAACAGTTCCCCGCCGGAAACCCCCTCCAGCAACGCCAGCATGGCTTCCTGTACAGCGGATGCGTTGTTGCCGTCAATGCGCTCCGGCGCCTGGTACACGATCTCTTGCATACTCCTCTCCTCCCGAAACGAAAACGTTATCGTTACCGATCATACCATACAATGGCGGTGCATGTCACACACCCCCACGATATTGTAACCGTAACAGCAGAAAAAAAGCAAGCGATATATGAAAAAACGTTCATGAAATCTAGTTTTTCGTTAGTATTTTTATTCCTGCAAAAATTTTCCTTGCTTCTCCGAAAAGACTGTGTTAGTATTATATGGCTTGCGGGGTGTGGCTCAGTTGGTAGAGCACCACGTTAGGGACGTGGGGGCCGCTGGTTCGAATCCAGTCACTCCGATTCTGTTCTGTGTTATAATATCTCCATGACAAAAAAGCAGCGGGCGCTTGCAGTCATTGCGCGCCTGAAAAAGGAATATCCCGATGCGGTCTGCACGCTGAGCTATGAACAGGCGTGGCAGCTGCTGGTGAGCGTCCGTCTGGCGGCGCAGTGCACGGACGCCCGGGTGGACCGGACAACACCTCTTCTTTTCGCGAAATTTCCCAGTGTGGCCGCTCTCGCGGCGGCGGATCCGGCGGAGATCGAAGCGATCGTGCATCCCTGCGGACTCGGTCCGAGCAAGGCCAGGGACATCTCCCGCTGCATGCGCGTGCTCCACGAGGAATATGACGATCAGGTCCCGGACGATTTTGAAAAGCTTCTGGCGCTGCCCGGTGTCGGACGCAAAAGCGCCAATCTGGTGATGGGCGATGTCTTCGGAAAACCGGCGATCGTGACGGACACGCACTGCATCCGGATCTCCAACCTGCTGGGGCTTGTGGACAACGACAAAGATCCGTATCGCGTGGAAATGGCACTGAAAAAGATCGTCCCGCCGGAAGAAGGGAACGCGCTCTGCCACCGCTTCGTGATGCACGGCCGCGCCGTCTGCATCGCACGCAGACCGCAGTGTGACAGCTGTGTCCTGCGTGACGTCTGCCTGAACGGATCAAAATAAGTTTTTTCGATTTTTCGGCGAACAGAAACGGAATAATGTGTTATAATAAGAAGTGTCGTTTTCCGAAATGTCAGGGGGCGTGCTGATGCTTAAGGTTGGCGATCATACCGTATACGGGATCCATGGTCTGTGCAGAGTGGAGGATATCCTTGTTCCTTCTTTTCTTGAGCGCGGCAAGGAAAAGGATTATTACCTGATGATCGCGGACGCCGACGAAAAGGGACTGCTCTATGTCCCCGTCGACAGTGAGGCGGAGCGCCTGCGCAAGGTAACGGACAGGGCCGCGGCCAAAAAGCTCATCGAGGGTTCCGGCGAGGCCCGGGAGCTTGATATCGCGGGCGGCAAAAAATCCGAGCCGATCGTCACGGCCATCATCAAGCGCAACCAGGCCGGGGAGATGATGTCGCTCATCAAGACCCTCTATCTGATCAGAATGCGTCGTGAAAAGGAAGGCAAAAAATTCGCCGCCGTTGACGAAAAGCATCTGGCAACGGCAGAAAAACTCCTGTTCTCCGAGCTCGCCTACTCTCTGGACTGCGAAGTGGAAGAGGTGCAGCAGCGGGTGCAGAAAGCTGCCACGGCATCCGCATAAATCCCGTTCGGGATCATGATCGCAACACAAAGCCCCCGCGGTTTCTGACCACGGGGGCCTGTTTTTTTCATCCTTTCAGTCGCCTGCGTTCTCAGGCCGTCACTTCTCTGCCGGTCAGCAGACGATAGGCCTCACTGTACTTCTCCCATGTTTTGTCGATGATCTCTTGCGGGAGCGTGTAATTGCAGTCGGGATGCGCCTTCAGGTAGTCACGCACAAACTGCTTGTCAAAGGACGGTTGGCTGTGTCCCGGCGCGTAACCCTCCAGCGGCCAGAAACGGCTGGAGTCGGGCGTGAGCACCTCGTCGCCGAGGACCACCTGTCCGTTCTCGTCAAGGCCGAACTCAAACTTGGTGTCGGCGATGATGATCCCGCGGGAATGTGCGTAGTCGGCACATTTCTTATAGATCGCGAGCGTCTTGTCGCGGATCGTTTCGGCAAGCGTCTGTCCCTTTCCGGGAAACGCCTTCTCCAGCACCTCGATGCTCCTCTCAAAGGAAATGTTCTCATCGTGCGTGCCGATCTCGGCTTTGGTGCTCGGCGTATAGATGGGTTCCGGCAGCCTGTCGCACTCTTTAAGTCCCTCCGGGAGACGGATGCCGCAGACCTCTCCGCTCTCCAGATAACTCTGATAGCCGCTGCCCGTGATGTAGCCGCGGACGATGCACTCGACAGGGAGCATGGTGAGCTTTTTGCAGAGCATGGAGCGGCCCGCGAATTCATCCCTGCGGAAGAATTCCGGCATCTCCGCGGTATCGGCGGAGATCATGTGGTTGCCGATGAGATCCGAGGTGAACTCGAACCAGAATTTCGACATCTGCGTGAGCACCCGCCCGCGTCCGGGGATCGCACTCTTTAAGATCACATCAAAGGCCGAGAGACGGTCTGTGGCAACGAGGACCAGTGTGTCGCCGCAGTCATAGATCTCCCGTACCTTGCCTTCCTTGATCGGTTTCAATTCATCCGCCATGTCCGTTTCCTTTCCATAAATGAACTGTCTGTTTTCGGGTTCCGCGTGTTCCGCCGGGAACAGACTTAAAGTATAACGCAACTCCCCGCCGAAAAGCAACTCCCTTCGGAAAAGAAAACACTAGATATTGTATTCGATAAACATAAAACATGTTATTTTATACAAAATATGGCGTTGGACATTGCTTTTTCGTTTTATGAGTGCTAACATGATACGGGCGCCGGGATCACAGGTCTGACCTGTGCACGCGGCCGGCATCGGAAGCACCGGGCGCCGGAATCATGGTTCTGTAAAGGAGGAGTTATGGAAGAAAACAACAAGGTAACAGACGGCGCCATCTATGACGCCAGATCGCTGGGCACCCCCAGGATGTTTGTCCTCGGGCTGCAGCACATGTTCGCCATGTTCGGCGCGACGGTGCTCGTCCCGCTGCTGACCGGCTTAAGTGTCTCAACGACGCTGCTTTTCGCGGGCCTCGGGACACTTCTGTTTCATCTGATCTCAAAGCGCAAGGTGCCGGCGTTCCTCGGCTCTTCCTTTGCTTTTCTGGCCGGATATGCCGCGATCGCCCCGAACGGTGAGGCCGAGCTTCTGCCCTACGCCTGCTTCGGTGTCGCGGTCGCCGGTCTGGTCTATCTGATCCTCGCGGCACTTTTCAAAGCCTATGGCGCTTCCCGGGTCATGAAGTTCTTCCCGCCGGTGGTGACCGGTCCGATCATCATCGCCATCGGTCTGAACCTGTCCCAGTCCGCCGTCGCGAACTGCTCGACACACTGGGGGATCGCGCTGATCGCGATCGTCATCGTCATCGTCTGCAATATCTGGGGCAAGGGCATGATCCGCATCATTCCGATCCTTCTGGGCGTCATCGGCTCCTACATCGTCGCGGCGATCGCCGGCTTCATTGATTTCTCGCCGGTTATCGCGGCTCCCTGGTTCGGACTGCCGCTTGACTACGGCCGCACGGTCTTCTCGCTCTTCACTGCCGGCAACGTGAGCACGCCGCTCCTGATCACGGCGATCATCACGATCGTCCCGATCTCTCTGGCGACGATGATGGAGCACATCGGAGACATTTCCGCGATCTCCTCCACGGTCGGCCGCAACTTCATCAAGGATCCCGGCCTGCACCGGACGCTGACCGGCGACGGTCTCGCAACGGCGGTGGCGGCTCTCTTCGGTGCACCGGCCAACACGACTTACGGAGAGAATACCGGCGTCCTGTCGCTGACCAAGGTCTTTGACCCCGTTGTCATCCGCATCGCGGCCTGCCTGGCGATCCTGTTCTCCTTCTGCCCGAAGTTCGCGGCGATCATCGAGGTGATGCCGAGCGCGACCATCGGCGGCATTTCCCTGGTGCTCTACGGCATGATCTCCGCCGTCGGTATCCGCAATCTCGCGGAGACGCATGTCGACTTCTCCAGGAGCCGCAACGTCATCATCGCGGCACTCATCCTGGTGCTCTCCATCGGCATCAACTACTCCGAGGCCGGCGCTCTGGTCTGGACGATCGGCGACGCGACCATCTCCTTTACCGGTCTTGCGACGGGTTCCCTCGTGGGCATTCTCCTGAACGCGATCCTGCCCGGCAAGGACTATCATTTTGAAGATGAAGAGCCCAACACCACCGGCGTCAATCTGGAGATCGCACAGGGCAAGGGACTTAATGACAAAGACTGACCGGAAAGGAGAACGGACACCATGAGCATGGATTTTTCAAACAACCCGCAGATCTTCATCAATGAGCATCCGCTTGTGCAGCACAAGATCTCCATGCTGCGCGACATCAACACCGGGACCAACGAATTCCGGCAGCTTGTCGAGGAGATCGGCATGCTGATGGGCTATGACGCCCTGCGGGATCTGCCGCTCAAGGAAATCGAGATCGAGACCCCGATCGAGAAGTGCATGACGCCCGTGATCGCGGGCAGAAAACTGGCGGTCGTCCCGATCCTGCGTGCCGGCCTCGGCATGGTGAGTGGCATTCTGGCTCTCACACCGACGGCCAAGGTCGGTCACATCGGTCTGTACCGTGATCCCGAGACGCATGAGCCGGTAGAATACTACTGCAAGCTGCCTGATCCGATCTCGGAGCGCAAGATCGTCGTTACCGATCCGATGCTTGCTACCGGCGGTTCCGCCTGTGACGCGATCCGTATGATCAAGGAGCACGGCGGCGTACACATCAAATTCATGTGCATCATCGCGGCCCCGGAGGGACTTGAGCGCCTGAACAAGGCACATCCCGACGTGCAGATCTATGTCGGTCATCTGGACCGCTGCCTCAACGATCACGCCTACATCATGCCGGGTCTCGGCGACGCCGGCGACAGGATCTTCGGCACGAAGTAACCGCGAAGATCCCCTGTAGCAACTATAAAAGGCTTCCCATGAAGGGAAGCCTTTTCGTTCGTATGATGTCTGCGGAACGATCCGTCCGCCGCTTAACGCGCGTCGGGATCATCACCGTTTGCCCGCTTGATCGCGGCTTTGTCCTGATACATCCGCTCGTCCGCCTCTTTCAGGAGCGCCTGCAGATCGTGACCGGAGCCACCGTAGGCCATGCCGCAGGCGATCACGCAGCAAAAACTGTCATCCGCACGGTTTAGTGTCTCGAGTTGTTCCTCCCACTGCTTTTTCAGCGCACGGGCCTCCTCCTCGCTCACATCCCAGGCCACGAGCATGAATTCGTCGCCGCCCATGCGAAAAGCCGCCACATTTTCCCGTTCCAGCGGGATCAGACTGTTGCCGGCCCGGATCAGGAGCTTATCGCCCATCTCATGTCCCTGCGTATCATTCAGGTGCTTCAAATAGTTCACATCCATGTTAAACACGGCGATCCGCTCGCAGTGCGGGAAAACTTCCCCCATCATGGACAGATACTTGCCCTTATTGTAGATCCCGGTGAGCGGATCGTGCTCGCTCTCGTAGACGATCTTCTCGCGCAGCAGCATGTTTTCTATAAACAGTCTGCTCACACTGTATTGCATGGGAAAGGTGTTGGTGTCGGGTCCCTCATCGACATTACCGGGCAGGAACAGCGCAAACCGCTGACCGCTGATCGTGCTCTCATTCATGTAACAGAGATAATCCATGGGAACCGCCGTCCGGGAGAGCACATGCCCCTCCCGCACCGTGCGGAACTGTTCCGACTGCGCTTCCCGTCTCCTGTAGACCGTGCTGTCCCCCTTCCGCATCTGCCAGCTTTCCACGATATCGCCGCGGTCAACGCAGAGTACAGCCTCTTCGATCTCCATATACCGCAAGAGTAACGGCAGACAGGCGGCAACATCGCCCTCCGCCATGCTTTCCATCAGCGCCCGCTGGAAGTTCGCCAGTTGCTGACGTTCCCTGGAATAGGCGGATAGATCCCGGATCAGATCATAGTCCTCGCTTACATCATAGAGATGGTGGATCACCAGCTGTTCCCCATCCTGCTCGACAGGGGCGGAATGCACGCGGTACATCCGCTCGGTCGCCGCGTCGGAGATCTCCCACTCCATCTTCCCCGTGATCTGCTCTCTGCCTAAATAGACATCCAGCCAGTGCTGCCAGTCCTCCTCATCAAAGGCAAGGCAGCCGTTCCGATAAAGCACCCTGCCCGCCTGATCCGTGATCATGATCTCGCCGAGCCCCTTTTGGGCAAATTCCAGGATCAGTCTGTCCGCATTCATCATCCGATCTGTCCCCCCGATTGTCCCCCGCAACTCCGTAAACAAAAACAGGATCCTCCAGAAATGCTCTGAAGGATCCTCACTGGGCTAGCAGGATTCGAACCTGCGAAATGACGGAGTCAGAGTCCGTTGCCTTACCGCTTGGCGATAGCCCATTACCCGACGCTTCGCGTCAGCAAAAGATATTTTAGCACAGGCATCCGACGGATGCAAGCATATTTTTATATGGCCCGGTACCCCTTCGAGACCAGGATATTCTCCACCTGCGCCGTGTCCGCCGTGTGCAGCACCATGATCGGCATACCCGAGCCGCGGTTGTAGGACAGATACAGATAGTCGACATTGATATTGCTCTCGACCAGTTCCGTCAGCAGACGATTCAGGGAACCCACCTCATCCGCGAGCTCGATGCCCAGCACCGGTGTGAGCCTGCACAGATAACCCGCTTCGATCAGCACATCCCGCGCTTTTTCCGGATCGGACACCACCAGGCGCACGATACCGTATTCCGCACTGTCGTTGGTGACGGAACCCAGGATGTTGATCCCGTTATCCGTAAGCTGTCCCGTGATATCACGAAAGCAGCCCTTCTTGTTCTCCGCGTAGACCGAAACCTGTTTCAGCATTTCTCTTTCCTCCCCCCAATGATCGCCCGATCATTCCGATAGATCATGATCCCGGCGATAAAACCGATCTGTCAACTGCGCAGCCGGCGTTTCCCCTCACTTGAGAAATCCGAACGGATCCTCGTCACTGAGAAAATGTGTCAGTTGGAACGCGCACTGCTGTGCCATCCGTTCGTGCTGCAGGATCCTTCGTACCTCGTCTCTGTCCGCGATCACCGCCTCGATCTCCTCGCTCGACTCCTCAAAGCGGTCGCTCAGCTCGCCCGAGGCATAGCCATAGACAATGGCCGTCGCCTCATCCGTCATGCCCACCGTCGTGTAACGGGGCTTCTCATACATCGGATCGACATCGAGCGGCGTGAAGATGAGTCCCGTTTCCTCATGCAGCTCGCGGATCGCGGTATCCCGGTAGTTCTCCCCGGGCTCACACAGCCCCGCGGGGAACTCATAGACCCAGGTACCGATCGGATAGCGCCACTGCCTGACCAGCACAACACGGTCGTGCTTTTCCCCGTAAAGAGCGTAGATGGCGACGCCGTCCGCGCGGGTCTCCCCCCTTTTGATCTCCAGTTCCTCGATCGTTTTGGCCCGGGACGCGACAAAATAGTTGCTGTGATGCCCTTTGCTGTTCTCGCCCTTTACCGAAAACAGATTGACGAATCTGTTTCCCGAGAGCTGCTCAACGGAATGAATGGTCGCCATGGATGATCTCCTCTAGATCTCCGCGATGCACACGCGGTTCCTGCCCTGTTCCTTGGATTCGTAAAGCGCTTCGTCCGCGCGTTTCAATGCGTCCGCGAAGCTCTCATCGCCGAACTTGAACCAGGTCACGCCGACGGAGATCGTGACCTGAAATCTCTTTCCGCCAAACTCGATCTGTGTGTCGCCGACCGCTCTGCGAAGCTTGTTGGCCATCGCTTCGCACCGCGCGTGCTCCAGCTTGTAGAACACGGCGATGAACTCATCACCGCCCCAGCGGATCACATGATCCCTGCCACGCCCGACCTTCTGCGCCGCGCGGACCACGCGCTTCAACGCCTCGTCACCGCTGTCATGGCCGTAGGTGTCATTGATGCTCTTGAATTTGTCGACATCCAGCACCATGATCGCCGGTGAGGCGGCGCCCCTGTCACGGAACCGCTTGAAATCCGCCTCCAGGATCTGTGTCCCGTAGCCTCTGGTGTTCGCGCCGGTGAGAGCGTCCCGTTCCACCTGATCCTTGAGCTTTTTCTGCCGGATGTGGAAATAGTTCGTGTTGTTCCGGATGATCAGCAGGACCGCGAGCGCCACGATCACGGCAAATCCGATCGCCATCTCGGCGCCGAGGCGGATCGTCCGCTGTCTCGCCTCCTCCTGCGTCCTCGATGCGGTAAGGCCGATCTCATCCAGGCGGAACGCGCCGCAGACCGCCCACTGATACGGTGCGTAAAACTGCGCGCAGGTCATCGTCTGTGCGCTGACCGTGTGCCCGTCATCGTCCTGCCACTCCGCGTTATCCGTCTTAAACAGCTGTTCGCCGTCAGCTATCTCCAGCAGACCGTCCGTGGCAAAGCGGTCGGGTCCCTTCCCCGTGCCGCCGCCGTTTAAGTCCATGCCGGTTTTTCCGGGATTCTGCGGGTCGAGCACGCGCACGGCACTGGTCTTACCGTTGTCCAGGACCGCGATCTTATCGATCCAGAATTTCGTCCCCGACTCGCCGGGGTCGTCATCCAGACGCTCCGAAAAGATCGTCAGCATTTCCTGGTCGAAGGCGGTTTCGGTGACCCCATAGACGATCGTGAGTCCGCCGGCCGTGACCGTTTCGGAGACCGCAAAGGCATCCGTGATATCCGCAGACCAGACAGCCGCCTCGACGGCCAGTCCCTTGTCATCCAGCAGGATCTCTCCGCTCCTGGTGTTGTAGACCAGGCAGGTGATCCGGGAGAGTCCCTCATTATCCGCGAAGTAGTTGCGCATGCGTTTCATGCGCTCCGTGTCGGTCACCATGTGCTCCATACCGGCGACGAGTCGCAGTTCCTCGCGCACCGCGGGTTTGAGCCCGTGAACCATGCCCTCGGCATCGCGCATGCGCAGAGCATGCATCTGCCGGATCTCCGTGACAAGCTCCCTGACCGTCTGACTGACCACGATCTTTTTCAGAGAGGCCATATTCTGATAGGTCTGATTGGTGTAGATATACTGGACCCGGCGCACGGTCGCCATATACAGAAAGACAAAGGCTATCGCCGTGACCACCGTGATCACAACGGGAATGATATAGAAGCGTCGCAGCCTGCTTTCGGGGTTTTTGTTTGTCTGTTTTTCCTGTCCGTTCTGTTCAGTCATGTGGAGTATTGTACCACAAAAACGGCAGTCATGAAACAGACATTTTTATCCCAGATCCGGCTCGTCGCGGAGTGTGATATGATCCGCTGCCCGTCCGTCCGTCTCGAAAAGAATGATCTCGTTTTCCCCGGTCTTTAAGAGCGGCGCCGGGATATACAGCCGCTTCTGCGGTCCGATCTCCCAGAAACGGCCGATGTTGAATCCGTTCACAAACGCGCACCCCTTGCCCCATCCGGTGAAATCCAGCCAGGTGTCCGCGGTCCGGTCCGCGTCAAAGGTGAACCGGTAGAAGGCAGGCACCCCCTCCCGATACGCCCCGTCGAAACGGACGGCTGATATGTCCTCAAGCGGGAGCGGCCATATCTCCCAGCCGCAGTGCATGTGCCCGTTCAGCTGCACGCAACGGCCGATGCCCTTTCGCTGGTCCTCCATCCGGGGCCCGAAATTGACGCGTCCCATGTTCTCCATCAGAATGTCCAGGCGGGGGCCTCTTCCTCTCTCCCGTGCGCCGTCCGTGACAAACGCCGCGCGCTGTCCCTCGCTCATCCGGTCAGCCGGGATCTCCAGCTCACTTTCCAGCTCTCTGTCATAGAGAACGGCGAGTGACTCCTCCGCAAGCAGGATATTGGCCCGGTCACCCGCGCCCCAGAGCCGGATCTTTTCCAGACTCTCCTCCGTGTCCAGCGTCGTCCGGTACAGGATATAGCCGTAGTTCTGTCCCAGTTTTTCCATGGGCAAAGGCTGAACGGCCCGCGTCGGCGCGCTGAGGCTCTCCAGCGTCGCATAAAGCGACACGCGCTCCCTGACCGGGATCTCGCCGTAGGCGCATCGCGGTGTCTCCGCCGGTTCCTCCCAGGCGGGAAGCTCCCGGTATTTTCCGATCACCTCGCGGTAGCGCCGGAATTTCTCCGTGATGCGCCCATCCTCGGTGAGGATCGCGTCATAATCATAGGAGGTCACATCCGGCGTCAGCTCATCATAGTAGTTGGATCCGTTCATGAAACCGAAATTCGTGCCGCCCTCAAACATGTAGATGTTGACATTGCCGGTCGCGAGCATCCGGTCGAGATCCCGCACGCTCTCTTCGAGGTTGCCGCGCATGTGGCCGCCGTTACCCCAGTGATCGAACCATCCGACCCAGAACTCGCTGCACATGAGCGGACCGCCCTTCGTGTAGTCCTTGAGCACCGCAAACCGCTCGTCCGTGTGAGACCCGAAATTGCCTGTGGCAAGTGCCCCTTCCAGGCGCCCGGCGTTCAGATTCTCGCGGAAAGGACCGTCCGAGGTGATGAACGGCACCGTGATATCATATTTTCTCATCATATCGCGCATCGCCGGGAGATAATCCGGGTCATTCGCGTAATAGCCGTATTCATTTTCGACCTGCATCAGGATCACGTGTCCGCCGCGGTTGATCTGGTACGGTGCGAGTTTCGGCAACAGCACGCTGTACCAGCGTTCAAATTCTTCAAGAAACGCACCCTCGCTGGTGCGCAGACGCAGGTCGTCTCCGGCGAGAAGCCAGGCCGGCAGCCCGCCGAATTCCCATTCCGCACAGATATAAGGGGATGGGCGCAGGATGATATACAGACCGAGATCGGACGCTGTGCGGAGGAACCGCTCGATATCACAGAGTCCGTCCCAGTGATACTCCCCGCGTTTCGGCTCATGCAGATTCCAGGGGATATAGGTCTCCACCGTGTTCGCACCGAGCAGCACGAGTTTCCGCAGCCGGTCCTCCCAGCACGCAGGCATCGTGCGGAAATAGTGGATCGCTCCGGAGATGATCCGGAATTTTTCTCCGTTCAGATAAAAATCGTCCCTGATCTCAAAGGTTCCCATCGTCTGTCCTCATTTTCTCTCACTTCATGATGCCAACGGATCGCTCCGTCGCAGTGCGCTCTCGCACAAAAAGGGCATACGATCCCTCAGAACCGTATGCCCTTTTGTTTCCTTCTCAGCGCCTGAGGCGCATCCGCTCCGCTTTACTTGTAGAGCTCGTTGAACTGTGCCTGCAGGGCAGCCGTCACATCGTCGATGCCGGCGGTCTTTAACGCGGCCTGCATCTCGGCAACGATATCCTCGGCGGTGCCGTTGTACTTGCCAAAGGAGATCTGCTTCATGTAGTTCGTGTACTGCTCGTTGCAGTTGTCGATCTTGCCCTGGATGTCATCGATCTCAGGCACGAACTGACCGTAAGGATAGTCGATCTTGATCTTGTCATATTCGGCATAGAGCGCATCGATCGCATCCCAGTTTCTCGTCGCGTCCTTGATCTCAAGATCATCGTTGCGGCCCCACCAGTAGTTGGTCATGCCGTTGATGTTCTGCGTATCGGAGTTATAGTTCGCAGGCGTCGTGCGCAGGCCGTTGGCATCCTTTTCCCATGACACGCCTTCGATACCGTAGTTGAACAGTTCATAGCACTCCGGATCATTGCGGATGAGGTCATAGACCATGAGCGCGCGCTCCGGATTCTTGGAACCCGCGGAGATTGCCATCGCGCCGTGCGTGATCGAAAGAGCGACGATGTTCTTTGCTTCTTCGCCGAAGTAGAAGATGCCGGTCTCGGCCTTCGGATCATCAACATAGATCGTGTTGGCCGGGGTGTGCGAGCACAGATCCGTCCAGGTCTGCGTGTGGTGCTGCTCGACGGCGACCTGTCCGACACGGAACTCGTCACGGTTGGAACCGGAGGTGTTGTTGAGCACGTCGGTCGGCCACACACCGGCGGTATCCCATTCCTTCATCATCTTCGCATATTCCACGAGAGAATCCGTCATCGTCATCGCAGGAGCCGTGATTGTGTAGAGATCGGACTTGCTGCCGCCCCAGAGTGCACCGGAGCAGATGCCGTCGATCGCGACGAAATCGGAGTGAGACACGATCCAGCCGTTCGCCATCTGCGCATACTGCGTGCCGTCCGAATCCCAGACATTCTTCAGATCCTTCTTGTTCTCCTTGACCCACTTGACATAGGTGGTCATGTCTTCCCAGCTGTGCACACCGTTTGCGAGACCGGCTTCCTTGGCCCAGTCAAGGCGGTAGATCCAGCCGTGGTTCGTCCACTGTGCGTAGTTGTCCTCGGGCATCAGATAGATCTCGCCGTCATATTTGCACAGATCCCAGTGATCCGCCGGAACGCTCTCCCAGGTCTTGGGGGCATAGGTCTTGAGCATGTCCTCGGACAGCTCCAGGAACGCGCCGTTCTTGGCATTCGGCCACGCATCCAGCCAGTCGGAAGCCGTGCCGACCAGGTCAACCGAGCCATCCATACGCGCAAGCGTCAGGTTGTAGTTTGAAAGATAATCGGTCCACGGAATGTAGTACATCGCGAGCTCCGCGTTGCACTTCTCCGTAAGGATCGCATTGAGCTTGGCGAGCATGTCGTTGAGGTTCTGCTCCTTCTCGGAACCGGCTTCCGGCGGATCGCCCGTCGTCATGTAGGAGATGACGACATGCTCCGAGGTGTCGACGCCGGAAGCATCCGCGGTGCCTTTGTCATCGGCCTTATCCTCGGCCTTTGCCTCGGTCTTGGTCTCGGTCTTCGTGTCGCTCCCGGCGGCAGGTGCACTGCCGGAGGAACCGCAGGCCGCGAGTGAAGCGGTCATTGCCACACTCAGGAATACTGCAAGTAACTTTTTCTTCATGCTTGTCCCTTCCTTTCTCTTGTTTGTTATTTGTATTTCCCTCCTGCGCGTGACGCGCAGGGAACTACCTTTGTCCGCAGTACCGTGTCAGCCCTTGACCGCACCGACCGTAATGCCGCCGATGAAATACTTCTGCACGAACGGATAGAGCAGCACGATCGGTCCGGTCGCGAGCACCGCGTTGGCCATTTTCACACTCTGCTCCGGGATGTCCGTCAGCGTGATGTACTGACCGGCGACGGAATTGCGCAGCGCGTCCAGCTTGTTCACGATCTCATAGAGAGTGTACTGGAGCGGCTTGACCGATACGCGGGCGGTGAGGAAAAGAGAGGACTGATACCACTCATTCCAGTAGCCGAGCGCCAGGAACAGGCCGATCGTCGCCAGTGCCGGTTTGATCATCGGCAGGATCAGATAAACGAAAACCGTCATGTCTCCAGCGCCGTCGATCTTGCCGGACTCCGTGATCTCGTGCGGGATCTGCTTGATGAAATTCTTCATGAGGATGATCAGCCACGGGGACATCATGAGCGGCAGGAGCACCGCAAAATAGCTGTCCAGCAGCTTATAGGTCTGGGTCATCAGCAGATAATACGGAGCGAGGCCCGCGGAAAACAGGCTCGTGAAATAGATGTAGAAAGAAATGCCGTTGCGCAGCGGGAAGTCTTTTCTCTGCAGGGCATAGCCCGTCATCGCGATGATCAGCAGTCCGCAGACCGTGCCGACCAGTGTCATGACGATCGTGAGTCCATAGGATTTCCAGATATTGCCGCTGCCGATGACCATCTCATAGGCCTTTGTCGTGAAATCCCTCGGGATCAGCTGCACGCCGTGCGCACGGATGAAGGACTCGCTGGTAAAGGATGTCCCGATGATGATCAGGAACGGGAAGACACAGGCCAGCGCGTAGAACGAAATGAAGAAATAGCCGATGCCGCGGACGACATAGTCGGAAGCGCCGAGCTTGATCTTGCTGTTGCCGACTTCGAATTCCATATCCTTTGCTTTTGCCATGATCCTGTCCTCTTCTTTCCGGATGACTGCGTGTCTTCGGCTGCTTCCTCAGAACAGCGAGTAGTCGGGTTCGATCTTCTTGATGATGAAGTTGGCGATCATCACGATCACGAAGCCCACCACCGACTGGTAGAAGCCGACCGCCGAGGCGGTTGAGAAGTTGAAGTCACTCATTGTCGCGCGGTAAACAAAGGTTTCGATGATATCCGTGGTGTCATAGAGCATCGGGTTGGTGCCGATGATGTTCCAGAACATGCCGAAGTTGCCGCGCACGATCCCGCCCAGAGCAAACAGCAGGAGGATGACGATCGTGGGACGCAGCGACGGCAGGATGATGTAGCGGATCCGCTGAAAGGCGTTGGCTCCGTCGACCTTGGCTGCCTCGATGATCTCGGCATCGATGCCGCAGATCGCCGCAAAATAGACCACCGAATTGTAGCCGGTCTGCTGCCACAGATGGATGATCACGAGAAGCACGGGCCACACATTCGGATCGGAATAGGGCTGCCACTTTTCCCTGCCCAGCGCGAGCAGGACCTCATTCACGAAACCGGTATCATAGTTCAGGAGACTGTAAACAAGCAGACCCACCAGAACCTGCGAGATAAAGTAAGGCAGGAACATCAGCGTCTGAGAGAATTTCTTGAACCACTTGGAGCGGATCTCGTTTAACAGGATCGCGACAAAGACCGCGAGGAGATTGCCCAGCAGGATGAACGCGAGATTGTAGAGAACAGTGTTTCTCGTGAGGGTGAAGAGCTTGCCGGATTCCGCGAGGAACTCAAAATTCTTCAGGCCCACGAATTTGCTGCCGAAGATCCCCTTGCGGTAGTTATACTTCACGAATGCGACATAGATGCCCGGCATCGGCATGTAGCTGAACAGGAAAAAGAAGACCACGGCCGGAAGGCACATCAGCTCTAGCACGCGGTAACGCCAGAGGATCTGGAAGACATTCTTCTTTTTTGCCGGCGCGGTTATCGCTCTCTGTTCCTTCTTTGCCATCTGCAGCACCCCCGTCTCTCGACCTGTACCGACGCGTTGTGTTTGTGCATTTTGTCTTTATGCAACCGATTTCAAGAATAATCTTAGTGCATTTTGTACAATCCGTCAAGTCCCTTTTTCAAAACATTCAAAACTATCCCGGGATTTATACCGACGCCGGTCCGCTGGATTCGCGCACAACGAGCGTCGTGCCGACCCTGACCTCGGGATCCGGTTCTCTGTGTTCTGCGGCAGCGATCGCCGTCTCCGCGATCAGCCTGCCGAAATGATCATAGTCATAGTCCGTCGTGGTGAGCTTCGGGATCGTCAGCTCCGAGAGATAGGTGTTGTCGAAGCTGACCACGGAAATGTCATCCGGCACGGACAGCCCGTGCTCGATGATGCTGCGCAGGATCCCGGTCGCGGCAAAATCGTTGATCGCAACGACAGCTGTCGGCCGCTCGCGAAGAGCAAAGATGCGGTTCATCCCGTCATAGCCGGACTGATAATCATAGCCGCCGCTCACGACATATTCCCCGTTTTCACGGATGCCCCGCTCATGCAGCATGGCGCTGTAGGTCTGATATTTCTCATAGGTGGAGGTGACATCGAGCCTTCCGCCGATCATGGCGATCCGCTCATGCCCAAACGAAAACAGATGATCCATGAGCTGGCGCATGGCAGCTGAAGCGTCGATCCGCACACTGTAGCACGGTGTCCGGTCAAGCTTGCCGGTGACGACCACCGGTGTGGTCCGGCAGACATCGCGCACATGCTCGGCAAACTGCGTGTTCGTCACAAGATCATCCACCCGCCCGCCGAGCAGGATGATGGCGTCGGTCTTCTGCTGCCTGAATTTCTCGATCTGCTCCTCCTCGTTTTCCACGCGGTTTAATGAATTGAACAGACCGATCGTGTAGCCGAGGCGTTCCGCCGCCTGCTCACACGCCATGAACACGGCGGCGTAGAACGGATTGCGGATGTCCGCGGCGACAACGCCGAGCGACCGGGTCATGGTGTCGGAAAGGCCCTTAGCCAGCGCGTTGGGCACGAAATTATACTTGTCGATCAGATTCTGTACGCGCTCTCTTTTCTCGCGGCGTACATGCGCGTTGCCCGTGAGCACGCGCGACACCGTCGACGGAGAAACCCCCGCTTCCTGTGCGATATCATAGATTGTTATCGTCTTATCCTTCATCACGTATCCGTTTTCCTGACCCGCCGGTCCGATCAACGCGCCGCGCGTGCCTGCAACCGGTTTCATGAAACATGATAAAAAACGCCCGACCATCTGTCAAGCGTTTTCTTTTTCCGTCACGGTGATCCCGATCGCGCCCTCTCCCGTACGCCGCACATAAGCCGCCAGATTTCCCTCCGTCGTCCGCCGGGCCGTTTCGGTAAACGGCGTGTTGTCCGACAGATCGCCGTTATCCAGACCGATCAGTTCCCCGGGACCCTCGACGCGCACAGCGATCACGCGGTCGTGATCCCGCACGGGCAGATCGTCCGCATCGACCAGCGAGATCAGGATCTGTCCGACAAAGCCGGTCTCCTCCGTTCTTTTCCGCCATCTTTCGCCGGCTTCTTTGCCGGCATCCGCCCGCAGAGGACGCCAGAAGACGGCCCTGCAGCGTGCGGCGGGATCCGTGTCCGCGCGTCCGTCATCCTCCGCTGACGTCCCTTCGATCGTGATCCGCCATCCGTCCGCGTCCGGGTATTCCCGTACGGCGCTTTCGGATCCCCCGGCCGGATCTCCGGGATCCCGGTTCTCATCCGAACTTCCGAACCTGTCATTTCCCGCATCTTCTGCCACGGAATCTGCCCAGATCCGTTTCCGCTCAAAATAGCGCGCCTTCGGGAATCCCGCCGTCGTCAGAAGTCCCGCGGGAGATCCGTGTACCGGCCATCCGTGGGCTTCTCCGAGATAGTCGATCCCGGTCCACAAGAACTGTCCGCAGATGAATCCGTTGTCCGCGACAGCCCGCCAGGCCTCTTCTCCGTGCCCGTTCTCGCTTCCGAGGAAAACCTTGTCCGGAAACCGCGCGTGATCCTCCGTGTAGAACTGTTCCCTGTAGTTGTAGCCGACCACACGGATCGCGTCGATGAAACCGATCCTTGTGGAGAGCTCCGGAAACGCCGCAGCGATCGTCACCTCCCTTGTGTTGTCCTCGTCCCGCACGATCGCCGCCAGTTCCCGGGCGATCACAGCCAGACGCTCCATGTTCGGCTTGTCCGGATCGAAGCGCCGCTCCGCGGCGGGCTTGTTGGCGTCGTTGTTGCCGGTCATCTCCCCGAACATCGGATGACAGTAAGGATCGTTGGGATAGTCGATCTCATTGCCGATGCTCCACAGGATGATCGACGGGTGATTTCTGCCGCGCCTGACCATGGCGCGCAGATCCGTCTCGTGCCACGCGGGAAAATCCTCATAGCTTCCCTGATGCCTGGGCGGATAGACATTGTGCCCGTGCCACCATTTGTTCTTGGGATTCTCCCACTCGTCAAAGGCTTCATCCATCACGAAAAATCCCATCTCATCGCAGAGGGTGTACAGCTCGTCCGCGTGGGGATTGTGGCTCATGCGGATGGCATTGGTGCCGCATGCCTTCAGGAGTTCCAGCCGGCGTTCCCACACCTCCCGCGGTACGGCCGCCCCGAGGCAGCCGGCATCCTCATGCACGCAGACACCCCTGAGTTTCGTCGGGATGCCGTTCAGGAAGAATCCCTGATCCGGATCGAAACGCAGATCGCGGATCCCGACGGAGAACCGTACGGCCAGATACGATCCCCCTTTTCCCTTGAGCGCAACGGAAAGACTGTACAGCTGCGGATCCTTCGGAGACCACAGGCGCGGTGACAGGATCGTACCGGACAGTACGGAAACCGTCTCGCCATGCGGCGGGATCGTGACCGTTTCCGCGGGAAAACGGAAGCGATCCTCCGATATCGGATCTTCCGGTCCTGACGGTTTTGCAAAATACCCGTACGCCGCCCGATCCTTAGACAAAACCGGCTCCAGCCCGGCCAGGATCTCCGCTGTCTGCTCCGTATCGCTGTCATTTTTCAGACAGACCCGCAGATGCAGGGCTGCCTTTTTCGCACGGGCAGGTGCCGGTCTCTCCGCGTCATCCGCAAAAAGATCGATCTCCCCCGTGTAGAAAAACACCCCGCCGTCCGCGGGATGCACCCGTTCCTCGACGATCAGCATCACGGGTCTTGTGATGCCGCTGCCTGTATACCAGCGGGAATCCGAAATGTCCTCATGGGAAACGCGCACACAGAGCACGTTTCCCTCCTGCCCGAAACGTGCACAATGGGTGATGTCATAGGAAAAGGGCGCGTATCCGCTCGGACGCTTCCCCAGATAACAGGAATTGCACCAGACCTGACTGTTTTTGTAGACACCGTCAAAAGCGATACGCACGGATCTGCCGCGGCATTCCTCGGGGATCACGAAACGCACGCGATACCACGCCGTTCCGCCGCGCAGATACCCGGTACCGCTCGCGTGTTCCTCCGAGAACGGCGCGCAGACGGCAAAATCATGGGGCAACGTCACGCGTTCCCAGGAGCGGTCATCATATCCGGCGTACCACGCCTCCGGGCAGTCCCCGTAGTGGAAACGCCAGTCTGCCGATAAAAGGATCCTCTTCGTGTCCATAAGGCACCTCCGCGCACCCGTCCGGTACGCCCGCTTCACTCTTCCTGTTCCGTTTTTAACACAGTGCGGAGCAACATGCAACCGATTGCGATTTTTCCCCGGGTATGCTATGTTATTATGCATGAGGGGAACATGGATGAACGAACGGCTTTTGGGGATCCTTGCGGATTCCTTTCCCAAAATTCTCATACCCGGTCTCGCGCTCACGATCCCGCTCACTGCTATCTCCTTTGCACTGGCGCTGGTGATCGCGATGGCGGTCGCTCTGATCCAGTTTGCGAACATCCGCATTCTCATGGACATCTGCCGTTTCTACATCTGGATCATCCGCGGAACGCCGCTGCTGGTGCAGCTCTATGTCGTGTTCTTCGGACTTCCCGGCATCGGCGTCATGATCGATCCGATCCCCTGCGCGATCCTTGTTTTCGCGATCAACGAGGGAGCCTATTCCGCCGAGACCGTTCGCGCCGCACTGGAAGCCGTTCCGAAAGGACAGATCGAGGCGGGATTCTGCGTCGGGATGAACTGGTTTCAGATCATGCGGCGCATCGTCATCCCGCAGGCGCTCCGGACGGCTTTTCCGCCGCTCTCCAATTCTCTGATCGCCATGGTCAAGGACACATCGCTTGCCGCCAACATCACGGTCGCCGAGATGTTCATGAGCGCGCAGCGGATCGTCGCCCGCACCTATGAGCCGCTGGCGCTGTATCTCGAGGTCGGCCTGATCTATCTTCTGTTCTGCACCGTGCTGACAAAGTTGCAGCGTGTCGGCGAAAAACGGCTCGGCACCTATATCGCCGATGATAAATGAAAGACAAGGAAGGGAACAACGGTAAAGATCCCATGCTGCTACAGGTGAAAGATCTGAATAAATCCTTTGGCGGGACCCCGATCCTGAAGGAGATTTCCTTTTCGGTCGACACCGGAGACTGTCTGGCCGTTCTCGGTCCCAGCGGCGTCGGCAAGACCACGCTGCTTCGCACGCTGAACTTCCTGGAGCGCGCCGATTCCGGCGTTTTTACCCTCGACGGAACGGACTATGACCTGCAGCACATCACGGCAAAGCAGATCGCCGGCATCCGCAGAAAGACCGGGTTCGTTTTTCAGGAATTCAATCTGTTCCTGAACCTGACGGTTCTGCAGAATGTCACTGAGGGACTGATCACCGCCAGAAAGATGCCCCGGGACGAAGCTGTGGAGATCGCGCGCATGGCGCTTGTCCGTGTCGGTATGGAGGATAAACGGGACGCCTTTCCCGTGAGCCTCTCCGGCGGGCAGAAGCAGCGCGCGGCCATCGCCAGGGCGCTGGCCCTGTCTCCCGAGATCATCTATTTCGACGAACCGACCAGCGCGCTCGATCCGGCGCTTACCGGCGAGGTGCTGTCCGTCATGCGCGACCTCGCACGGGACGGCATGACGATGCTTGTCGTCACGCATGAACTGACTTTTGCGCGGGAGGCGTCGAACCGTGTGCTGTTCATGGACGGCGGACGGATCGCGGAGGATGCGCGTTCGGCCGATTTCTTTGCCGCTCCGGAAACGGAACAGGGAAAACTCTTTGTGCAGAATATCTCCCCGTGAGGTATTCAAAATAAACATTTTTCTACAGGAAAGGAGAAAAACATGAAAACCCGGGCATTGTTACTGAAAAAAGCACTGGCCAACTCGAGCGCACTCGCACTTCTCGTCACGCTCACCGCATGCGGCGCGCAGGGATCATCCGCGGCGCCCGCCGATCAGCTCTCGCAGGTGCGTGAAAAAGGAAAGATCGTCGTGGCCATGGAGGGACAGTGGGCCCCCTGGACCTACCATGACGAGACCGACAAACTGGTCGGCTTCGATGTCGAAGTCGCCGAGGGGATCGCCGAAAAGATGGGCGTTGCCGTCGAGTTTGTCGAGGGCGAATGGGACGGACTGTTTGCCGGACTGGACGCGGGGCGCTACGACTGCATTGCCAACGGCGTCGAAGTTACCGACGAGCGCGCCGAGAAATATGATTTTTCTACACCCTACGGTTACATCCACACTTCTCTGATCGTAAAGAACGACAACACGGACATCAACTCTTTCGAAGACCTTGCAGGAAAAACAACCACCAACAGCATCGCGAGCACCTATGAGATGATCGCGAGAGAATACGGCGTAAAGGATGTGCTCGGCGTCGACACCATCGATGAGACCATGAACATTGTGCTGTCGGGACGCGCGGACGCCACATTAAACGCCAATGTTTCCTTTTACGACTACATGAGCGTTCATCCCGATGCAGCCCTTAAGGAGGTTGCGCAGACAAAGGACGCATCGCTTGTCTGTATCCCGATCCGCAAAGGCGAGACCGCCTTTAAGGAAGCGGTGGACAAGGCGATCGACGAGCTGCGCGCCGAAGGACGGCTTTCGGAGATTTCGACAAAATACTTCGGCTCGGACATCACGAATAACAACTGAAAGGAGTGCAGCATGCTGACAAGATCACCCATGGGCTGGAACAGCTGGGACTGCTACGGTCCCTCCGTCGATGAAAAGACCGTCCGCGTCAATGCCGCGGTCATGGCGGAAAAACTCAAGACCTTCGGCTGGGAATATGTGGTCGTCGACATCCAGTGGTATCAGCCCTCGGCGTCTTCGCATGATTACGACCCGTTTGCCGATCTGACCATGGATGCGTATGGGCGGCTGATGCCCGCCGTAAACCGTTTCCCGTCCGCCGCGGACGGGAAGGGCTTCGGCCCATTGGCGGAATATGTGCATTCCCTGGGACTGAAGTTCGGCATCCACATCATGCGTGGCATCCCCAGACAGGCGGTTCACCGGAACACCCCCGTGCTCGGCACAGACCGGACGGCACGTCAGGTCGCAAAGACGAACAGCATCTGCGCCTGGAACACCGATATGTACGGCGTCGATCCGAAAAAGGAAGGCGCACGCGCGTGGTACGAAAGCATCTTCGCGCTCTACGCGTCCTGGGGTGTGGATTTTATCAAGTGCGACGACATCTGCCGGGAACTCCCGCACGAGGAAGAGGAGCTGCTGCTCCTCTCCGACTGCGTGAAAAACTGCGGACGCGAAATGGTCCTGAGCCTGTCTCCGGGACCGGCGCTGCTGGAAAAGGCGGAGCTCTACAAGCAGTGCGCGCAGATGTGGCGGATCACCGATGACTTCTGGGATAAATGGGAGCTGCTCTACGCCATGTTTGAACGCTGCGAGAAGTGGTCGATCCACACCGGGCCCGGCTGCTATCCCGACGCGGACATGCTGCCGGTCGGTGCGATCCTGCAGAATGTGAGCCCTGACAACCGGACCGCCTTCACGGAAGACGAACAGCGCACCATGATGACACTGTGGGCGATCTTCCGGGCACCGCTCATGATCGGCGGCGAGCTCACCAAACTCGATGACTTCACGGAAAAACTGCTGACGAACCGCGGGATCCTCGCCATGCACGAACAGGCCCGCCACGCACATCAGGTCTGGCGCCGTGATGTGAACGGCGTCGAAACGGTTCTCTGGACGGCACTTTCTGCCGACGGCAGCGGTAAGCAGTACGCCGCCGTTTTCAATCTGGGCGAAAAAGAAAGCCGTGTAGAAATAAACCCCGCCGATCTCGAACCGCTCACAGTGCTCCGTTCAGCGACAGAGCTGTGGACCGGAAATACGACCGCTCTCTCCGAAGCGGCGGAAAACGGCGGTGAACCGGATCCCGACGGCGCGGCACTGACTGTCACGCTTCCCGCACATGGCTGCGCGGCGTGGCTTTTGAACGCATGAATGCCGTCTGATCGTATCGCGCATACCCCTTGCGGCTGAAAACGACCGGCGGTATAATAGGGAAAAATTGTCCCGTGGATTTATCTGTGAAGAAAAAAAAGATCGCCATATTTACAACAGGCTGGTGCTGTGAGATCCTGTCCGAGTTTCTCACGGGATTACAGGAGGCTTTGCTGACCACGCAGACCGATCTTTTTCTGTTCCTGTGCTACCCCACCTATGCCGATACGGAGGTCATCCGTCAGGGAGAGCTGAACATCACTGCGCTCCCCGATCTTCATGATTTTGACATGATGATCATCTTCGGCAGCGGCCTGAGTTTTCCCGCCACGGTCGAGGATCTGATCCGCCGGGGCAAGGAAGCAGGGATCCCCATCGTCATTCAGGGTGTCATGCGCGATGATGTCTATTACATCGGCGCGGACAACTATGTGGCTGCCAGACAGCTCTGCAGGCATCTCACCGAGGAGCATGCCGTCAACGATCTCATCTTCATCGGCGGCACCAAGGATTCCTATGATTCCGAGCAGCGCCTGCAGGCCGTCCGGGATCATCTTGACGAGATCGGCGCGCCGGAACAGCTGCGCGAGGTGGTCTACACGGAATGGGAAAACATCCGGGTGACCCGCTATATCGACACCTTCTGTCAGGAAGGCAGGAAGCTCCCCGGCGCCTTTATCTGTGCCAATGACGGCCTCGCCATGGAAACCTGCATATCCCTGTCACGCCACGGTTTTCATGTTCCCAAGGACACGATCGTCACCGGATTCGACCTCATCGAGGACAGCCGGCTCTTCTATCCCTCCATCGCTTCCGTGGACCAGTGCTTCACGGAGGTCGGCAGAGAATGCGGCCGACTCTTCCTGGATCTTGCAAACGGGAAGAAACGGGATCTCAGTATCACCATCCCCTGCCGTTTCGTGCCGGGCGACAGCTGCGGCTGCTCGAACCTGCACAACAGCGATATGGCAAGGCGCATGGCGGGCCGCGCCAATTTCACCGCGCGGGCAGTGTCGAACTACTTTAACGCCAAGCTCCACCGCATCGACTCCACGGTGCTCTCCTGTGATTCCTATCAGACGCTGAAGGCCGAGCTGAAACGGTTTTTCGCGGAGGATCACGATTTCGAAGGAGACTCCTTCCACATCCTGCTGGATCCCAATTACGGTCTGTCCATCTATGACAACGGCATCTCCCTGCTCCGGCACGGCTACAGCAGATTTATGGAGGTGCTCTGCTCGGCCGAGAACGGCAGGCCCTATCCGGAGGAACAGTTCCCCTCCGCCGGTCTTGTTCCGGGCTACACGGAAGATGACGCCAATCACATGTATGTGTTCCTGCCCCTTCACGAAGCAGGCGATGTTTTCGGCTACCTTGTGTTCAGAGACTGTATGCAGCATGTCGCCAACCACGCACTGCAGACCTATCAGCACCGCTTCAGTCTTGTGCTCGACAGATTCCGTCATTCGCTGAGTCTGAACCTGCTCAACAAGCGCCTGCTCGACCTGATGCGCAAGGATGTGCTGACCAAGGTCGGCAACCGCATGGCCTACGAGGACATGGAGAAGCTCCTGCAGTCCGAGATCAACACCGAATCACAGGAGCTTTTTGCCATCGCCATGTTTGACGTGAACAATCTGAAACTGATCAATGACAGTGACGGACACGATGCGGGCGATGCCTATCTGATCCGTTCCTGCCGTTTCATCTGTGAGATCTTCAAACGCAGTCCCGTGTACCGGGTCGGCGGTGATGAGTTCATCGCCGTGCTCACCGGCAGCGACTACCGAAGAAGAAAATCGCTCCTGCAGACACTGCAGGAGCGCATGAGTCCCTATTCCGATTCCCTGCCGCTTCCCGATGACTATGTCTCCGTTGCGTGCGGACTCTCCGCATTCCGGCCCGGTGAGGACCGGACCGTGCAGGATGTCCTGAAGCGCGCCGATGAAGAGATGTACCGGAACAAAGCGGCGATGAAATCCTCTACTTCGCCGTATTGATCCTGATCGATCCCAGATCCGCGTCCGCGGACACTCTGGCTGCGCCCGCGCCGCCGGAGATCTTTCCGTTTTTCTTCTCTCCGTTGAGAATGACCGAGCCGAGATCCGCCGAGAGATCAAGACTCAGATCTTCCAGACGCTGATCCAGCGCGATCTCGATATTGCCGAGATCGGCATCGAGATTGAGCGTGGAAAAGCCGGTGATGCCTTTCGCTTCGATATTGCCCATATTGGCATCCAGATCCGCCTTGGACACTTCGATGCCGTCGATCGTGACATTGCCCATGTCCGCGTCCACCTGCAGGGTTTTGAACACACTGTCCTTAAGATTCAGATTACCCATCTGCATCGAGATCTCAGCCTTCCCGGCCCGGATCCCTTCGATACGAAAATCCCCCATGTCCAGATCACAGTCCAGATCTTCAAGTTCCAGATCCTCCGGGACGGTGATGACCAGATCGTTGTCCGTTCCCCACGCGTCCGGCAGTTTGGCCATGGAGCGCCAGTTGCTGTTTTTCTGCTTGATGACGAGCTTCCCTTCTTTGGAACTGTCGATCACGGGTCGGAGCTCATCGACTCCCTGATAGGAGACATCAAAGCCGTCTCCCGTCATTAACGTGATGTTACCCACACCCAGGTCGAGCTTCATCGTGGTAAAAGGTGCCACCTCCATGCTCTCCCCGTCCCCGGGAGCGATCGTATGCGAGGAACGCTCCGCTGTTCTGCCGGTCAGTTTTGCGATCCTGCTCATGAAGCGAAATGCGTGCATGGCGGTGCCGATGATCACACAAAACACCGTGATCAGGATCATGATCGTCATATATGCCTTTTTCATGCTTCCACCACTCCTTCCTCCGTTGCCATGCGCTTAAGAAATCTGTGCATGAACGGAGCGATCACAAAGATCAGCCAGGAGATCGGCCAGGTGCCGGTCAGAAAGCTCACCGCGAAGTACACAAAGACCACGCAGGGCCAGTAGGATTCCAGCACCGCCGCGATCAGACGGCTCTTGTAGACATGTCCCTCACTGGCGGTGACATCGCCGAGGATCAGCCTCTTCAGAACAGAATGCAGCACCGCCGCGAGCGGCCAGATGATCCAGGTGATCCACCAGTGGAAGGTGAGGAAGCTCCAGCACAGATAGAGGCAGGTGACCGTCGGCCAGTAGACCGAGAGCACACCCGTCACGATCCGGTAGGTGTTTTCGCCGCTGCTGCCCTGCAGCATTTCCGCATTGTGCCAGTTCCACCAGGCACCGGTGCGCTCGCCCGATGCTTCCGTCTGCTGCCAGGTGCTTTCTGCCTGCCCGGCACTCTCTGCGCTTTTATACTCACTGCCGGCCGTTCCGAACGCCTGTCTGGCCGCCTCGTCGGCAAACGCGCGCCGCTCCTCCGCGGCCGATGTGAAGCTCTCCGGCGTCTCACCGAAGACCAGCGTGGGCCCGCCCGAAACGGTCTGCTCACCGGCCGCTTCCTGCTTCGCGGATCCTGTGTTTTCCGCCGGAGTATCCACGCGCTGCAGCATCGTCGAGATACCGAGGCTGTCCGCCACCTCTTCCAGATCACCGAACTCGGAAATGACGATGCCGACTGCCTCGTTTTCCTTTGTCCCATCGGCGAGGAGCTCGTTGTACTTGTCCTCCATCATCTGCCAGAGCTCCGCCTTGGCCTTTTCGGCTTCCTGTGTATGCGGATAGCGCTCAAACATGGATTCCAGATAGTTGCGCAGCGTTTCCATTTTACTTCTCCTCCTTTGAACCGTTTTCCACGAAGTGTTCGATGACTTCCTTGGTGAGCTGCCATTCTTTACACTTGTCCTGGTAATGATCACGCCCTTCTTCGGTGACCGCGTAATAGGTGCGGCGTTTTCCGTTCTCGGCGTTCTCGGCATAGGATTTGACGAAACCGTTTTTCTCCATCCGCGTGAAGGCCGAATAGAGCGTGGTCTCCTTGATGATGTACTTGTCGTCGGAAAGCGTACGGATCCGCTTCGAGATCTCATAGCCATAGGATGGCTCCTTGAGGATCAGGAAGAGGATCATCGTGTCAATGTAGCCCCTGATGACATCGCTGCTGATCGTGCTCATAATCCACTCCTTCATCTGCTAACGTGTACGTGTCCGTCGGTATCCGGCATGAACTACGCGTCGCGTTGCTCTGTCTGTCGTTACCTTGCCTGTCGTTGCTTTGTCTGCCGTTGCTTTGCCTGTCGTAGTATATCTGACGAGGTAAATATAGCACGCAAAAAAACATCTGTCAACAGGTTCTTTTCACTCCTCCCAGAAGAGGTCGTCCAGTGTCCTGTCCAGCACCTTGCAGATCGCGATGCAGAGATTGATGGTCGGATTGTAGTCGCCCTTTTCGATGGCACTGATGGTCTGCCGGGAGACGTTGCAGAGCTTCGCAAGTTCATCCTGAGACAGATCCTTGCCGGCGCGGGCGGCCTTGAGTTTCAGATTCTTCATGCGTCTTCCTCCTCTCCGGTCTTTCTGTCCGCAAAATACTTCACCAGCAGCGTGATGCCGATCGTTGCCATCATCATGAGGACGATGACATTCATCCAGGGAAGCGACTCCAGCTCATCGCCATTCGCGAGGCTCCCGGATTTGATTGCCGGAACGACGGGGATCAGATTGAGGAGCCCCACCAGCAGCATGATCACGCCGTAACGCCTCCGGTCATTGTTGATCCCCCAGTACACACCTTTCCAGATGCAGAACACGCACATTACTGTCACACCGATCATGATCTCGATAAAATGGATGATGTATTCCGGCAGCGGAAACCCGATCCCGCTCATGGACCAGATGCATTCCACGCCCATCAGGACGCAGAGCGTGTAGAATCCGATCGTGTAGCCTGTGCCGCGGATTGCCAGCTGTCTCTCGTCATATTCGGTTTTGATCCTTCCTCTGTTGGCGATCTTGAGCAGGATGATCACCAGGATCACGCCGAAAGCCAGTCCGGTCACCACACCCATTGCCATACCTCCCGATCTTGTCATTGTTTTACCCTCCGTTAATCTCTCTGATTTCCGTTAACAGTTCGTTGATTATCCCAATCCCTCTCATCGTGCGTTCGGATCAGCGGTATAACCGCTCTCTGTACTTCCGCAGGCCGAACAGGGTGATCATCTGAGAGATCACGATGCAGCTGCGTACATGATCGCCACACGCTTCGGCAGATTTTTGAATTCACTGAATCGGATCGTTTTCATGATGCTTTCCTTTCTTTATGATCCTGCTTTGGCAGATGATCTGTTTACGGTTCCTTCATCGGTTCTTTCGCGCGTCGCAGGACGTCTCTGCTCCGCTTCTGGAAACAGAGTAACACGTCCACGACAGAATGTCAAGTATATTTTACAAATTTCTTTTATGGGTGGATTTTGTCATCTGTCGGATGACTTTTGCCATCCGACAGATGACCGGAAGATAAGGCCGAAACGGATCGCCGGCAGGTGATCGGCGATGAAAGGGAACGCCCGTCCGGGGTGTTCACTCCGCCTGCAGTTCGATCAGCACGGAACGGAAATCGCCCCGGAGCATCGGCATGAGAAGACCGGCACCGGCAAGCGTGCACCCGGTCAGTGTCGCGTTCAGGAATCCCCGCATGGAAGACAGCTCTCCCTCGTGCAGGAAATTGCCCGTGTGATCGTCTTCGCGCACTTCGGGCGACGCGATCGTGATCCGGTAGCGTCTGTCCGGATCCAGTCCGGGGATCCGCATGCGCATGCAGTGTACATTGGGTTCGCACAGGACCTGGACCCAGGTGACCAGGGCGCGGCTTTTGTCTCCCGACACCACACAGTAGCAGTCACAGACATGGTTGTCCTGCCATGACGCGATCCGGTAATAGTCGCCCTCCCGCATCAGTTCCCCGAAGCGGTGATAGAGCACGATCTGTGCGGGGATCAGCGCGGCATCGGCCTCCGGCAGTTCGTTGATGTCCAGTTCATAGCCAAAGGTGCCCGCCAGCGCGACATGTCCCCTCGTCATCATCGGCACGAGCCTTCCCACCGCCTGCGACGGCGATACCGAAATGTGCGCGCCCATCGTGGACAGCGGATAGAGCATCGAGGTCCCCTCCTGGATCGTGAGGCGGTCGATCGCGTCGGTATTGTCCGAAGTCCAGATCTGCGGGCTGTAGAAAAGCATGCCCGGGTCAAAACGCCCGCCGCCGCTCGAGCAGTTCTCCAGAAGCAGCTCGGGATAACGCGTGATCAGGCGTTCCTGCAGCTCATAGGTGCCCAGGATGAAACGGTGGAACAGGCCGCCCGCCTGTGCGTCCGCCGCGTGGGTCGCCACATCCGTGAGCGGACGGTTCATATCCCACTTAACATAGGCGATGTCCGCGGAATCCAACACCGCGGCGATCTGATCAAATATCGCGTCGCGCACCTCCTTGCGCGTGAGATCGAGCACCAGCTGATTGCGCGCGCGGCAGGGAGTCCTGCCGTCGACGGAAAACGCCCAGTCGGGATGCGCGCGATAGAGATCGGAATCCGGCGAGATCATCTCCGGCTCAAACCAGACTCCGAGTTTCATCCCGATCGCCGCCAGTTCATCGGAGAGCCGTTTCATGCCGCCCGGCAGTTTTTTCTCATTCACCGTCCAGTCGCCGAGCGATGTGTTGTCATCATCGCGACGGCCGAACCATCCGTCATCCATGACGAGCAGTTCGATCCCCTCCTTCTTCGCGCGACGCGCAATGGTCAACAGTTTCTCCAGATCGAAATCAAAGAAGGTCGCTTCCCAGTTGTTGATGAGCACCGGCCGTTCCCTGTGCAGCCAGGGGCTCCGCATCAGATGTCCGCGGTAAAGCTTGTGGAAAGCGTGCGTCATGCCCGTGAGCCCTTCGGAAGAGTAGACGATCACCGCTTCCGGAGACTGAAAGTGTTCTCCGGGTGCGAGTTTCCAGGCAAAGCCCTTCGGATGGATGCCCGCCTGCACACGCACGAGACCAAACTGATCCCGTTCCGTCTGCGCGAGGAAATTGCCGGAATAGATGAGGTTTACGCCATAGACCTCGCCGGTCTCCTGTCTGGCATTTTCCGCAAGGATCCCGATGAACGGGTGTGCCTGATGCGAGGAGATCCCGCGCAGGGAGGATACGCTCTGCGTGCCGAAGCCGATCGGCTGCAGCTGCTTTCTTTTCTCTCTTCCCCAGCTTCCGTTCAGCGACAGCATCCGCGCGTCCGGCAGATCCATGTCCATCGAGCAGGAAAACGCGCGGTCGAGTGTGACCGGTTCCGCACCGTCATTGATCACTTCGGTGCTCCGCACCACCGCGGGGATCCCGTCAAAGATCGTGTAACGCAGGATCACCGTCATCTTCGCCGCGTCGTCGGCCATGGTGATCTCCAGCGTCATCGCATCCTTTTTTGATCCAAAGGTCGAGGGAAGCCCCGCGAGGCGTTCCTTGCCGGAGATGATCCGGTGGCTTCTGTAGAACGGCTGCAGAACCGCACGGCCCTCTCTGTCCGTCACGCTCACCGCCGGACTCCGGAGATCGCCGACACCGTTTCCCGGGATCTCCTGCGGAAAGGAATCCAGAAAGGAACACCGGTCGCGAGCCTCCGCACCCGGCACCCCGTCACCGCGCACGCGGGCCAGATAGCGCAGATCATCCTCTCCCGGCGTCCTGCCGAAATACAGATGACCGAGAAATCCCTGGCCGTCGGTCACGAACATGGCATAGGTCATGTCCCCGGATTCCAGTCGGAAAATGTGTGTCTTTTCATCATAGCCGATCTTCATGGTCCCCTCCTTATCTGTTCTCGTGCACATAGATCTGTGCCCGGCTCTGAATGATCTTCGCCACCTCTTCGGCGCTCTTTACCCCCTCAAAAAATGCCGCGGCCTCCTCGTTGATGATGTTGCTCACGGTGCTGTTGTTGAAGACCCTGCGATCGCAGCCGCCGAGAAACTCCTGCATCATCGCGATCTCCTCATCGGAGATCGCCGGCATCGGGATCTCCTGCCCGCCGATCCACCACGACTCGTCATACTCCACTTTTTTCCCGGTCTCGTCGAAGTAGTAGGGACGCTCCTTTGCCTTCTCCGCCTTTTTTTCCAGACTGTCGATGCGCACGGGAAATCCCCACTGGACCGCATCCTGCTCCTGTTCGGACAGAAATTCCCGGACAAAGGACCAGACGGCTTCCGGATGCTTTGCCGATGTCGTGATCGCGATCTGCATCTGCGGCTGGATCACCGTGCTGCTGCCCTCGCCGCCCGGGATCCCGATCATCGAGATCTCATCACCGAAATAGCCGTAGCGCAGCCGCGGATAATCCTTGAAATCACTGATGCCGTAGAGCATGAGCGCCGCGCGGCCTTCGCGGTAAGCCGTCTGACCGCTCTCATAATCGTCGTTTTCCTTTACCGGAAAGGTTTTGGCCAGTTCCAGCAGATCGATGAACGCAGGGGAATCAAACGCGCATTTCCCGGTCTTGAGATCGACATATTCCATCCCCTGCACGTAGAGCAGCATGCTCATCAGCGTGTCTCTCGTCATCTGGCCGAAGCTGTTCTTGATATCGATCCCCTGTTCGCCGCAGATCTGCCGGAGGTCCTGCATGGTCAGTGTCTTCCTGCCGTTCACGAGGGATGCGCGCATGACACCGGTCGTAACGGTAAACGAAGGGATCAGCTCATAGAGTTTCCCGTCGATCCGGTAGGCATCAAAAATGTTATCAAGAAACGCCGTCCGCGAGAGTTCCTCATCCTCCGCGAGCAACGGTGTCAGGTCTCGGAGAATGCCTTTGTTGATGTAGCTTTCCACCGGCATCATGTCATCGATGATCAGGATATCGGGAATATAGCCCGAAACGATATCGGTGTTCAGCTTCGTGTAGGGATAACTCCAGTCATTATCCGACTGGTACTGCGAATAATCGACGATCCGGATGCGGTAATCCTCATTCTCCTGATTGAAGGCGACGGCTCTGCTCATGATGGTCCGGTTCAGCCAGACACCCGAGATCGTGATCTCCTCCCTGTCCTTTACCTCGGACGGCGGAATGTGTGTGCCGATCAGCAACGACGGCTGCTGCCTCTCATTCGCCCAGACCATCGTGATCATCGCGATCCGGCCGTCCGGCAGCTCCGCCAGTCCCCTCACGTCGTCGACCAGCAGATCGGAGGCGACAAAATCGATCACCTTGTCCCTTTTCCCGCGTCCGAGATCAAAAGCCCAGACAGCCCGGCCGGCATAATAGAATCCGTCGCGCGAGAGCCCCGGATAGATCACGGAGCTGTTCACGTCATCCGGCAGCTCCACATCGTCCGCGAGTTTCCCCGCCTCCGTATCGATCCGCCTGTAGATATAACCGTTTTTCTCCCAGACCCCCAAAAGGGCCTTGTTTCCCCGGAGCACGGAGACCGTCCCGTCGAAATAGTCGTTTTCCGTCTGATAGACCCGCCGTTGTGCGCCGCTCTCCGTATCCACCGTAAAAAGCCCGCGCGTGTCTTTGAACAGAAGCTTCCCTTCTCCGATGGGAAGCATATTGTCGATATAATAATAATCATCCGGCGCAAGATCTGCCGGTGCGGCCAGTTCATGACGCGCCCGGACTTCACCCTCCGATGTCATGCACACCAGCGCGAAACTGTTTTTATCCTGCCCCGTCTCCTCATCGAAGACATGGATCTGTTCCAGCGCATAGAGATTGCCGTCCGCCGCGCAAAACCTGGTGAAATTCGCCTCGCCCCCCTCCGCTTCGGGATCCGGGAACACACCCCCGTCTGCGGCCAACGGGATCTCGGTCACGTTTTCCCCGTCCGTGTCGCAGCTGAACAGCACGAATTCCTCGCCCATGTCGCCGTACCGGCTGACCACCGTACAGATCCTGTCCCCGGACAGAAAGACCGCCTCCGCACGGCCGCCGCCGTCCATGCGTCCCTCCGATTCCTCGACCGACGATGCCAGCGGCACATCCGTGAACCGCCAGATACAGTCCCGGCTGTCCTCCGCCATCGGTGATGCTTCCGCCGCACCGCAGCCGTCGAAAAGAAGGGGAAAAACGAGCAGAAAAAAGGCCGGCAGGAGTCTGCCGGACAGGACAAGCGCCTTAAGCCAGCGCAAGACGCATGAAATCATAGATCACATCCGGCATGTTGACGACGATGCCGAAGATCAGATGCACGAACAGGGAAACATAAACATTTTTCGTCACGCAGTAGGCGATCACAAAGGGAACAGCTAACAGCACCGTCTCCAGAATGCCGAGGGGCGTGATGCTCCGTGTGACCGCCTCCAGGAGAAATCCGGTCACAACGGTGAAAAGGAAGATCCCGCGGCCGGAGAAGTCGATCCAGCCCTTGCGGAAGAACAGCTCGCTCGCCACGGGCTTGAGCAGCATCACGGTCAGCGCGAACAGGATCGTCTCGAACACGTTGCTGCTGTATGCGAGCGGCAGCACGATATTCAGCGAATCGGGGAAGAGCTTCGTCCCCACACAGGAAAAGACCGCGCGCGCAAGAGCGGCACCGGCGGCCGTGAACATCACCGGCAGGATAAACTCCTTCCATTTTGTGAAATTCAGGAAAAATTCCTTAAGGGAAAAATCTCTGCGATAATAGACGAGAAGACCGAGATAGAAAAAGAACATGAAATACAGCGTCAGGGAGAAATGCCGCTTGTCGTCCCGCAATGCGACAACAAGATAGGAGGCGACAAATAACGCCTCCCAGACCAGCGGAAACAACAGGCTCTTCCAGTTTTTCTTCGTCTCGTCCTGCATGGTCTTTAGTATAGCACAACACCGGCCTCTGTCAACAGGATTTCACGTGCCGTCAGGTGTGATCTCTCCCTTAAAAGACGCGATCAGAGCCAGTTTTTTCTCCCTGGACAGCCGGTGCTTGATCTCCCATTCGCGGCGCATGGCCGCCTGTTTATCGGTGCAGCATTCCCGATAGACCAGCCGGCACGGCATCCGGCTCCGCGTGTATTTGGCGCCTTTTCCCGGCGTGTTGTGATCCCGCACGCGCTTTTCCAGATCATTGGTCCACCCGGTGTAGAGTGTGCCGTCCGCGCATTCAAGCATGTAGACAAAGGCGGCCATCGGCGCTCCTTTCCGAATTTGACTTTTCGCGGTATCCGTCTATAATAACTAGTGATATTATATAACTTTCCCGTTTCAATTGACAAGGAGGCAGATATGAAAAAGTATATCGCGGAATGTATCGGCACCATGACGCTGGTGCTCATCGGTTGCGGCACGGCCATGCTCGTCGGCTGTGACGCGGCAAACGGCTGCGGCTACCTGCTGACGGCGCTCGCCTTCGGCCTGACCATCGTCGGCATGGCCTACTGCGTCGGCAACATCTCCGGCTGCCACATCAATCCGGCGGTCTCCCTCGGCGTGCTGATAAGCGGCGGCATGAAGGCCGGTGACTTCGCCGGCTACGTGATCGCGCAGTGCATCGGCGCGCTCGTCGGCTCCGGTCTGCTCGCGGCCATCTGGGGAGCCGGCGGTGTGACGGATCAGACCGGCGGTTTCGGCTCCAACGGACTTGCGGGGGTGAACGGCAGTGCGTTCGCCGGCCTCCTCGTTGAGGTCCTGCTCACCTTCATCTTCGTGCTGACGATCCTCGGCGTGACCTCCAAAAAGGCCGGTCACGGCTCCTTCGGCGGCGTGGTCATCGGCTTCACGCTGGTGCTCGTCCACATCCTCGGCATCGGTCTGACCGGCACCTCGGTCAATCCGGCCAGAAGCTTCGGTCCCGCGGTCATGGCGGCGATCAGCGGTAACGCCGCTCCGCTTGCCTGCCTTTGGGTCTTCATCGTCGGACCCTTCATCGGCGCGGCACTCGCGGCTGTGGTATACAGGTATCTGGAGAAGTAAGTAGAAAGGCCACCGGCGCATAAGCTCCATACACATGGGCTTGGGGGACCTTGGGGAGATCTGCAACCGATGACCATTATCAGTCTATCAAAGCAATCCCCCCTTGTGAAACAGACTTTTTTCCGTTATAATACAGGTAATTCCCTGTGGAGGATTGTGCCGATGAATTTTCAGAATCTGGATTATTTTGTGACGACGGCAACAGTCAAAAGCTTTACCAAAGCGGCCAGCCGCCTTTATGTCACCCAGCAGACCTTAAGCGGTCAGATCGCCTCACTCGAAAAAGAAATCGGCTATAAACTGTTTATCCGATCCAAACCGCTGGAACTGACCAAGGCAGGGGAGATCTTCTTTTCCTACGCAATGGGACTCCTGCGCGATTACCGCAAGATGCAGGCCGAACTGACCCATCTTGATGAAAGGATGGACAATACCGTCAGCATCGGCATCCCCTACCCCGGTGCGATCCAGCGTTTCACGAAGCTGATGATGAGCACGTCGCGGAACATGCTGATCCCCCAGATCCGCTTTGTGGAAATGCCCGGCGACGATCTCATCGAAGGTCTCCGAAAGGGCAGCCTGGATCTCGCGATCGCCCACTTCCCGGAGAACGATCCTGCATTTGTCTGTCAGCCCATGTTCGAGGATGAGGTGGTGCTGCTGGCCACCGATGAACTGCTGCAGAACACCTTCGGCGGCGCTGCGGAAGCGATCATTCGTGAGATCCACGCAACCGGCAATTTTTCGCTCCTGAAAAGCTGTCCTTATATCCGCAGCAAGTGCAACAATATCGTCGCCCACTTCGCGGACCGTTTCATGAAGGAAAACATCCCTGCGCCGATCATCAACGCCGAGGCGGATTCCTTTGACGCACAGATCTGGATCTGCCGCAGCGGCGCCGCTTTTTCCTTCTTTCCTCGCCGCATTACGTCGGATGCGCTGAACAGACAGGATCTTTTCCCCTTCCATGTTTTTACGCTCGGAGAAAGCGCGAGATTTACGGTTCACTACGGATACCGCAAGGGAACACCGCGCGGACCGGCACTGGAAGATTTTGTTCAGCGCGTGGTAACGGCAAGAGTCGAACCTGATGCCGCGGGAAAGTAAATCCGGAAGAGCTCAGGACAGTGCGATGTTCTTGAAACTGCGGATCTCCTCACACCGCTCCCGCATGGCGATCACAAGCGGTGTGCTGCCCTTCCTGTCCATGATGTAGCGGACAGCAGACGCCCGCTCATCATCCGACATACCGGCAAACGGTTCATCCATGACGATCAGATCCGCGGGCACGGACAGCGCACGCACGATACAGACCGCACGCCGCTCGGCCCTGCCAAGTTCACATACAGGGATCTCCGTCCGCTCTGCGGGCAGAAGCTTCACCAGTTCCTCTCTGGCTGCCTTGTCGCTCGTGAGCTTGCGGATCACGGAAACATTGCGGACGGCGGAGAGCTCTTCGATCAGCGCATCCCGTTCAAACACGGCACCGCAGGCGAGCCATGTGTATTTATAGTCTCCCAGCAGACGGATCCTGCCCGTATCGGGCTTCTCCAGTCCCATGAGAAGACGCAGAAGTGTCGTCTTGCCGCTGCCGGCCTCCCCCGTCACCGCATAGCAGGTGTCCGTCGAAACATCCAGAGTCAGTTCCCGCAGCACCTGCCTGTCGCCGTAACGCTTGCCGACCTGCTCCAGTTCGATCGTCATGATGTCTGCCCCCCGTCCGGCTGTCCGGCGCTTTCACTCTCTTCCGGGGCATCCGCGCGGCGTTTCTTCCCGGTCAGTGCGGGCAGATAAAGATAGCGCAGTCGCGCGGAAAAAGGCATATGAAACACCTCTGCCATATCCCGCAGATCCGGGTCCACCCGGAACCGGCCGCCCGATGATCGCTGCATGTTCCGGCCCTCCTACAGAATGCCGATCAGGATCGTCACGATCATGGCGACCACCAGGATCAGCGCGATCACACGGATCACTTTTTTATTCATCATGGGCTGTGTTCTCCTTTGACTGTAATGATGCCACGGATTTCTATCGCCATATTATATCAAAAAGAGCTTCCCGGAGGAAACTCTTTTCCCGACTGTTATCCAAAGATTTCATGAGGAACCGTCATCAATGACCTTCCTTCAACGCCCGCATGGAATTCAGGATCGCGAGAACGGCGACGCCGACATCGGCGAACACGGCGAGCCACATCGTGGCGATCCCCAGCGCGCCGAGCGTCAGAACAAGAAGTTTCACACCGATGGCAAAAACAACATTCTGCCGCACGATCCTGAGCGTCCGTCGTCCGATCCTGACCAGTCTGGCGATCTTTGTGATATCGTCATCCATCAGCACGATATCCGCCGCCTCGATCGCGGCATCCGATCCGAGACTTCCCATCGCGATCCCGACATCCGCACGCATGAGCACCGGCGCGTCGTTGATCCCGTCTCCGACAAAGGCCAGCATGTCCCTGCCCTGCTGCCCGGCGAGGAGCGTTTCCACCGTGTTCACCTTGTCAACCGGCAGGAGCTCCGCGTGCACCTCGTCGATACCAAGCTCTGCGGCCACCGCTTCCGCAGCCTTTCTGCGGTCACCGGTGAGCATCACGACCTTCCTCACGCCGCCTGCCTTCATGTCGGCGATCGCGGAGACCGCTCCGTTTTTGATCGTGTCGGCGATCACGATCGCGCCGCGGTACACACCGTCAAAGGCGATCAGCACAACAGTGCCCGCGTGTTTTTCAATATCAGATGTTATTTTATCGTCTGTTATGCCGTTCTCCTTAAGCAGCGCGGCATTTCCGGCGAGCAGCACTCTGCCGTCCAGAAGGCAGTGCGTTCCGTGACCGGCGATCTCCTGCATGTCCGTGACACGCCCGGACCGCAGCGGTTCCGCTTCTCCGCGCGCAACCGCTGCCGCATGCGCCTCCGCGATCGATCCGGCGATCGGATGCGTGGAGAGCGATTCGGCATAGGCCGCCAGTTCCAGGAGCGAAGCCTCCGTTTCGTCCCCTGCCGCGGGGCAGATCCGGGTCACCCGGAATTCGCCGACCGTCAACGTCCCCGTCTTGTCCATGACGACCGTCGTCGTGTCGGCGATCGCCTCCAGGAAATTGCTTCCCTTCACCAGCACGCCGATCTTTGACGCCGCGCCGATCCCGCCGAAAAACCCGAGGGGCACCGAGATCACCAGCGCGCACGGACAGGACACGATCAGGAACACGCACGCGCGGCCGATCCAGTCGCTCCACCGGGGTGCCTGTCCGGACAGTGCCAGCGCGATCGGCGGCAGGACCGCCAGCAGTGCCGCGCCGATCGTGACGACGGGGGTGTAGTATTTCGCAAAGCGCGTGATGAAATTCTCCAGGCGGGCCTTCCTGCTGCCGGCATTCTCCACCATCTCCAGGATGCTCGCGACCGTGGAGTCCTCATAGGCTTTGCTCACGCGCACGCGCAGCGTCCCCGCCCCGTTCACGCAGCCGCTGATCACGGCTTCTCCCGGAGCCGCGCGCCTCGGCACGGATTCGCCGGTGAGCGCCGCGGTATCGATAAAGGACTCACCCTCCACCACCTCGCCGTCCAGCGGGATCTTCTCCCCAGGTTTCACCACGATCACGGCACCGACCGGCACCTCATCGGGATCGACCTCGCTGATCGTCCCGTCCTCCGCGAGAAGATTGGCATATTCCGGCGCGATGCTCATCATCTCGGTGATCGACTGCCGCGATTTCCCCACGGCGTAGCTCTGGAAGAGTTCACCGATCTGGTAGAACAACATGACGGCAAGCGCCTCACTGTACTCTCCGACGCCGAACGCCGCAAAGGTCGCGACCATCATGAGGAAATTCTCGTCAAAGACCTGCCCGTTCCGGATGTTCTTCAGTGCCCGCAGGATGACATCATGGCCGATCAGCAGATAGGGCGGCACGTAGATCACAAGCAGAAAAAGACGCGTCACAGGCAGGATGCGTGCCGTGTTCCCGCCGCAGACGGCAGCGGCCGCGCTCTCCGACAGGGCAGCGATCTGTCCCTCAAAGATCATCAGGACCGCGAACCAGACCAGCGTGATCAGGATCCTCGTCCGCGTTTTTTTCTGCTTCTTCGTCATTGCACAATTCCTTCCTTACGCGATCTCCATCTCAAATTCGTCCTCAACCTTTTTGGCTGCCTTCAGAGCCGCCTGCACGACCTCATCGAAGGCATCGTCGGCCGCCTCGATCATGGTCTTCTGCGTGAGGAAATTGACGCTCGCGTCGATGACGCCCGGGACCTTTTTGATCGCCTCCTCCACCTTGGCCGCGCAGTTCGCGCAATCCACTTCACACTTGAATTTTTTCTTCATGATGCTGTCTCCTTTCTTTCCTTCTACTCCTCAATATGTTCCCTTCCCTGACCGATGATCGTGCGCACATGATCGTCTGCCAGAGAATAAAAAATGCTCTTGCCCTCCCTGCGTGCCCCGATCAGATGTGCCTGTTTTAAGATGCGCAGCTGATGGGAGACCGCCGACTGGGTCATGGAAAGTGTCTCCGCGAGGTCGCAGACACAGATCTCCGTATCAAAAAGCGCGAACAGGATCCGCATTCTGGTCGAATCCCCGAACACCTTGAACAGTTCCGCGAGGTCCGCGATCTCATCCTCATCCGGCATCGACGCGCGCGCGATCCGCAGTTTCTCCGGATGGAGTTCTCTCACTTCGCACTGTTCCACATCCTTAAGGCTCATCCGATCCTCCTTGCTCACTCTACGCAAACATATGAACAATTGTTCATATGTTGAGTATATCCGTTCCTTATCTGTCTGTCAAGAGGAAATCTGGATCGTTGGAAAATTTCAGATGGTCGGGATCAGATAACCTGTCCGCGGTTCAGCCGTTTTTTCCGACCCCGATCAGATAGAGCCCCCGTGCGCGTCCGCCGCCTGCGTTTGCGAGCGCACGGGTGACATCGGAGAACGGCCCGCGGGGTTTCCCGTCCTCGGTGAGATTGTGGGCGACGAATCCTCCCGCGGTACGCGTGAGACACACGGTATGCACACCGCGGCGGATGTCCCCGCCGTCATTGAAGAAACTCAGGATCAGACAGGAATACCGCTCCGCCAGCTCTTCAAAACGCGAGAGGTCGCTCGTCGCTTCGATCCGCAGCGGACACTGCCGGGAAAGAACCACGAGGAAACGGAAGAGCGATCTGGGCGATGTCCCCCAGCGTCCGCCGAGTGCCATGCCCCGATGCCGGAACAGACGGATCAGTTCCGGAAACGGGATGATCTCCCGCCCGTACAGAGCGGACAGCGCGTTGTACAGGGCGATCACCTCGCAGCCGGCATGGGCCACCGTGGAGCGGCCGAACGGTTCCTGCGCGCGTCGTCTCTGATCCTCGATCAGGACGGGTTCGCGTGTTTCGGGGAGATCCTCTCCGGATCCGCAGCCGGGAACCGGCGCGGAAAAAGAAGGCAGCCTGCCGTGACGACTCAGAAGATCATAGACAAACAGCGTCAGACTGTTCGGGATATGTCGCGGGACAAAACCGAAAAAGGCATGCGCGAAGCTCATGCCGCATCCGGCGGATCCTGCCTCTGTTCCGCGGAAGCAAAGAGCTGCGGAAACAGTTCCTGACAGATGAGCATGATGATCGCGGCAACCGGGATCGCGAGCAGGATGCCGGGAACGCCGAACATCCGGCCGCCGATGATCAAAGTGACCAGGATCCAGACCGCAGGCACGCCGAGGGAACCGCCGAAGAGCTTGGGCTTGATCACATAGCCGTCGATGATCTGCAGCACGATCGTGAAGATCAGGAACCAGAGCGCGTACCACGGATTCACCAGCACAAGGATCAGGCCGCCGAGGATCGCGCCGACCACGGGGCCAAAGGTGGGTGCAAGATTGGTCACCCCCACGATCACGGAGATCAGCACACTGTAGGGAATGCCGGCGATCAGCATGAAGATGCTGTTGACCACGCCGACGATCAGCGCGTCCAGAAGATCATAGGCGATGAAGCGGATGAAGATCTCGTTGCAGCGCTTCCAGTAGCCGGACGCGCGTTCATAGCGCGCGTCACTGAGGATCAGATGCAGAAATCTCGAGATCATCGCCTTCATGCGGTGTTTTGCCGCAAGAAAATAGATGGCAACGATAAACGCCAGCACGGCGTCCACGACGCTCGAGCCGATGCTCGTCGCCACGCCGCCGATGCTGCCGATATTATCCGTGATGAGCGTTGTCAGAGAACCGAGAACATCCTCGATCCGGACAAACATGTCATCGAGATCGATCGGCCCGCCCGCGGCGCGCTGCTCCAGCTGTCTGAGCAGTCCCTGCAGCGACTGGCTGTAGGAGCCGAAATTGGAAACAAAGGTCGCGACGCTGTCGATCAGCTGCGGAATGAGCAGTGCCATCAGAAAAACGATGAGGAACAGCACGGAGATCACGGTCAGTGCCGTCGCGATCACACGCCGGAGATTCCCTTTCCGGATCTTTGAAAGCGGCACGCGCTCGAGCCATTTGGCAAAGGGATCCAGAACATAGGCGATCACCACGCCCAGAATGACCGGCCGGGTCCAGCTGTACACCGCCGAGAGCGCGACGACAAAGATCTCCAGATGGGTGATGAGCACATAAAACAGTACCGCGATGCACGCCGCGATCGCTGTGTTGGCCCAGGGCTGTCCCTTCAGATTCCTCCAGAATTTCAAAGCTGCCTCCTTTTTCCGAACAGGGATTCCACCGGCATCTCCGCCAGCAGGATCGAACCGAACATGAGCGCGCATCCCGCGAATTCCCTCATCGTGAGGGTTTCACCGAGGATCAGCCATCCGAAGAGCGCGCTGAAAACACTTTCCATGCACATCGCCAGCGATGCGACGGGCGGACTCACGCGGCGTTCTCCGACCGTCTGCAGCGTGTAGCCCACACCGCTCGAGAAGATGCCCGCGTAGAGGATCGCCGGCATGGCTGCCAGGATTGCCTCCCGGGCGGTCCCCCGCTCCAGGACGAGCATGACTGCGGTGGCAAAGAGCGCCTCGAACACGAATTCCACGCAGGTCAGTTCCACGCTGTCCGTGATCTTCACGTAGTGACTGATGCAGAGGATCTGAAAAGTGAACAGGAGCGCGCACAACAGCGTCCACAGATCTCCCGTTCCCATCCTGCCGCCTTCCGCCATGCACAGAAGATACAGTCCCAGGACCGACAGCGCGACACAGACCCAGATCCGGCGCGGCGGGCTCCTGCGCAGGAGCACCGAGACGATCGGCACCAGGATCACATACATTGCCGTGATAAAACCGGATTTCCCGGCGGTCGTCGACGCGATCCCGATCTGCTGTGCGGCGCTTGCGGCAAAAAGAAAAAAACCGGTGCAGAGTCCGCCGACAAAAAGCGGCCGAAGCCGCTCTCCCTTTGAACTCCCGTCCTGCCGCGTCACCTGCTGTTTCTGTCGCTTCCCCGCCCGGACCGCGACCACCGGAAGCAGGACAAACACCCCCAGCCAGCTCCTGAGTGCAAGGAAGGTAAACGGTCCGACATGCTCCGCGCCGATCGACTGCGCGACAAAAGCGATCCCCCAGATCAGAGCCGCGAGAAGAAGCAGCAACACGCCGCCTGCCCCGGCACGCCCCCTGTCCGTCATGTCATTCCAGCTCCATCTTGCGTGCGATAAAGAACCGGTCCAGCTCTTCCAGGAGTTCTTCTCTGCTGATGGTCTTTAACAGGTAACGGTCGGGCTTGAGCCCGATCACCTTGCTGATGCTCGCGCGGTCGCTCTTGCCGGTCAGGAACATGACCGGGATGTCGCTGGTCGCCACCTCGCTCTTTAACATCTCAAGTACGGACGGCCCCGAGGTGACCGGCATCTCATAGTCGAGAAGCACCAGATCCACCTGATTGCGCGCAAGCCACGTGATGGCCTGCATCCCGGAATTCACGATCGACACGCGGTATTTGCTCTTGAGCCAGGAATGCACCATGCGCAGATAGGTGACATCGTCGTCCACGACCAGGATGCTCTTCTTCCTGTTCTCAATGGCCCGCTTGTCCGTGAGGAGCTTGACCTTGTCAAGAAGCGCGCGCATGTCGATCGGCCGTTCGAACCACGCGGCCAGGTTTTCCTTGGGAAGCACGGAGGTCGCCGTTTCAAACTCGGCAGGTGTGCCGATGAGGATGACCATTTTGTCCTCCTCGATGCTGAGATCTTTGAGAAAGACCAGCAGCTTCATGGCGTTTTCCATTTCCTCGTCCATATAGAGGATATACATATTGACCGTTTCGGTGAAATCCGATATGTTCTCCACCTCGGCCGGAGAATAGGAAACATCGTAGCCGGCATCGCGGAGACTCCGCTGCAGCGCCTTGGAGATAAAGGTCTCCTTGGCGCTGATCACAAGCACATGTGTTTTGTCCTTCGAAAAATCCATTTCCGTCACCTCAAAAGATTATTATATCATCTTTTCCAGTTCGCTGCGCGTCAGGGGGCGCGAGAAATAATTGCCCTGATACCAGTCCACCGCCAGCTTTCTTGCGCGCTCAAACTGTTCCTTGGTCTCGACACCGACGACGACCACCTCGTGCGAAAGCTCATGCACGAGCCGCACGCTGTTTTCCAGGATCGTCATACCGTCCTCACTCTTTTCCGCGTCCCAGAGAAGACGCTTGTCCATTTTTATCATATCAAAATCCAGAGAAAAAATGGAGTACAAATTGGAGAACCCGGTTCCGTATCCCTCCATGGAGAACATGAAGCCCTCCGCCTTGAGTTCCTTGATGGTCGCGTCGAGCATCACATAGTCCAGTGCCGCCATCGTCTCCGTGATCTCAAAATTGATCCAGGAGGGAAGGACCGCGTGCCGGTCAACGATCCGCTTGACCCGGACCGCGAAATCGGGGTTCATGCACTGCACGACCGACAGATTGACATTGATATAGCGGATGCCCAGTTTTTCCGGAACACCCGATTCCAGGAATCGGCAGACCTCCTCCAGCGTGTACTCGCCAAGCTGCTCGATCATGCCGTTGCGCTCGGCCGCGGGGATGAATTCACCCGGGAACAGTTCGCCGAATTCCGGGTCGTTCAGGCGGATCAGGGATTCCGCGGAATACATGTGCGTGCCGTCCGCCGTGTAGACCGGCTGATAATACACGCGGAAATTGTGCTCGGACAGCCCCCGGTGCAGCGCCGTTTCGAGATTGGCCCTGTAAAGGATCGCCCTGAGATCCTCACCGACCAGGATCGAACCGTTCTCGGCATTCGGGATCGGCGATTCGCACATGAGCAGGATATCATCGGAGGAATGCAGTTCGTCCGGCACACCGGCATAGAGCAGCACACCGTGCAGCGGCAAACTGCGACCCTGGAATTCCCAGCCCTCCTCCATCTTCCAGGAGATCATCTGGGAGAGGAAACGCACCTGTCCCTCATTGCCGCGCAGGTTCAGCAGCACAAAGGCCGTCGGCGTCGCCCGGTAGATCATGTACCGCGGATGCACGCTCTTTAAGTAATCCGCCACCATGCGGAAAATCTCCTCGTTGTCGGAGGCGCCGAGCGTGCGCTGCAGCAGTTCCATATTGATGATGCGGACGCAGATCGCATAGAACTTGCGTCCGTTCTCAAAATAGCTCTTGGTGTCCTGAAGCAGCGCGCTCCGGTTGTAGACACCCGTTGCCGTATCCAGTCTGTCCTCGTCATATTCCAGCGCGAGCATCAGCCCCATGAATCCGATCGCCTCGGCGAACAGTTCGGTCTTTGCATAGGTGTTGAACAGCTGCACCAGAATGCCGACAAGCCCGGTCGTCACGGAATAGACAAGGATCCTGCTCTTCTTTACGGAGATCGCCGCCCATTCAAAAAAGAGCATCCGCAGACCGAGCACCAGATAAAAGGTGTTCAGCAGATAGTAGAGATAAATGCCGGCATTCCTGTGATAGCCCATTGACCCGTCGATGTACCAGACCAGATGCACCCAGGGATTGATGAGGACCAGGATCTCCGCGACGATAAACGGCACCAGGGAGAGCGTGTGCATGACCGTCTGTATTCTCTGGAAATTCTTGGTGGCGAAGAGCGTGTAATAGTAGAAAAACATCGGGAGCATGGCGTGCAGCAGGAAATACATGAAGACCGATATCTGCAGGGCGATCCGCTGTGTTTCTCCCGACACTTCGTGGGTCATCTGATACCGGCTGACCATCTCAAAGATCGCAGAGAGCGTGATGGAAACCCCCGCCATCATGAAGATGGTGTTCTGCGGCCGGTCCGTGTGACGCTGGGCCAGCGTGTAGATCAGGCAGGAAACAGACACCAGGATTGTTGCCAGATAGAAAGCCGACTGATTGATAAACTCGTAGACCGTCATCCGTTCGTCCCTCCGGCAGTGTCCTCAAGCGCCGCGAGCATGGCATCCCAATCCAGCAGCTCCAGCGCATCCGAAAGCTTTTTCACGCGTGTCCGGTCCGCCTCGGAAAGCGCGTAGCCCCTCAGTTCATCCAGCACAAAGACGCTGTCCTCATAATCCATCTGCGAAGCAAAATCCCGGAGCGTCTGCCACGCTTCTTTAAGCGTCACCTCATCGATCGCCGGCAGATCGGCATCCGCCTGTGCCTCCTCTCCGCCGCCGAGGAAGGTGCGGAGTTTATCGCCGAGCGCCTCCAGCGCTTCCAGCAATGCCGGGGTCTTCTCCCTGATCAGCGCCACATCCAGGCGGTCTCCGGCCTGCTCCATCTCCCAGGCCGCCTCTCCGAGATCCATCGCTCCGATCACACGCGAAGTGCTCTTTAAGGAGTGCACCTGGATCGTGTAGTTCGGCCAGTCCTCTCCCGCAAAGTACCGCGTGATCTCCTCCTTCTTGGCCTCCAGCGAATCACTGTAGATCTTCACGGCGTCCAGATAGCCGTCCGCGCCGCCGCATCGCTCGATGCCGACCGGGATGTCCAGTTCGGGGAGCATCTCGTGCAGGGGCACGAGACGTTCATCCATCGCCTCCGGCTGCGCTGCCTCCTCCGGTTCCTCCTGCCGGACAACCTGTACCTTATCGTCCGGAAGGAACTGCATCAGCGTCTCCTCCAGTTTGCGCGCTTCCACCGGCTTGGTGAGATAGTCGTCAAAGCCCTCCGCCAGGAATCGATCCCTGGCACCCGTGAGCGCGTTGGCCGTGAGCACGATCACGGGCGTTTTGTCATTTGGGCTGCCCTTGAGCTCACGCATCGCCTTCAGTGTCATCAGACCGTCCATCTCCGGCATGCGGTAATCCAGGAACACACAGTCATAGGGAGTCTGCTGCACCATTTCCAGACATTCCCTGCCGCTGAGTGCCGTATCGATCGCGATGAGCGTCTTCTTTAACAGCCCCTTCACGACCGTCAGATTCATCGGCGTGTCGTCGACCACCAGAATCCTGGCGTCCGGTGCCGTGAATGCCTCATGGTATTCCGTCATGTTCTCGACATGCTGCCGGTAACGTTCCTTCAGATCGCCGATCGGGCGGCTGTCAAGCACCGTCTGCGGAAGCGTGACGGAAAAGGTGGATCCCTCCCCGTACCGGCTCTGCACATGAATCTCGCCGCTCATGAGCTTCAACAGATTCTGCGTGATCGCGAGTCCCAGGCCCGTGCCTTCCACCGTCCGGTTCTTTTCCATATCCACGCGCTGGAAGGTGCCGAAGAGCTTGCCCAGATCCTCCTTTTTGATGCCGATCCCCGTATCGATGATATCGATGCGGAGCATGATGCTGTCTTCATCAAGGTAGTCCCCGTGCACGGAGAGCGTGACGCTTCCCTTTTCCGTATACTTCACGGCATTGTTGAGCAGATTGACCATGATCTGCCGGATGCGCATCTCATCACCGTACAGAAGCTCAGGCAGCGTCTCATCCACATCGAGTTTGAATTCGAGACGCTTCTGATCCATCTTGCCGTGCACGAGATTGGTGACATCGTTGATGACCGAGGAGAGTCCGTACTCCACCAGCACGATCTCCATGCTCCCGGCCTCGATCTTGGAGAAGTCGAGGATATCGTTGATCAGCGACAGCAGCGAATTGCCGGCCCGCTCGATATCTCTGGCATAGCCGCGGATCGTCTCGTCATCGCTCTCGCGGATGATCATCTCATTCATGCCCAGGATCGCGTTGATCGGCGTGCGGATCTCATGCGACATGTTGGCCAGGAAGCTGGATTTCGCTTCGCTCTGTGCGCGCGCCTGCTGCTCCTCGCGGCGGGCGACCTCGGTCACGCGCAGGATCGAGATCAGCTCGTTCTGACTCACCGGCTTGGAGTAGTAGTCTCCCTCCAGGAAATCGATATCCAGCTCGGACAGCCTGTTGACCTGTTCTTCGTCACCGATTCCCTTGACCAGGATCTGCTTGTGCATGCGGCTGATCATGCGGACGCCGTTCTCGACGATGCGGTAGCCGATCTCGTCATTGCCTTTCCCGATCATCATGTTCAGGTCGATATTGATCACATCAAACGGCAGCATGGTGAGCAGCTGGATATTGGAATCACCGATGCCGAAGCGGCCGAGCGAGATCCGGAAGCCGGCATCCCGGATCGATTCCAGCACCTGCTGCAGCGCCGCATAATCTCCGGCGGAAGCGAATTCCCGCAGTTCAAAATTGATCAGCGAGGGATCCACGTTGTATTTGCGGATGTTTTTCTTCAGGTCCTCGGTAAAGGTCGGATTCAGGCACTGATGTGCCGGGAGGACCACCAGGATGCGCGTAAGGCCCATCTCCGTCGGGATGCCGCTGGCGAGAAAGATGCAGATCTCTTCGATCAGCAGTGCATTGATGCGTCCCGTGATATCGTTTTTGGCGGCGATCGGCAGGAATTCCTCCGGCCGGATCATGCCGAGTTTGGCGTCATGCAGGAGCGGGATCGCCTCCGCCGCGTGGATGGAACGGTTGCGCAGATGATAGACCGGCTGGTAGAAGATCTCGAAGCTGTGCTCCGCGAAGCCGCGCATCAGTGCCTCTTCCACCTGCAGATTGCGTTTGAGGAAATCCAGTTCCTCGCCGGAGAGGATCCGGCGCGACTCCGACGGCGGCAGATCCCCGTCGCACAGGAGGAACAGATCATCGATCGTATGGTATTCCTCCGGCATCTCCGCGAGCAGCAGGACGGCTTTGAGCCGGAGATCCGTTCCGTGTCCCGTCCAGGGGCGGTCAAAGCGCTTGGTGATCTCAAAGGCCAGATTGCGCTGATCCGCGGCGGAGAAATCCCGGCAGACCAGCAGGAACGCCGAAGACTGGGCCCGGTAGATGTGGTGGATCAGATGGACGGAAGACAGATAATTTGCCACATCGCGCAGCATGGCATCGGAATCCGCCGAGCCGGTGACACGCTGTAAAATGTCGGAATTGGTGATGCGCACGCAGATCAGGCGGAAGGACATGTTCAGACGCAGGTAGTTGGCGATGTCGGCGCGCATGGCGCTGCGGTTGTAGACACCGGTCGATTCATCCACGCGGTCGTCTTCCTTTTCCACCGTGAACATGAGACCGGCAAAGGCCATGGACTCAAACAGGAGTTCCACGAGCACCTTGATGGAGATCAGCTGCAGCACGATGCCGAGGACGGCAATCCCAAAACTGTACAGGAGCGCCCATCTTCTGCGGAAGGCGAGCATTCTCCAGTAGCGAAGCAGATGCGCCATCGCGATCACGAGATAAAAAGCGGAGATCAGGTAGATCGCGCCCTCGCCCCATTCACGGGCAAACGCGTGTCCGGGTCCGTAGGAATAGACCAGATGAAAGGCCGGATTGATGAGGACCAGTGCCTCGACAAACGCACAGGGAAGCAGAACAAGGATATGCCGCCGTTTGCTCTGCGCATAGATCACGCCGCTGACCAGCGCCACATAGAGGTAGAAGAGCGCCGGCATCATTGTGTGGAACACGAAATAGAGGTATTGTGCGCTGTCCGATAAGAAACGTGCCGTATCACTGGTCAGCAGATAAGGACGGGCAAAAACGACCAGTCCGGAGGCCAGCGCCCCAAAAAGTGTGATGACAAGCAGCAGGATAAAGATGCGGTTCTGCATCTTCTTCGTCCTGCCCTCCACGATCTGAAAAATGAGTGCCGTAAAACAGATCACCGATGCGATGATGAAAAACGACGCCTCATAAAAACTGTTCAGCCAGATGGTCATCCTGCTTTTGCCCGCTCCGCCTCCGAATATAATTTAACGATTTATTATACACGATTTTTATTTATATTGGAAGCCGTGCGCTCCGAAAAACTCCGAAAAACACGATTTCATTTTCATTGCAAAACGGGCAGGTGTGTCATACAATAAAGCGGTAACACTTTCACAGATTCTCTATATTACAGGAGGCACGCATGAAATTCGGACATTTCGACGATCAGGCAAGGGAATATGTCATCACGACGCCCCGGACGCCGCTGCCGTGGATCAACTACCTCGGCAACCAGGATTTCTTCTCGCTCATCTCGAACACCTGCGGCGGATACACCTTTTACAAGGATGCCAAGCTCCTGCGTCTGACACGCTATCGTTACAATAATGTCCCTTATGACAACAACGGCAAATATTTCTACATCAAGGACGGAGATACCGTCTGGAATCCCGGCTGGCAGCCCGTCAAAACAGAGCTTGACAGCTATGAATGCCGGCACGGTCTCGGCTACTCCACCTTTTCCGGAAAGAAAAAGGATGTCCGTGCGGATCTCCTGACGCTCGTGCCGATGGGCGACACCTGCGAGGTCACGAAGCTCACCGTGAAAAATGAGGGCAGCGCGGCAAAGAAGCTCTCCGTTTTCTCCTATGTCGAGTGGTGCCTCTGGAACGCGGATGACGACATGAAGAATTTCCAGCGCAATCTCTCCACCGGTGAGATGGAACTGGAGATCCCGAAGGCGCTTGCCGCCGATAAGGCCTTTGAAGGCCGTCCCTGGATCTTTGCGATCGACGACAGCCGCACGACCATCTATCACAAGACCGAATATCGCGAGCGTCGCAACCACGTGGCCGTCTATTCGGTCAACGCGGCCGCGGACGCCGTGGACACCTCGCGTGACGCCTTCCTTGGCGCCTACAACGGACCGGATCATCCCGATGCCGTCTTTGCCGGTAAGGGAACCAACAGCGTGGCCAGCGGCTGGTCGCCGATCGCCTCTCACCAGCTCGATGTGGAGCTCGCTCCCGGAGAGGAAAAGACCTGGGTCTTTGTCCTCGCTTATGTGGAGAATCCCGATGACGATAAATGGGCACCCGGCACCAAGCCCACCGATGAGGTCGTCAACAAGAAGAACGCGCATGCGCTGCTGGCAAAATATCAGACGCCCGCGGATGTAGACAAGGCGCTGGAGACGCTCAAAGCCTACTGGTCGGAGCTGCTCTCCTGCTACCATGTGGAGTCCGGGAGCACCGAGCTCAACCGCATGGCCAACATCTGGAATCAGTATCAGTGCATGGTCACCTTTAACATGAGCCGCTCGGCTTCCTACTATGAATCCGGTATCGGCCGCGGCATGGGCTTCCGCGATTCCTGCCAGGATCTGCTCGGCTTTGTGCACCTGATCCCCGATCGTGCGCGCGAGCGCATCATCGATATCGCCTCCACCCAGTTTGAGGACGGAAGCGCCTATCACCAGTATCAGCCGCTCACCAAGAAGGGCAATTCCGATATCGGCTCCGGCTTCAATGACGACCCGCTCTGGCTGATCGCCGGCACGAGCGCCTATATCCGCGAATCCGGTGACGCAACGATCCTGGACGTCATGACTCCCTTCGACAATGATGAATCCAAGGCGCAGCCGCTCATGGAGCATCTTAAGCGCTCCTTTGATTACATCGTGAACCACAAGGGGCCGCACGACCTGCCGCTCATCGGACGCGCGGACTGGAACGACTGTCTGAACCTGAACTGCTTCTCCGAGCATCCGGGTGAGAGTTTCCAGACCTTCGGTCCCTCGGAGGGGCCGGTGGCGGAATCGGTCTTCATTGCCGGCATGTTTGTCAAATACGGCGAGGAATACGCAAAGCTCTGCGAACTGAAGGGAGACACGGCCGAAGCAGCGCGCGCACGCGACGAAGTCAAGAAGATGTACGCCGCGATCCTCAAGGACGGCTGGGACGGTGACTGGTTTGTCCGCGCCTATGACGCGCACGGCAACAAGGTCGGTTCCAAAGAATGCAAAGAGGGACAGATCTTCATCGAGCCGCAGGGCTTCTGCGTGCTCGCCGGTGTCGGTGTCGAGGAAGGCCTTGCCGACAAGGCACTGAAGTCCGTCAAGGAGAAACTGGACACGAAATACGGCATCATGATCCTGCAGCCCGCCTACACGGAGTATCATCTGGAACTCGGTGAGGTCAGCTCCTATCCGCCGGGCTACAAGGAAAATGCCGGCATCTTCTGCCACAACAATCCGTGGGTCTCGATCGCCGAGACGGTTCTCGGTCACGGCGACCGCGCGTTTGAGATCTACAAAAAGACCTGCCCCGCCTTCATCGAGGACATCAGTGAGATCCACTGCACGGAGCCCTATGTCTACTCCCAGATGGTCGCCGGCGCGGATGCCCACTTCTTCGGCCAGGGCAAGAACAGCTGGCTCACCGGCACTGCCGCCTGGACCTTTGTCAATGTCAGCCAGTACATCCTCGGCCTCTATCCGACGCTGAACGGTCTCTCGGTCGACCCGTGCGTGCCCGCCGATTTCGGTGATTTCAAGCTCACCCGGAAGTACCGCGGCGTCACCTATCACATCGACGTGAAGACAAACGGCTCGCAGAAGGGTGTGAAGAAGATGACGGTCGACGGCACCGCCGTGGACGGCAACGTGATCCCCTTCGACGCATCGAAGAAGGATGTTCAGGTCGTCGTGGAGATGTGACCGCACGCTGTCATGAAGAAGAAAAAAAGCATCAAAATTGAGATCTTCAATTTCGTCATGATCACGGTGGGCGCGATCATCGCTGCCTTTTCCATCGAGGAGTTCCTCGCGCCCAACCAGATCTTTGACGGCGGGATCGTCGGCGTGTCCATGATCACAGCCGACTTTTCCGGATTTAAACTGAGTATCCTGACCTGGCTGTTCAACGTGCCGTTCCTTCTGTTCGCCTGGAAGATGAAGGGGAAGTTCTTCCTGATCCGGTCGATCTACGCGATGACGGTGTTCGCGGTCAGTGTCGGATGCTTCGAGACCACCCCCGCCGTTACCACCGATCATCTTCTGGCGGTCACCTTCGGCGGCCTGATCCTGGGCGTCGGTGTCGGTCTCATCCTCCGGTACGGCGGTTGTCTCGACGGAACGGAGATCGTGGCATCGATCCTCGTCAAGAGGATCCACATGCCCATCGGGCGCCAGGTCCTGTGCTTCAACATCGTGCTCTACCTGCTCGTCGGCATCCTGTACGGCTGGAACCGCGGCCTCTACTCCATCCTCACCTATGTCCTGGTGAGCGTTGTCATGACCCGTGTAGAAGAAGGCTTTGACGCGCAGCGCGGATGTCTGATCTTCACCCACGACAATGTAGATGAGATCAAAGACCGCATCTACCAGGAGCTTGGCAGGACCTGCACGGAATGGAACACCGTGGGCTACATCGGCGGCGAGAACAAGGCGCTCTACCTGGTCATCAGCCAGTATGAGCTGCGGCAGTTAAGAGACATCGTCGATGATTTCAACTGCTTTGTGACCGTCAGTGAGATCGACGAGATCATTGGCAGAAACATCAAAGCGACCCTGTGATCAGGTTTCCGGCGGATCCCCGTCCGGGCCGCCTTCCCTCTTTTTCAGATCAAAGATCATCTGCATGGCCCTGCTCAGCAGGGCCATGACATTCATGGTCGCCTCTCCTTCCCAGAGATCCGCCAGCGTGTTCGCCATCTCCGCCTCCGCGGTGACTTCCTCCTCCGGCCATCCGTCATAGCCGCCCGCGCGGTACTTGCGTGCAAAGGTTCTTGCCGGATTGTCGATGAGGAAATGACGCATCAGCATATCCCGCAGATCCGGGATCTCGCTGATATGGCCCGGCAGGATGTCGACCCGGCTCCCTTTATACGCCTGTTTCCTGTATTCAAAATGCAGCATATCAGCACCTCCTTCTACATGATATCCAGTTTGCCTGCGTTACAGTCTTCCCATGTGAGCTCATCGATATACGTGCGGATGCTGTTCTTCATCCCCCGGATCCCCAGCCCCGTCGCAAAAGCATTGTGTGCGATCTCGTCCTTGCGGGCGTCGCTGATGCGGATCGGAAGACGGAATTCCCGCTCCAGTTCATAAACGGGTCCCCGGTCACGGATATCCAGCATGCTGCGGAACCCGCTTTCATCGATCCTGTTCAGCGGGATGATGCGCTGGATCCTGCCGCAGAGTTCCGAGATGCATCCCGCCTCGTGCACGTCCTCCATGGTCAGTTCCCGGTCATAGGACGCGGGCTTCGTGTGATCCGCGCCGAATCCGATGGAAGCACCCGACTCCCTCGCGGCGATCTCTCCGGCTTTCTTTTCAAAAGCGCCCGCGAAAAGAAAGCTCATCCGCGAGGTATCCGTTCGGCTTGTCGGCCTGCCGTTGCCGGCTTCCGCGACCTCCACCTCGCCGCCGTGGATCGCGGACAGGAACTCGTACTGGACCGATTCGCTCACATTCTCCTCCCCGCTGCTCGTTTTGGGACTGAACATCTTGTCGCACTCATCCAGAAAGAGCACCGGATAGATCCTTCCGCTGCAGGAATACGGGGGATGAACGCCTTTAAAGAGCGTGCCGACCTTTTTGTTCCCCTTCCATCCGTCGCAGGTCACATTGGAAACATCCCGGATGTACACGACATCCGGAAAGATCTCCTTCAGGCTCTCCGCGATGAACGACTTGCCCGATCCCGTCGGCCCCGCGAGCATCCCGACAAACCGGTGTCCGTGGAGATGCTGATACATCATGACCGCGACGCGCCGGCACGCCTCCTCCTGGTTCACGACGCTTTTTTCAAGTTCCGCTTTGATATCCTGCGGTGTGAGAGAAAGATAGTCTTTCACACGGCTGTTCCTCATCGCCGGTCCCCTGTAATCTTCGTCATACCAGGGGATATCTCTTTCAGAGACAACGGCCTGTTTCCTGTTTGTTCTTTGCTCTCTTTTTTCCATGATCGATCCTCCCTTCTGAAACACGTAGCTGATTTCCCGACGCGATGTTCTCCGCCATGCCGCCCACGGTTTTGCGTTTCTCTCCTCTCCCGCGCATCCCCGGCACGCTCGCCGCCTTTTCGGCGGGTCTTCGCGACTGCTTCCCCGGATGGGCCTCTCCGCAGGGAGAGCGATATGCACCTGTCAAGGTACAAAAAAAGAACCGATATCTGAAGCCAGAGATCAGGGCATAGTTCTCCCGTCTCTCTGTCAGCCTCAAATATCGATTCTCTTTTCTCAGCCGATTTCGCTGAGTGTAGCAATCTTACCTCAGTCTGTCGCCCTTGTCAATACCCCACGTTTGCAACCGCGGCGCGCCTGTGGTATAAATGGCTTTATGAAGATCAGAGTGAAAGAAAGCAACATCGACGAAGTCCTCGCACACCCGGGGCTTAAACACCGGGAGCCCTGCAGGCAGAACGGCTTCCTGCGGGCACTGGCCGCGGCGCTCTCCGCCGGAGAGCTTAAGGAGGTCGGCTTTACCTGCGAAAAAGAGGGCATGGAACGGCTCAAGCCCGATGAACCGGCACTCTTTCTCATGAATCACTCCAGTTTCCTGGATCTGAAGATCGCAGCCGTTCTTCTCAAGGAACGTCCCTGGCATGTCGTGTGCACCTATGACGGCTTTGTGGGCAAGGAGGGACTGATGCGCGCCATGGGATGTCTTCCCGCGCGCAAATTCATCACGGATCTGCCTCTTGTGCAGGATATGCGAAGCGTAACGGGGAAGCTCAGGGAATCGGTGCTCCTGTTTCCTGAGGCCAGCTATTCCTTTGACGGGACCGCGACCCCGCTTCCCGAAAGCCTTGGCAAATGCATCCGCATGCTCAGGGTGCCCGTCGTCATGATCCGGACGGAGGGCGCCTTCACCAGAGATCCGCTCTACAACGGACTGCGTCTCCGCAAGGTCATCGTGCGCGCCAGGGAGACCGTGCTCTTCTCACCGGAGGAGATCGCCTCCCTGCCGCTTACGGAGATCAACCGCCGTCTGACAGATGCGTTCACCTTTGACCATTTCCGGTGGCAGCGGGAGAACCGGATCCGTGTGGATGAGCCCTTCCGCGCGGAGGGGCTGGAGCGTGTGCTCTACCGGTGTCCCGTCTGCGGCAGAGAGGGACTGATGAAGGGAACGGGAACGGATATCGCCTGTAGCGGGTGCGGGGCGACATGGACACTCACGGAATTCGGTGCGCTCGCGCACACGGGTGGCCCCCGACCGGCCGCGGAGCAGGCGTTTGACCACATTCCGGACTGGTACCGCTGGGAGCGTGCCTGCGTGCGACAGGAGATCCTTGACGGCACCTATGCCCCGGATCTCCCGGTACGGATCCTCGTTCTGGCAGACACGAAAGCTGTGCGCCATGTGGGCGACGGTGTGCTTCATCACGGAAGAGACGGATTTGTCCTGACCGGCTGCGACGGCAGACTGGACTACCGTCAGGCACCCCGTGCTTCCTACAGCCTCTATGCGGATTATTTCTGGTATGAGCTCGGAGACATGATCTCCATCGGAAACCTTGCGCGGCAGTATTACTGCTTTCCGAAGGATCAGAGCTTTCCCGTGGCCAAAGCGCGGCTTGCCGCGGAAGAACTCTATAAGATCGAAGGTTCGTCCTGATAGACCGCGGCGCCGCTTCGGCCGACGCGTTTGACTTCGTAAAGTGCCTTATCCGCTTTCCGGAAAAGATCGTCCGGCGCGTCCCCCGTTTCCCCGAACGCGATCCCGACGCTGATGCTGATCGGGAACTCCTGCTCCGCTTCACGGAAGGACCGGTTGATCTCCCCGATCTTCTGAACAAGGGAATCGGCATGTGCTCTGGGAACACCGCCCGCAAGGACGGCGAATTCGTCACCGCCGATCCTGCAGATGTGATCCTGCGGCCGGAAATTGGACAAAAGCGCGGCCGCCACCTCGGCCAGCGCGCGGTCTCCCGCCTCATGTCCGTAATTGTCGTTGACCTGCTTGAACAGGTCCACATCCACCAGCAGGAACGCGGTGTTCTCCGGATCCATCTGCTCCGTCAGCTGTTCATAACCGGTCCGGTTATAGACTCCCGTAACGGGATCATGCGTGGATTCAAAGGCGAGCTGTCCCGTCTTCCTGCGGTTTTCATCCCGCATCTCATTAAGGGCTTTTGCCAGAAACCGGAACTCCCGGCCGCCCTCCACGGGAATGGCGTGGTTGTCCCGGATATACTCTATGGCTCTCCGCATCGGGGAAAACACCGAGAAATGAACGAACAGGATAAAGAACAGGAACAGCCCCAGCAGGGTGATCAGCAGGATCGTCTGGTATTGCAGGCGCTTTTCCAGTCCCCGGCTGGTGTTCTCCTGCGCCGCGAACATGCCGCCCAGAAGATCCGCCATACAGAGCGAGGTGTTCCCCTCGATCTTATCCTTCTCCTGCTGATAAGACTCATCGGTAACGATGAACAGCGCCTTTTCCATTTTTCCATCAGCGGAGAGCGCCAGATCCTCGTCTGTCAGGCGCACATCCCGCAGCGCGGGATACCGGGACAGGCCATCCTCCGATTCCCCCTGTGCCGAGAGCACCAGGCACATGGCATAGTATTCCCGCTCCATGAGGTTTGTGGAGCAGCGCATGGCTTCCTGCAGATATTCATCAGCCTTCGTTCCGGCCGCCTCCCGTGAGATCGTCTCGATCGCGCGGTCCCGCTGCCTCGTGACATCGGCTTCCTCGAAATAGCCGTCCAGGTATTTCCGGTCACCGGTCACCGCGTAGTACCGCACCTGTTCCGTCAGCTGGTCGGAGCCTGCCTGCAGATCCGTCGCAGCCTTACTCATGCGCAGATAATCAACGGATTCCCGCTTCAGTTCCGTGAAGCTTTTCACGGTGAGCCGCAGAAAAACCAGCATCGTGACCGTGACGGCAAGGATCAGAAAACCGATCAGAAATGCCAGGATCCTCGCCGGGATCCTGGCTGTGATACGCAATGCTTTTTCAACAGGGTTCTGCCTGTTTTTTTCTTCCTCTATCATCCGACGTACACTTTCTCCCAAACCACCAAGCATTTTAACGGGGTTTGCCGCTCCCGTCAAGTCCTGCCGGCCGGTGCGCTGTCGGACGACTGCCCGCGGTTTCCGTGCGCATGTCACGGATCACGCGGCATTTGTGTCACACTCTCGGCTGTGTCGTGGTCGGAGCCTGCTGCGCCCGCGCTTCGCGGGTCCTCCTGCGGCGCTCATCCGCCTTTACGCCGAACTCCGCGGAGTTTCTGCCCTTCTCATGGGCCACGAGATCATCCAGGCTCACGCGCTTCTTAAAGGTGGATTCACGAAGATCCTTGACACCGCCCTTCGCGGCGATATGGGCGTCCGCTCTCTGCGGATCGGTCAGCTTCATCAGCGCCAGCGCCGTGTTCTTGCGCTGGATGCCCTGCGGTGTCTTCTTGGTCTTGAAGGCTTCCTTATCCGCATAGGCCTCGGCAGCCTGATAGAGATCCTGCATTGCCTGGCCCATATTGTTGATCCGCTCGGGATGATCCGCGGGAAGGGAGGATAATCTCGCCACCTCGGCCAGTCTCGCCTTCATCGTGTCGTATTCCTGCGAATTCTTGTGGCTTCCGGTGCTCTCATTCAGCACCTTCTCATTCAGCTCGCGGATGGCCTTAAAATCCACATCAGGGGTCAGTTCCTGCACGTGAGCGGAGACGCGTCTGGCATCTGCCATGGTGGTGATCTCATCGCCGACCACCGTCTGGGCGCGCTGTTCAAGATAGGCCCTCCTCGATTTGTCATACTCGACCCAGATCTGCATGGCGGAACCATGCATCGCGATCTCATCCATGCCGTCAATCGCTTTTGCCAGCTCTTCGATATCTCTGTGGTATTTTTCCATCAACGCATCCGAAGTGCGATGGGCGATGTGACGGGTTCCGTCCGGTTCGGTATAGACGACCCGGTCTGTCTCGGACGCCAGCTGCTTCCGGACGGCCTGACTGTCCTGTATCAGAATGTCTCTGTCCGTATTCAGCCATTGACCATAGAGATCACCTTCCGTCACCGACAGAAGCGCCTGCATGATGACATCCAGTTCCTCGCAGGTCTGTGCCGGTGCCGCTTCCTGGTTTAAGAGTTTAGCAAATCCTGCCATGATCGATATCCCCCCTGATAGTTTATTTCATGATAACTACGGATTGCTCCGTTGCGATGTCCTTTTCATCATTATACACGTATGATGAAAAAAAATCCCACGAAAAAACTCCGGCGGTATGATCCGCCGGAGCCTTGCCTGTAAGGAATGCTGAAGATCAGTCCTCATTCAGGGTGATGCCCGCTTCCTCGGCGCGCTTGCGGAAGCCGTCGAGAACGGAATCATAGGTCTGCTTGCTGATGTCCGGAAGCTCTCCGCCCCAGGTCTCCTCAGCCTGCTTGTAGCCCTTCTTGAAGGCGTCATACATCTTCTGGATGTTATCGGGATCGGATCCTGCCAGCGCGTCCGCGAAATCAAGGATGCGCTGCGAGGTCTGCTTCACGCCCCAGTAACCGTCCTCGGAGATGTCCTGCTGGGCCTGTGCCTTGGTCGCCGCATCGACCGTGAAATTGCCCTCCCGCAGGAAGCTCCAGATGTCGTTGGCGTTGTTGTAGGCAACGCCCTGACCGCGCATCATCTTGGACACGAGGTCGGTCATCTGCGCCTGACGCGTCTCCTGATCGGCCTTGAGCTGGGCGACGATCTTGCTCCGGTCTTCCTCGGACATCTTCTGGATCTTGGAATACCCGGCTGTCTTGACCTCGACGCCCTTCTCGTAGGTGGCTGCCGCTGTTTCCTCCGCAGCCTTGTTTTCGGTTGCCTTGCCCGCGGTGTCAGGCTTTGCCGCCTGCGCCGCCGCTGTCTGCGCTGTGTACGCAGACGAGCTTACCCCAGATGTAACTCCGTTTACACTCATGGCGAACTCCTTTTCTGATGCTGGGTGCATCGGTTGCAAAGTGGATAGAAACGTGGTATATAGACTATACCAAATGTATTGTATCACGGAAGAAAGCAAAAATCCACTCTTTTCCTTAAATTTTTGCACAATTTCCGAAAAAGACGGGTAATTTATGAACGATACGGAAAAACAGAGCATCCGGGTGCGCGCCCTGGCAAAGATCAATCTTTTCCTCGATGTGACGGGGAAGCGTCCGGACGGCTATCATCTGGTGAACATGGCCATGCAGTCGATCGATCTGCATGATGTATTGACTGTTTCGGTCGATGCAGGAACTTGTGGTCCGAACGGGGAATTCCGGGACACCCTGCGGATCGAGGACGCTTCGGGAACAGGGGTTTTTGCGCGGCTGGAAGCGGATGACCGCAATCTTGTTCTCCGGGCGGCGAAAGCCCTGCGGGAACGGTGCGCGGCTCGCTTTCCCAATGAATGCGGACTGTCCTTCGTCCTGCAAAAGCGCATCCCCATGGAGGCCGGGCTCGGCGGCGGCAGCGCGGACGCGGCCGCGGCACTCCTCGCGGTGAACCGGCTGTTCACTCTCGGTCTCACCGATACAGAGCTCGCGGAGACCGCTCTGACGCTGGGGGCGGATGTACCGTTCTGTCTGACCGGCGGCACGATGCGGGCACAGGGAATCGGTGAGGTGCTGACCCCCCTGCCGGACATGGCCGACTGCGTGATCCTCATCGCCAAACCGTCGGGGAGCGCCTCCACAAAGGAGATCTATTCGGCGCTCGACGCAAAAACCGACACGGTGCATCCCGACTGGGACGCTTTTGAAACGGCACTTGGAAATGCCGGCCGTTCCGCCGCTTCTTTCGCCTCGTTTGCCGGCTCGCTGGCCAATGTGCTGGAGCCGGTGACGACGCCGCTCGTGCCGGCGGTCGGTGAACTGGTGCACAAACTCCCCTCTCTCGGTGCCCCGGGCGCTCGGATGACCGGCAGCGGGTCCGCAGTGTTCGGTCTGTTCTCCGACAGCGCTGCCGCCGAAGACGCGATGGACAAGCTGAAACGGGAGGATCCGGCTCTGAGTCTGTTTTTGACCCGTCCGGTCAATTCTTCGTTCATGGCTGAAAACAGGTTCTTCTGATGGAGAAACACGGATGACAGACCCGAAAAACAGACGGAATACGCTGGCCGGACAGCTGACCTATACCGCAGCCACCGTTTCCGCGGAGACGGGACATGCCGCCGGCACGGACAATACGCGCGCCGGGAACGGAAATCCACCCGCTGCTGTCGAAGAAAAAAAAGATCTGCCCTGTCAGCTTGAGCAGAAAGGATCCGGTGAGATCTTTGCCGTTTACTACACCGAAACGGATGAGACCGGTCTTGTCACGGAGAACACGCTGGAACTTCTCGGAGAGGATCGGGTGCGGCTGACACGAAGCGGCGCCCTCTCGGCAGAATTTTCGTTTTTTGTCGGGGTCAGGACCGAAGCTACGATGGTAACGCCCTATGGGACGCTGACACTGACAACGGAAACGGACCGGATCCGCCTGCTGCGGGAACCGGAGCAGATCTCGCTGACGATCATCTACCGGTTTCTCGAGGCGCCGTCCGAAACACACGAGGTCCGGTACCGCATCCTCTGCGGCGACTGAGCCGCTCTATGCCACGGCGCCGATCAGTTCCGTGATGTCCGCGATCCCGTGGCGCACCAGATAGTCCCTGATCTCATCCCTGATCCGGATCATCGCACACGGCTCATGAAAGGTCGCCGTTCCCACGGCAACGGCACTCGCGCCCGCGAGCATCATCTCCAGCGCGTCCGTTCCGCTCGCCACACCGCCCATACCGATCACGGGGATCCGCACGGTGTGCGCCGCCTCATAGACCATGCGCACCGCCACCGGATGGATCGCGGGGCCCGACAGGCCGCCCGTGCGGTTCGCCAGCAAAAACCGTCTTCTTTCCACATCGATCTTCATACCGGTCAGCGTGTTGATCAGCGAGATCGCGTCCGCGCCGCCCGCCTCGGCCGCCTGCGCCAGCGTCCGGATGTCCGTCACATTGGGCGTGAGCTTCATCACGACCGGCTGCGCTGCTTTTTCCTTACAGGCCCGCGTGACCGACTCCAGCATCTTCGGATCCTGTCCGAAGGCGATGGCGCCCTCCTTAACATTGGGACAGGAGACATTGATCTCCAGCAGATCGACCGGCTGATCGCGCAGCTTCTCGATGACAGACAGATATTCCTCCACGCTGTGCCCGCAGACGTTGACGATCACGCGGGTTCCCTTCTTCCTGAGTTCCGCAAGAAACGGCAGTTCCCGTTCGATGAACACATCGATCCCCGGGTTCTGCAGCCCGATCGCGTTGAGCATGCCGGACGGTGTCTCCGCGATGCGCGGCGTGGGGTTGCCCTCCCAGGGCACGGACGACACCCCTTTGGTCACAACGGCGCCGAGGCCGGACAGATCAAAGAAACCGGCATACTCCTGCCCGTTGCCAAAGGTGCCCGACGCACTCATGACGGGATTCTTCAGGGTCACGCCCGCGATCGTCACTTTCATTCCGGGATCAGCCATAGCAGGGATCTCCTCCTTCCGTCACCACGCGATCTCCGCGCTGTCAAAAACCGGACCCTCGGTACAGATCCGTGCATTGCGGACACGGCTGTGCGCGTCCTCATGCTTCGTCTTCACGACACAGCCCAGACAGGTACCGATCCCGCAGGCCATCCGCTCCTCCAGTGAAACATAACACTTGATATCTTTCTCCGTCTCCCGCTGCTCCTCCGCGAAGGAGGCCAGACCGCGCAGCATCGGCAGCGGCCCGCAGGCATAGATCACATCGCAGGAGATCTCCTCCGCGCGGATCGCATCCAGCACGGTCCCCCGGTAACCGATCGTTCCGTCATCACTCGCGAACACGACCTTGCCGAAGCCGGTAAATGCCCGGTGCAGAAAGGTCGATGCCTGATCCCGGTAGCCCAGCACCATCGTCAGGGACGCCGGTGCTTCCGCGCCTCCGCGCATACCGAGCGCATGGAGCAGCCGGGAGAGATAGTACATCGGCGGAATGCCCAGTCCGCCGCCCACAACGAGAACATTCTTTCCAAACGCCGTCCGGGGATCATAGCCGTTGCCGAGATTCCCCACCATGCGCACGGTATCGCCGGGTCTCAGTGCGGCGAGTTCCGCCGTGCCGGCTCCCACAACGCGGTACACCAGCTTCATCCGGCCCATAAATGTGTCGCAGACGCTGATCGGCCGCGGCAGCAGGCGCGCCCCGTCCCCGCAGAACAGATTCACGAACTGTCCCGGCATGGCGTCATCCGCCAGTTCGGTTTCCAGGATCAGCTCCCGGACATCCTCCGTGAGGCTCTCCTGTTTCTCGACGCGCGCGGTTACCTCTCTTTTTTCGTACATCATTCCTCTCCCCACACGATCCTGCCCGCGCAAATCGTGTATTTCACAACGCCCGGCAATGTCTCGCCGAAGAACGGCGTGTTGCGGGCTTTCGACCGAAGGGTCCCGTCACTGACCGTCCAGGTTTCATCGGGTGCAAAAAGTGTCAGATCCGCAGGGCCCTTCTCCGTGAGTACCCCGCCGGGAAGACCGTAAACGCCAAAGGCGGCTGTCATCCGTTCGATCACCTGCGGCCAGGTGAGATGCCCCGGCAGGACCAGTTCCCGGTACGCAAGGGAGAGTGCCGTCTCCAGACCGATGATACCGCTGGGCGCCTGCAGGAACGTCCTCGCCTTTTCCTCCGCCGTGTGCGGCGCGTGATCCGTCGCGATCATGTCGATCGTGCCGTCCGCCAGTCCCGCGATGATCGCCTGCCGGTCGACTTCCTCCCGGAGCGGCGGATTCATCTTGGCGTTCGTGCCGTGTTCGCGCACGGCTTCCTCGGTCAGCGTGAAATGATGCGGTGTCGCCTCCGCGTGGATCCGCAGCCCTTTTTCCCGGGCGTCCCGGATCAGCTGCACGGATTCCCGGGCACTGATATGCTGCACGGTAAGCTCTGCGCCGGTTTTTTCCGCGATCGCGATATCGCGCGCCACCATGTCGATCTCCGCCTGCCGGTCCGCGCCGGCGGTTCCCAGAGACGCGGCCACGGGACCGCTGTTGACGCCCGGCCTGTCAATGAAAGCCGGATCCTCCTCGTGCAGAGAGATCACCATGCCGAGCGCAGCCGCCTCTTTACAGGCTTTCTCCATCAGTGCGGCATCCCGGACCGGCAGCCCGTCATCCGAGAACAGCACCGCGCCCGCGTCGCGCAGAGACTTCAGGTCCGCGAGTCTCTGTCCCTTCATCCCGGTCGTGACATTGCCGCAGACATATACGCGGATCCCCGTCTGCCTGCCCTTTTCCAGCGCCGATCGGACCCGCGCCGCCTCGTCCATGGGCGGATCCGTGTTGCCCATCATGATCACACTTGTGAAGCCGCCGTGCCCGGCCGCAGCGGCACCGGTCCCGATATCCTCCTTGTCCGTGAAGCCCGGATCGCGGAAATGCACGTGCGCGTCGATCAGTCCCGGAAAGGCGAGCCACCCGTCGGCGTCGATCACCCGCAGCTGTTCCGGATCGGATCGTTCTTCCGGGACACGTGCATCCGCGTCCGTCTCCCCGGTGAAGATTCTCTCGATCCTGTCATCCCTGATAAGGAACGAACCGTTGCACACGCCCACGCCGCGCGGGTCGACGATCCGTGCGTTTTTGATGAACAGATCACGCATGATCCCGCCCCGTTCTTTTCCCGTTGCCGAACGCGAGCTCAGCGATTATAATAACGAAGTAGCACAGAAAGCAAAGGAGGGAATACAACATGGTCCGTCTGATAGTGGTTTTTCTCTTTCTCATCGTGTTCCTCCTGATGAGCATTCCGATCCTGTTCGTCCTGTGGCTGATCGGCCTGAAACGCCCCGACATCAAAGAGCGGTCCTCTCTGGCGATCGTGAGCTGGGCCTTCCGTGTGCTGGCCTTTCTTTCCGGCGTCCGGCTGACGATCGAGGGCGAGGAGAACATCCCGGCAAACGAGGGCGTCCTCTTCATCGGCAATCACCGCAGCTGTTTCGATATCGTCCTTGCCTACGGCAACGCCAAAGCGCCGGTAGGCTTCATCTCCAAGAAGCAGGTGAAAAAGGTGCCCGTTCTGAATCTCTGGATGATGAACCTGCACTGTCTGTTCCTTGACCGTGATGATCTGAAGCAGGGTCTCGAAGTCATCAACAGTGCTTCCGATCTCATCAGGCAGGGCGTGAGCATCATGGTCTATCCCGAGGGGACGCGCAACAAGACCGATGATCCCCTGCAGCCGTTCCATCGCGGCACCTTTAAGATCGCACACAAGACCGGCTGCAAGATCGTGCCGGTGACCGTGACCCGCACGGAGATGATCTTTGAGCGCCACAAACCCTTCATCCGGAGCGCCGAAGTGAAGATGATCTACGGCAAACCCATCGACACCGGTGCCATGGACATGAAAGAGCGCAAGACCGTGGATGCCGTGGTCCATCAGGTGATGGAAGAGACCTACCGGGCCGCTCTGTAGCCTGCGTCCGCTATTTCGTTTTCGTGCCGCCGGGGATCTTCACCGTGGCCAGAATGTTCGTGTCAAACGCGGTCGTCGTCTTGGCCGCTTCTCTTGCGCGCTTTAAGGCAAGCGCGATCAGCCTCTCCAGAAGCTCGGCGTAGGGCACGCCCAGCGGTTCCCAGAGATAAAAGGAAAGCGATCCCGGGATCGTGTTGATCTCGTTAAGGAACAGCTCCCCCGTCGCCTCATCGATCATGAAATCGATGCGGGCGACACCGGCACCGTCCAGAGCCTGAAACGCCCGTACCGCGGTCTCACGGACGCGGTCGCGCATCTCATCGGAGATCTGCGCGGGGATCTTCCTCTGCAGACTCGCCATGCCCTTGGATCCGCCCTTTTCCCCCGCGGCTGCACCTTTGACGCCTGCGGTTTTGGCACCGGATTTGCCGCCGCTCAGATATTTGTCCTCAAAACTCAGGATCGATTCCTCGTCCGAGGAGAGCGGCTCCTCACACTCACTCGCCTCCGCACCCTCATAGTCCCCGAGCACGGCGCAGTTCACCTCTTTGAGTTTTTCGATCGCTCGTTCCACCAGCACCTTTTCGGAAAAGGTGAACGCCAGATCCAGCGCGTCCCGCAGTTCTTCGGCGTTTCCCGCTTTGGTGATCCCGATGCTACTGCCCAGATTGACCGGCTTCACGATCATCGGCCAGGGCAGTTCTTTCGTCAGCCCATCTACCAGAGCATCCGGATCCTCCCAGTCTTTGCGCGTGCAGACCCTGCAGGGCAGGACCGGGATCCCGTGATCCTTGAACACACTCTTCATCACGGCCTTGTCCATGCCGAGTGCCGATGGAAGAACCCCCGGTCCGATGATCGGCAGTCCCAGTGTGGCGAGAAATCCCTGCAGCGTTCCGTCCTCCACATTGGTGCCATGCACGATCGGGAACGCGAGATCGACCGGGACCGACTCGTTTTTCCCGAATCGCCGGAACGGCCAGGTCACCATGAGCGTCCGGTTCTCCTCCTTCAGGAAGAACACACGCCTGCTCTTTGACAGGAGCGCCGGGATATCCCGGAAGTTTTCGATCCGCTCCATGTCCGGGTGCGTGTAGAACAGATTCTGCTTGGTCATATAGACCGGCAGGATCCGGTACTTTTCGTGATCCAGATACCCCATCGCCTGGATCGCCGAGATGACCGAAATCTCATGCTCCGTTGAATTGCCGCCGAAAAACACGGCGATCGTGATGTTCATGGCCATGTCCTATGCCACCTCCAGAACCCTGTAGTCTTTGTCTTCCACCGCCTTTTTGAGCGCCGCGTCGTCCACACTGCCGGAGAGTGTCACGACGGCCTGTCCGGCCTCGTGGCTCACTTCCGCGGACACAACACCTTCGACCGCCTCCAGTGCCTTTTTAACGGTCGCCTCACAATGCGCGCACATCATACCTTCGATCTTCATGGTCTTTGTCATCGCTGCATCCCCTTTCTTCCGTGTCCCGCCGTCATCGACGGACACGGCAAAACCATCCGTTGTCTCCGGAAGCCCGGATATCGCCCGTTTCCCCGCTCTGTCCCGTTTCCCGTTCCGGATATCGGCCAGATTCAGTCGCAGGGCGTTCATCACCACGCAGAAGCTCGACAGACTCATCGCCGCCGCGCCGAGCATCGGGTTCATCGTGATCCCGAAGAGTCTGCTGTAGACACCCGCGGCCGCCGGGATCAGCAGCACATTGTAGAACAGCGCCCAGAACAGGTTCTCCATGATGTTCCGGTAGGTGCTGCGGCTCAGCCGGATCCCGGCCGCCACATCCCGCAGGCTGTTCTTCACCAGCACCACATCCGCCGCGTCGATCGCCACATCCGTGCCGGCGCCGATCGCGATCCCGACATCCGCCTCCGCGAGAGCCGGCGCGTCATTGATGCCGTCTCCCACCATGGCAACACGACCGTGCCTCTTTAACTGTCTGATGATCTCCGCCTTGCCGCCCGGCAGGATACCGGCATAAACACGATCGACACGCACCTGTCTGCCGATCTCCGCCGCCGTGCCCGGGTTGTCCCCGGTCAGCAGGACGGAAGCGATCCCGAGCCTGCGAAACTCTTCAAGGGCATCCGCACTGTCATCCCGGACATAGTCCGCCACGGCGATCATGCCGAGATACTGTCCGTCACAGGCAAAATAGGTCGGTGTCCTTCCGGCGCCGGCAAGCTGTCCTGCCGTCTTCGTGCCGTTCTCCTCGGGGATGGGACCGCGGATCCGCCCGGCGATCAGCCGCTCATTGCCGCCGACGACCTCTCTGCCGCCGATCCTACCCTCTGCGCCCTGCCCCGAAAGCGCCTGAAAATCCTGCACTTCCCGCAGGATGATATTTTTGTGCTCTGCTTCCTTCACGATCGCTTTGGCAAGCGGGTGTTCGCTGGCCTGTTCCAGCGACGCGGCCAGCGTCAGGAATTCGTCCCTGTCGACACCGGGCATGGGGAACACGCCGCAAACGGCAGGCTCTCCCTTTGTGACCGTTCCGGTCTTGTCCAGCGCGATGATCTGCACACCGCCGAGCTGCTGCAGCGCTTCCGCCGTCTTGAACAGGATCCCGTTCCTTGCCCCCACGCCGTTCCCGACCATGATCGCCACCGGCGTGGCAAGGCCCAGCGCGCAGGGACAGCTCACCACCAGCACGCAGATCGCGCGGGCCAGTGCAAACCCGGGATCCGCACCCGCAAACAGCCAGATGACAAGGGTCAGAACGGCGATCCCGATGACCGCCGGCACGAAGATCCCGGAGATCCTGTCCGCGAGTCTGGCCACCGGCGCCTTGGTTGCTGCCGCGTCGCTGACCATGCGGATGATCTGTGCGATCGACGTGTCCTCGCCGACGCGGAGGGCGCGGCAGGTGAGAAATCCCGAATGATTGAGCGTCGCGGATGTCACGCGATCCCCCGGTACCTTGTCAACGGGAATGCTCTCGCCGGTGATCGCCGCTTCGTTCACGGCGCTCTCGCCGGATTCCACCTCGCCGTCGATCGGGATCGTCTCCCCCGGGCGCACGACAAACAGGTCCCCGACGGCCACCTCGTCCACCGGCACGGTGATCTCCGCGCCGTCGCGGAGGATCGTTGCCTTCTTCGGTGCCAGCTTCAACAGACTCCTGAGCGCATCCGTCGTCCTGCCCTTTGCCCGCGCCTCCAGAAGCTTGCCGAGGGTGATCAGCGTCAGGATCATCGCGGCGGATTCAAAATAGAACTCGTTCATGAACGGCGCCGCCGCATCCGTCCCGCCGTCGGCCTGTGCTCTCGTCATCGCAAAGAGCATGACCGTCGAATAGCCCATGGCTGCCGCGCTCCCCAGCGCGATGAGCGTGTCCATGTTCGGTGCGCCGTGAAGCAGGGATCGGAAGCCGCTCTCAAAGAATCTGCGGTTGATCACGCAGATGATGCCGGAGAGAAGGAGCTGTATGAGCCCCATGGCGACGTGGTTGTTGTGAAAGAAAGCCGGTAACGGCAAGCCCCACAGCATGTGTCCCATGGAAAACCAGAGAAGAACCGCCAGAAATCCCAGCGATACAAAGAGCCGTCTCTTCAGGACCGGCGTATCCCGGTCCGCGAGCGCATCCTCCTGCGCGGCAAGAGAAGACTGCCGGCCGGCCCCCTGTCCGCTCCCGGCATATCCGGCGCTGTCCGGTGAAGCGCTGTTCAACTCTGCCGCCCCGTAACCGGCCTTTTCGACCGCCCGGATGATCTCCGCCGGGGAGGCCGTTCCCGTGACGCCCATGGAATTGGTGAGGAGATTCACACTGCAGCTCTCCACGCCGGGCACACCGCTGACAGCCTTTTCGACGCGCGCCTGACAGGCCGCGCAGCTCATGCCGGTGACAACGTATCGATCCATAATTCAGTCTCCCTGGAGATCGTCCCCCATCTCGTATCCGATGTTCTGCATGTTGACCGTGCGGCGCATCATGCGGCACCGCTCCGCGTTTTCCACGATGAAATCCTTGATCTCGACACCGCGGCGGATGTTCTTCATGTCGATCGTGTGATCACTCGAGTCGGAGGTATAGAGCGTGATCGTCGACAGGCCGAAGATCCGCTGCATCAGCGAGCGGTTCAGCCGCACGTCGGTGATGCGGTACATGTAGCAGTCATCCTCCTTGAGGTTAAAAAAACCCGCCCGGATCACCAGATCGTTGTCATAGACGAGGAACTTGCGAAATGTCCACGGGAGTCCGAAAAACAGAAGCCTCGCCGGCTCCTCGTAGTGCAGTTCTCCCTTCTTTGTCACGGATCCGTATTTGTTTTCTGCCATATCAGGCCTCCTTTCAAGTCTGCAACATTATACCACAACTTCATTCCAGCCGCATCCGCGCGGCCACGGGATTGTGATCCGCCAGACGGAAGCCGAGATCCTGCGTCTCACAGGATTCCACGACCACATTGTCCGAGACGATAAAGCCGTCGATCACATAATACTGGAAATGAGCGGGATCCTTTTCGGGGGCTTCCGCGAGCGGCCGATCGAGCGACCGGCAGCTGGGAGCGCTATTGTCGGCGTGGAAGGTGAAACCCTCACCGAGGTCTTCGACATTGAGCGTTCCCGCCTTCCAGGTTCCGGGGAGGTCCGGATAGGCGGAGATATCCACCGAAGAAAAGTGCTGGTTGAAATCGCCTCCGGCGATCACATAATTGCCGGCCGCATGCTCGCTCAGCAAAAAGTCGGTCAGAAGCTTCGTCTGCATGATCTTGCCCTCGCCGTCATCATAGGCTTCCAGGTGAAGGTTGACCAGCACCAGTTCCCGGTCGGAATCCGCGACCGGGATCCGCGTGACCAGCAGGCACCGCTTCAGATTGGCGATCCGGACCGGCCAGGAAAACGGAGAGGGGAGCTTAACGCGCACGGCATCCGTAGCGGGAAACGCCGACGAGGTGAAGATCCCGGAATGAACTTTGCCGATCGGCGGGATCGGATAGGGGATAAAAGGGACGCGGAAATTGCAGGCAAAGGCACTGCGGTATCCGGTCAGAAAGGTCGGATCCGATCGGTCTCCCGTGAGATAGCGCACCTCATTCTGGTGATGGGATCTTGCGGAATCCGTATCGATCTCCTGCAAAAACACCACATCCGGTGACAGCTCCGTCAGGGTCGTGCGGATTCCCTGCATGTTTTCCTGAAGACGCGCCGCGTCGGCCGTGTTGACCATCCTGCCGCCGTCCATAAAGAAATCGGCATTGTCGCCGAGTGCTCCGTAACCGATGTTCCAGGTGACGATCCGGAAGCTCTCTCCCTTATGCAGCTGCTTCAGGGAACTGTCCGCCGTCTCCCATCCGATGCGTTCCGCCGGTTCTTCGTCTGCCGGCCGGTACTCCAGGATCGTGAGGATCCCGAGCCCGCCGGCGGCGATCAGAAGAATGATAAGAAACACAGTGAGGATCAGGCGGATGAACCGCCTGATCCCCGATCGTTTATTCTTTTTTTGCGGCCGCGTCATCAATCCTCTTTCTCTCATCCGCCATGGGAAAACCCTCCTTTTCTCTCCGATCAGAGCTGATCCGCATCGGTTGTTTTCTGAGACTTCTTTTTTGCAGCCTTTTCGTGTTCTTTTTCGCGCCTCTCCCTTGCTTCCTGTTCCCGCGTCTGCCGCAGGGTACGGTTGGCATCCATTTCTTCCGCCACCAGATTCTGCAAACCGTCAAATCCCAACTTCACCCTGGTCTTGCCGGTATCGGACTGCTTCATCCGCCAGTCATCGATCCGGTTGAGATCGACATCCGTCCGCACCCAATGTCTTGTCTGGTCAAACGAGAGCTCCATAAGCGCCAGTGCTGTGTTCTTGCGGGAGACGCCCATCTCCGTGGATTTTTTCTTGTCGTAGACCTTACTCTCCACATACGCTTTCGACGCCTCATGCAGACGGTCCATCGCCTTCTGCATCTCGACGGCTTTCTTCCGGCTCTTCGGATCATAGTCATCGGCCAGTCTGCAGACCTCGTCGACCGCGGTCTTCATGCGGCGATAGGAGGAGGAATTGATGTGCCACCAGGTATCCCCTTCCTTCATCTTGAGCTGCAGGTCCTGAATATTCGGCAGAACCTCCGCCAAATGCTCCGCGTGCGCCTTCTCGGCAAGTATGTCCTTTGCGGCGCTGTCCCTCTTCTCCCTCTTGACGTCCATGATCGCCTCATAGGAGCGGGAGACTTGGACCGGTTGGATTCCCACATCATGATCCATCATGACGCAGGCTCTGGTCAGGGCCTCCCGCACGCTTTGCACGGTCTCGTCCGTCACCATTCCCCTAAAGGGTTCCCTTTCCGATTGCAAGTCATCATCCCTGTCCCTGTGGAGCAGCTCCATCGCGTCATAGATGAAGTCCTCCGCCAGTTGCGCCGAACCGACCTCTTGCGAATCGAGCGTCTCCTGCATGGCGGCCATGATCTCAACGAATTCCGGATAGGTGGTCGCATCTGCGATGTCGCTGCGCATGCCGCCCGACACATGCTCATTCGTATCCCGTACGAGCAGCGATTTCAGAATCTCATCACAGTTGAGGGCATACTCTTCGCCAAAGGAAGAGGCAAAACGTTCCGCCGGACTGCCCTTCTTCAGATCGGAATCATCTGCCTGCCTCAGCATCTCCATGGCGCTTCTCAGGGCGCGGGCGGCATTTGCCTTCCAGTGTTCGCCGCCGTTCCCGTCCCGAAACTGCTTGGCCAGTTCTGCCATCTCCACATAGAGATCATCTCCGGTCTTCGTGTTGAACTGCAGACCGTGGAGCGCCGTATTCTCCATGTCTTCATCGTTCCAATCCTCTTCCAGGGCCGCTTCACCGTTATCGACAAAGGCCTGCATCGCCGCAAGCAGCTCATAACCCCTCGTTTCGGTGTTGGTCGTCAATATGCGGAGTGTCGTGATGAGTTCCAGTACGGAAACCGGTTTTGCCATGATCGTTTCCCCTTTTATGCCTGTTTTGTATCAGCTCACGGATCGGGCTGTGAACGCCCTTCTCCATTATACACGGAAAGAACGGGATAATCACACACATTCTGTCAAGTGACGGAAAAAAATCCGCAGACCGTCACACAGATAGTTCCTGTCCCCCTGCAGGCGGTCCTTGGGGCAGCCGCCGAAGCACAGGCGGATCCAGGGACAGTCCAGACAGGTCTCCGGGAGACCATAGGTCTTGTGCATGCCGAACTGCCGGTTGCGCTCCATGAGGATCCCCAGATCGGTTTCCAGGAGATTTCCCAGCCGGTAGGCCGGAAAGGCGTAACGGTCACAGGCATACACGTCGCCGTTTGCCTCCACGCAGCCGGAGTGGCCGCACAGCGGATGATGTACACACAGAGAGGAGGGAATGCCTTGCAGGTTGCCCAGGGTCACATCGATGATCTGCACATGTTTGTGCCCCTCATCCCGCTTCTTCCATTCATCAAACACGGTACACAGGAATTTTCCGTAGCCCTCTGGCGTCACGGAAAACGGCGTGAGGGGATGCCGGATCTTCAGTCCGTGGATCCCCGGCGGTTCCGCAAACAGCTGTCCCGCCGATCCCTCATACTCCGCCGCTTCGCTCTCCACGACAGGCAGAAACTGCATCCAGTCGGTCAGTTCCCGCAGAAAGCCGTAGACCCTTGCCGCATGCTCCTCGTTCACGCGGTTGACCGTGGTCAGCGTGTTAAAGGAAACGCCGTGCTTTTTCAGAAGCTCAATTCCCCGCATGGTATCGGCAAAGCTCCCCGCTCCGTCCGCGCCCCTGCGGTATGCGTTGTGGCAGTCCTCGGGGCCGTCGATGCTGACGCCGATGAGGAAGCCGTGTTCCTTAAAGAACCGGCACAGCTCGTCGGAAAGACAGGTGGCGTTCGTCTGCAGCGTGTTGACGATCTTCCGTCCCTGTCCGTACTGCTCCTCCAGCCGGACCGCCTTCCTGTAAAAATCGATCCCCGCGAGCGTCGGCTCTCCGCCGTGCCACGCAAATTCCACCGTGGCGTTTCTGCCATGCATGGTAAGGCTCTGCCGGATGTAGGCCGCGAGCACCTCGTCGCTCATCCGGGATGTGCCGGTCTGCAGCAGGCGCTCCTTGCCGGCGTAGTAGCAATAGGCACACCGGAGATTGCAGGCGCCGGAGACCGGCTTGGCAAGCATGGCATAGGTTCTGTCCGGGTGTGCTCCCATGGAGATCCTACTGCTGCGCCTGCTGTTGTGCCTGCTGCAGTCCCTTTAACACCTTAAGGACATGCGTGCCGTCGTCCTCTCCGATCTCCCGGCGGATCGTCTCGTTCAGCAGCTCGTTCATCTGCAGGATGAGTTCCCCGTTGGTCTCCGGATCCGCGGCCAGATTGACCACCTCCTCCGGATCAGCCTTTGTGTCGAACAGTTGCACGTCATTGTGGGCGAACAGATCTTCCAGAGTTGTCGGCGTGTTGAAATCCGTCGGCGCAAAGTACCGGACAAACTTGTGATCCGCGGTCACGATCCCGCGCACCATGCCGCGCCCCCCGACATCGAACGAGTAGGAAACATTGCCCGCCGCGTCAAAATCATATTGCAGTGCCGTCATGGAGAGCATCTCGAAGCAGAACAGCGCGGCGTCACGGACGCTGTCTTTCCTTCCGTCCATCAGCTGCAGAAGGCTCTCGCCCGGCAGTTCCTTCAGGATCTTCTCCTTTTCATCCGCGGGAAGGGACGTCATGTCGACAAAGGTAGGGGCCAGATCCACGTGACTGGTCAGCGCGGACACGGTCTTTCCTCCCTCGAAGCCGGGATGCACGATGATGAGCGGCACATGGACGTTGTTCTCGTAGAGAAAACCGCCCTTGCCCTTGAGGCCGTGGCTTCCCTGCATCTCCCCGTGATCGGCCGTGAACACAATCACCGTGTTGTCCATCATCCCCTGCTCCTTCAGGTAGTCGAGGATCTCCATGAGATGATCGTCCGAATCCTGAATGCAGTTGAAATAATAATTCTGATAATCCTTCCAGACGCTCTCCTCCCGGATCACGCCGGTAAAGAGTCCCCAGTGTTCCTGATACACGCGCAGCGCTTCGGGAACATCCGCCGCGTTCAGATCAAAATTCCATGTAGAGGGAACCGGTGTATCATAGGTCTTGTTGTAGACAGGATCGTCCGGTTTTCCCGCCAGCGGCATGAAACCGCTCTGATAGCCAGTGATATCATAGTTCATGATGTCATGCGGATTGACCATGTTGACGTTCAGGAAAAACGGCTTTCCCTGATCGTTCAGTTCCTTCCCCTTCGTTCCCAGCCAGTCGAGCGCTTCCGACACGACCACGGGATCCATCTCATATCCCTCCTGCACGCTGCCGATGTAGTCCTTGCCGCCCCAGTCGGCGTAGCCATAGCCTTCCAGATCGGTCAGCGTCGCCACGTCACTTATGATGCTGGCATCCCCCAGATGCCATTTCCCCTTCAGCGCGGTGTAATAGCCCGCTTCCCGCATCCTGTCGCCGATCGTGGTGATGTTTTCGTCCATCGCCCCCTGCCACTGAAAATCCGTGTTGTCGATCATGCCGGTGTCCGGGATGTGCTTTCCGGTGAACATGACTGAGCGGGACGAAGTGGACATGTTGGAGCAGGCGTAGTGCTTCTCAAAGGTCGTGCCGAGTTCCGCAAGGAGCTGCCTGGCCTTGTAGGCTGTTCCCTCCGGATACTCGGAAAAGTAGTGCTCCTGATCCACGGTAATGAAGAGGATGTTGTAATCCTCTTCCACGGGCTGCGGTTCCTCCGCCGGCGTTGCCTCACCGCGGCCGCAGCCGGTCTGCGTCGCCAGGAGGGACGCGGTCAGTCCCACGGCGGTGATGCTTCTCTGCAGTCTCATGGATCCTCCTTCTCTACTCAATGTTATATTTCACTCTTCTCTCATCATCCAGGACGGCGCCGGGGAATTCCGCGGCGGCCTCCTCGAGCAGTTTCCTGTGATCCTTGTAGGCCGTCATGTAGAATTTTCTGCCGTTGCACCGGAGCAGGAACATACGATCCCCCTTCAGATAGGTGACGGCGTCCGGTACTCTGGCGCGGATGCCGTGATCCGCCTGATCCAGGAGATAGACAGCGCCGTCGATGACGACCGCCATGATCCCGATCGCGTCATCGCAGAGAACATCCAGAACGGTGGCCTCCATCTCGATAAGCCCCACGGTATCCTGCGTCTGCAGATCCCAGATGCGCAGCTTCGCATCATCCCCCTGCAGCATCAGACAGCTGTCATCCGGCGAAAAGCGGATGAACATCCGAAGCCTCGAGGTGAGCGGCATCTCACAGATCACGTGTCCGTCCGCGGTGTCCGTGACACGCACCTTGCCGTCCAGACAGAACATCGCGAATTTCGTGCCGTCATGGGACAGGACCATGAAATCCCGCATCGTGGATTCCGCGTGAGGGACCATCTCCGCGGTCAGCTCCGTTTTGCTGCCGTCCGCCGTATCCAGCGCATAGACCGGCTCCCCCGATTCATAGACATAGAGTCTCGTGCCGTCCCCGGAGATGATCGCGCCGGAGATGATCTTCTCCGTCTCCGCGGTGCAGATGACCTTCATCTCATGCATATCCACGGCATACAGCGTGTGGTTACTCCAGAAGGCCGCGTAATCGCCGTTCTCCGAGAAGCACCCGTCGCTCACATATTCCGTTATCCCCAGCTTGCTCCAGGAGGTCTCGCGCTCCTCCCCCGACACGGGATCCACAAATGCGATCCCCTCCCGGTAGGCAAAGGCATAGGTGTTATCCACAAAACCGTGATCCAGATCATAGGAGGTGTCAAATTCCGCCGTATGGATCTTCTTCCCGGTGTGATCAAAGAAATCCAGCGTCTCGTGATCTCCGAGGGGCGACAGCACATAGTACGACGAATCCGGCGCCGTGCCCATGAGGACCTGCGTGGTGTCAAAGGGATCGAGTTCGACCAGATCCGTTGCCTCATGATAGGACAGGATATAAAGCTCCGAAGACATGTACGGGCGGATCACCGCCTGGGAGTTGACGAACACCGTATCCATGATGCTCATGTCCGTGGCGATCAGCGGTTCGGTGTAGATCTCTCCTTCCTCACAGTCAACGGCATCGACATTGCCGCCGGTATAGGAGATGTACGCATACGGGGAATCCAGACCCACGGTGAGCGCCGTACAGTCATCGCGGGTATCCAGTCTGCGGAACAGTTTCCCGTTCGCTTCGTCATAGAGGAACAGTTCATCCTCGACAACAAGGACGATCTCATCCCGGTGTCCCCCGGCGGTATCATAGCCGTGAGATTTGAGCGCGGTGGAAAAGGTGCTCCAATATCGGACATGCGCGTCGACCCTGCTGCTCCAGAGTGTCCCGCCGTCCGCGGCATACAGATCCAGTCCCATAAAGGTCACGCCCTTATCGGACGCAAAATCGCTGTTCGTCGAAAGAACCGCGATATGATCCCCGTCGGTCAGATACATGTCCAGGATGTACCCGCCGGACACATCCGCGCGGCCCATCCTGCTGCCGCCTGCGATGTCATAAAAGGTGAGAAAGGTGTGCTCCGCCTCCGAATCGTAGTGTCCGCAGACGCCCACCCTGCCGTCCGACGTGATCAGGCATTTGGACATGCTGAAGGAATAGGCTTCCTCATTGGCGCAGGTGCTGATCGCTTTCCCGGTCGCGGTATCGACGAACGTGACGGTTTCCGTGGATAACAGCGCGATGACACTGCCGTCGGGCGAGATCGTGCTGCCCGATATGGAGGCCATGTCGTCATTTTTCCAGATCTCCTTGCCGTCATAGCCGTATTTGGTCAGTTCATTCTCGGTGCACACGTAGACGCCGCTCTTGTCCGCGTCCGCCATCACGGTCTTCACCGTGTAGTTCATTTCCTTCAGTCCTGGTTCGATGCTGGCAAGAAGGCTCCAGTCGTTCGTGTCGTAGACATAGACCTTGTAGCCGGTGTCCGTCACGATCAGCTTGTCACGGTCGACACTGCGCCGGATCTCGCTGACCGTCATGTCCTGCGGGAGCTTGCGGTCAAACTTGAGCGTCCTCCCGGGATCATAGGCATACAGAGCCTCCGCGAGCGCATATTCCGCGTCGGCGACATAGGGCCGGTCGCTGTCCTCAGCGGGAAGCGCGGCTTTGGCGACCAGCACGGCATCCTCGCGGTTGCCGGCGTCAAGCAGTGACAGGGATTCCCTGGCGTAGAATTTGGACTGGTTCACCTGCTTCTGCTTATATTCCGCGAGGATCTCATCCGCAAGTCTCGTTTTCTCCTCGGCCAGCTGCTTCATCCGCGCCGCCACGCCGGAGTTGTAGATACCGAACGCGGTTCCCGCCGCGGCGACAACGGCAGCGGCAGCCGACACGATCGTCACCGTCCGCCGGATCATGCGCTCTCTGTGGCGCTGTTTCAGGTCGTCATAGGTGCACCCGATGACCGGCGCGGCCAGGCGGAGCCTTTCCGTCCGGAATCTGCTGTTTCTCTCTCTCGGGGTGGCGCCGCGGACATCCGCGGCCAGCGGCTCAACCGGATTCCCCTCATCATCGGACAAAAGCTGTTTCGGGAAGCTCTCGTCCGGCTCCCCCTCGATCAGGACCGCCAGGACATGCTCCCGTCCGTGCATCCCGATAAAGGTCTCGATCTCCTTACACACCCAATAGGATTCCGGTGTTCTCGGAGAACAGATGACGATCAGATAGCGGGACGAGGACAGCGCGGCCGAGATGTTGTCATCCAGATCGCTTCCGATGGGAAGCTCCTCCTGGTCGCGGAACACGCGCCCCATTTTCTTTTTTCCGGTCTTACCCTGTACGGCACGGGGGATATGATAGGTTTCCAGTGCGGTGTGCACCTTTTTCGCCATCTCCATATCCAGCGGCGCGTGGCGGTAACTGATGAAGGCATCATACTGCTGGCTCATAGGACCTCTCAAATACAGACTTTTCAATGATATAGATATCGGACGGATCATCCGCCCGGGTTGCAAGAAAATCGCCCGGTGTTCCCAGGTAATATTTCTCCGTATCCCACGCGGTGAACACCTTGACCCGGTGATCGAGCTGTCTGGCATAGATCCCGGCGCCGCCCATGGATCTGCAAGCACGCGCGTGGGGGAGGAGTTCGATCCTGTCACCCGTTTCTACATGGATGACCACCGGTGCGTACTCCCCGGGAAAGACATAGGCCGTGTCCGTCGGCACATTGTTCGCCTTGAATTTCGTCCGGTTGGTGGGATAGATCTCCCCGTCGATCCCGAGCATGATCACCATATCCGCTCTGACCGGCACATCCACATCGCCCTCGAGAGTCCGGATCGTGATGACGGTCCCCTCGGGGGCCAGATCCGTCGCCTCCACATAGCCGAGATCCAGTTCCTTCTTCCGGTAGCGTGCCAGAGCGGCGAGATCCTCCCGGTGCTGCCCGGCGTACAGGATCTCCGATTCCCGGTAATAGGTGCGCATGCGCCCCTCCAGCAGTTCCGCCACGGCCTCCTGCGTATAGGGGATGCCGGCCCGTACGATCAGATCCTTTTTCAGCATGCCGCCGGCCTTGACGAGATGTCCGCCTCCGCCGCCCAGACCGCTCGTCAGGAAAGCGGCGAGCTCGCTGGCCCTGGTCTCCTTGACACAGCTGCGCACGGAGATCTTGACGCCAAAGGGCAGCATGCTGTAGACAAGACAGGTGCTGATCGAATCCACTTCCAGCAGCATATCGCTGATCAGTCCGAGAATGTTGGGATCGCAGGGCTTGGCCTCCACGATGGCGAAAGCCGCCTCCTCGTCAAAATGCGCGTGCTTGAGCGCATCGCCGGCGATCGTTAGCTCCTCTTTGGACAGATTGGCATTTTTGAACAGAACGATATCACTCTGCCGAAACTTCGCCATGTCCCGCAGATCCCTGTCGGCGGGGTGGGAGATCTCGGCGAAGCCGCCGGTATCGGTCATGAGCCCATAGTAGAGGGCCGTCGACAGATCCTCGTCCGCGTTGACATCGAATCCCTCGCCGCTTAACAGTTCGTAGAACACGGTAGAACAGGAGCCATAGTTGCTCCTCACTTCGTTCATCGCGGGAAGCTCTCCGGACACCTGATGATGATCGATGACGGCGACATGCTGCGCCGGGAATCGGGTGACATTGCTCTCCCCGTACTGGCAGTCGACCGTGACCAGAAGCTCCGGCCGGTAATCGGGCGGCAGTTCGGTGACATGTTCCACGGGGATCTGCAGGTTCGAGATCATCATCCGGAGATTGCTCTTGGTGACCGCGTTACGGCCGCTGTAGACAAACCGCGGATGCTTCCCCCGGCCGGTCAGATACCGGTGCAGGGCCATGCCGCTCGCCAGTGCGTCCGCGTCGGGATTGTCGTGGCACTGGATGAGGATGTCATCATATGCGGTTAGTGCAGACAGTGTAAAGGCCATGTTGCCTCCTTTTCTACTCCAGCAGCGCGCGTGCTTCCGCCTCGTGTCCCTCGCGGATGGCCTGCCGGATCCTCGTCGAACTGATCGGTGTGCCGTCCGCGAGGACCTTGTCGACAACGAGCACCCCGCAGGCGTGCGGCGCTGTCAGTGACTGCAGCAGTTGCAGATCCCCCCTGCCGCCGTCGCCGAAGGACACATCGCTTCCGCACACGATCAGTGACGCGTGCAGATCACGCAGCAGCACATCATTCACAAAGACATCGGGCGGCGTCGCTGCCGTTTCCCGTGTGAACGGATATTCCACCAGCACATCGACACCGAGCTGCGCGAAGATCTCCTGCTGTTTTCCGGCGGGGATCAGTTCTTCCGCGTCAGCGGCACCGAAGAGCACCGCGGGCGGCGGATCAAAGGTGAGGATGACGGACACAAGTCCGCACTCGCGCGAAGCCCGCACCAGTTCGCCGATCAGCTTCCGGTGACCCCTGTGCACACCGTCAAATTTGCCGATCGCGACCGCGCTTTTTCCCTCATGGAATTCCGACAGTTCTCTGATGATCCGCATCGCTCCCTCAGGTTTCCCGGAAAAACTTGTCCACCCGGAACTGCTTTAATTTCGCACTGTAACGGTAGATCCCGAACCACTCGCCGCCGCAGTAAACGCGAACCGCTTCATTGTCAGTAAAGCTTTCCTCCGGCGGGACGCTGTCATTTTCATCCGCGGGCGCCTCGGAAACGATCATCTCCGGGCCGAGGCTGTTGCCGTTTTCCAGCCGTCTGCGGAAATCCTCCGAGACCGTGATCCGGTCCATGTCACGGAACAGTTCCTCCACCGGCAGGATCGCGTCCGCGAGCGTTCCCGCGTCCCTTTGCTCTTCGATCTGTGTCAGCGTCAGCGCGCTCTCCAGACGGAAGCTCCCGACCGCCGTGCGCGTGAGCATGGCCATGGCGGCGCCGCAATCGAGCCGTTCCCCGATGTCATTGCAGAGTGTGCGGATGTAGGTTCCCTTGGAGCACCGCACCTCCATGGTGAAGATCCCGCTCTCCGAAAGCAGCGAATCGTCCAGCAGGGAGATCGCGTCGATCGTGACCGTCCGGGGCTTGCGCTCGACCGTTTTTCCCTCACGGGCCAGCTTGTAGAGCCGCTGTCCGTTCACCTTGACGGCGGAATACATCGGAGGCACCTGCTCATAGCTGCCCTTAAAAGCCTGCAGCGCCTCTGTGAGCCGCTCTCTCGTGACGCCGGAGGTGTCTCTTTTCTCCAGGATCTCACCGGTCATGTCCTGCGTGTCCGTGACGACCCCCAGCTGCACCACTGCGATATATTCCTTGCTGTGCTCCGTGAGCAGATCCACCACACGCGTGGCGTTCCCCAGACACACAACAAGGACGCCGACCGCTTCCGGATCGAGCGTCCCCGTATGACCGATCTTTTTCTGTTTCAGAATGCCGCGAAGCTTCGCAACCACATCATTGGAGGTGAATCCCGCCTCCTTGTTCACGCAAAGCAGACCGTTCCACGCGTTCACGCCGCCCATCGCATCCGTTCAGCCGATGCCGTTTAACTGCTCGGCGATGTACTTGGAGAGATTGTTGATACAGTCGTGGCTGGTGCCGTTCATCGTGCATCCGGCCGCCCGCACATGACCGCCGCCGCCGAAGATCTCGGCGATCTTCGAAACATCCACCATGCCGTTGGAACGAAGGGACGCCTTGTATTCGAGGCTCCCCGTTTCATGCAAAAAGATCGCGCAGGCAACGCCCGACGTGAGCATCAGCTGATTCACGATCCCTTCCAGATCGCTCGGCGTCGCGTGATAGAATTCCATGGTCTTTCGCGAGATCAGGCCGAGGATACATCTGCCGTTCATGAAGAGCGTCGATTCCATGAGCACGCGGCCCAGGAGGAGATTCTGCACATAGCTCTTGCGATAAAAGGTCCGGTCGATCAGATCGTTGAAATCAAACCCGTAGGAGATCAGTTCGGCGCCGATCCGCATGGTCTTCGGCGAAGTGGAGTTGTACTTGAACACGCCGGTGTCGGCGATGATGCCGCAGTAGATCGTCTCCGCCAGCTGGCGGTTCATCTTGTCTTTGTCCAGCAGATCATAGATCAGCTCGCAGCAGCTGCCGACATCGGGATCAAGATAGTTCTCGTCTCCCGTGCCGTGATTGCTCACGTGATGATCGATGTTGACCGTGCGCCGGGCATTTTCAAAGAAGGGTTCCGCCGCGCTGATCCGGCTCTTGTCCGTGTCGACGACGATAAAGAGGTCATAGGACTCCACATCGGTCCTAAAGTCCGTGTGCACCTGATCGCTTCCCCTGATGAAGCTGTAGACCGGAGGCACCTCCTCCAGAAACACATCGACGCGGAGAGCGGGATAATTGTCGGTCAGATACTGCCAGAGCGCGAGCGAAGCGCTGATGCAGTCTCCGTCCGGCCGCACATGTCCGGCGATCCCGACAGCCTCTGTGCTCTGATCGATCAGATCATCAATCTTCGTAAATGCCATCGTCCCCCCGTGCCTCTCTGGCAGCCCGATCCTGCGCCGCGACCTCATCGATCTTCTTGCCGATCTCGATCGCATATTCTACGGAATCATCCATGTAGAAATGCAGTTCCGGAGTGTAGCGCAGATTGATCTCCCTTGCGAGTGTCGAACGGATGTATCCCGCGGCGCTCTTTAATCCCGCGAGCGTCCTGTCCCGTTCCTCTTCATCGCCCATCACCGAGACCCACACCTTACAGGTCTTCAGATCCGGCGCAACGATCGCCTCCATGACCGTCGTCATCGGAGAGATGCGCGGATCCTTGGATTCGCGGATCGCCTGCGCGATCACCCGCTGCACCTCGCCGTTGATGCGGTTGTTTTTGATGCTGTTCTTTCTCATTTGCCGATCTTCTCTCTCGGGACCTCGACCATCTTGTAGGCCTCGACCGTATCTCCGACATTCATGGCATCAAAGCCGTCAAAGACAAGACCGCACTCATAGCCCTCGCGGACCTCCTTGACATCATCCTTGAAGCGCTTTAAGCTCGCCAGCTCGCCCTCGAAGATCTGCTCGTCTCCGCGGCGGATGCGCACCTTGCAGCCCTTCTGCACGACGCCGTCGAGGATATAGGAACCGGCGATGTTGCCGACCGCGCTCGCCTTGAAGATCTGACGCACCTCCGCGTGACCGATGATCTTTTCCTCGTAGACCGGTGCGAGCATGCCTTTCATCGCGGCCTCGACATCGTCGATCGCCTGGTAGATGACCTTGTAGAGTTTGATCTCCACTCCCTCGCGCTCCGCGATGCCCTTGGCGATATTGTCCGGACGCACATCAAAGCCGATGATAATCGCGTTGGATGCCATCGCGAGGGAAACATCGGACTCGGTGATCGCACCGACGCCGGAATGGATGATCTTCACCACGACCTCGTCGTTGGAAAGCTTCTCCAGACTCTGCTTGAGTGCTTCGACGGAACCCTGCACATCTGCTTTGATGATGAGCTCCAGTTCCTTTAACTTGCCCTCTTCGATCTTGGTGAACAGGTTGTCGAGCGACATCCGGTTGCCCTTCGTCTCGTCGATCAGTTCCTTCTTGTGCTGCTTTAAGTAGGTGTCCGCGTACTGCTTGGCCTCCTTGTCGCTGTCATGGCCCAGGAACACCTCACCGGCATCCGGCACATCGGAGAGTCCGAGGATCTCCACCGGCTCCGAAGGTCCTGCCTCCTTGACGCGGCGTCCCTTGTCATCGACCATCGCGCGCACACGGCCGGAGCAGGCGCCCGCGGAAATGAAATCTCCGACATGCAGCGTGCCCTTCTGTACCAGAACCGTCGCCACCGGACCGCGCCCCTTATCCAGCTGCGCTTCCAGCACGATACCGCGCGCCACGCGGTTCGGATTGGCCTTGAGTTCCAGGATGTCCGCCGTCAGGATGATCGTTTCCAGCAGATTCTCCAGACCCTCGCCGGTCTTGGCGGAAACCGGAACAAACTCCGTCTGCCCGCCCCAGTCCGTTGCGATCAGACCGTGCTCCGTCATCTCCTGCTTCACGCGATCGACATTGGCGTTGGGCTTGTCGATCTTGTTGACCGCGACGATGATCTCGACCTCCGCGGCCTTGGCATGGTTGATCGCCTCCACCGTCTGCGGCATCACACCGTCATCCGCCGCGACGACCAGCACCGCGATATCCGTGGATTTGGCACCGCGCATACGCATGGCCGTGAACGCCTCATGACCCGGCGTGTCGAGGAAGGTGATCTTCTGATCCTTCGCGGTGACCGTGTAGGCACCGATCGCCTGCGTGATACCGCCCGCCTCGCGATCGGTCACATTGGTCTTGCGGATCGCATCCAGAAGGGAGGTCTTGCCGTGATCAACGTGACCCATGACGCAGACGACCGGCGGTCTCTTCTTCATGGTCTCGGGCGCGTCTTCCTCCTCCCGCAGGAGTTCCTCGATCAGGTCAACCTGTACTTCCTTTTCGCACAGGATCTCATAATCCGCCGCGATATCCTCGGCCTCCTCATAACTGATCTCCGAATTGACCGTCATCACCTTGCCGGCGAGGAAAAGCTTCTTGATGATCACAGAGGGCTGCATGCGCATCGCCTGCGCCAGATCCTTGATCGTGAGCGTCTCGGGGATCGTGATGACCTTGATCTGCTCCTCGGGCTCCTCGGCCTTCATCTCCGGTTTGATAAAGCGCCCTGCGCGCTTGGAACGGGACATGTTCTCCTCGTTCTCAAGCTGCATGTCCTTGCGCTTGTCCTTGTCCTTTTCCTTGCCGCGCTGACGCTTGCCGCCGTCACGGCCCGGTGCGGGTGCACCCTGACCGCCGCCGAATCCCGGACGTCCCGCTCCCGGTCCGCCGAAGCCCGGTCTCCCGGTCCCTCTTCCCGGTCCGCCGAAGCCCGGTCTCCAGGCTCCCGGTCCGCCAAAACCGGGTCTGGGTCCGCCGAACCGGCTGCCGCCTGCCTGACCGGGTCTGCCCGCCTGATTCTGTCCGAATCCCGGACGGGGTCCCTGTCCCTGACGGATCTGTCCGCCGGCGGGGCGTGCTCCCTCCGGACGTGCGGCAGGTCTCGCCGCCGGCGCAGCCGCCGGTGCCGCGCTCGCCGCAGGTGTCTGCACATCGCTCGCGGGTGCCGTCTTCGGCGCGGTTTCCTCCGGTGCCTGCCCCGCCTGTGCGGGTGTCACCTGCTCCTGATCCTTGGGGGCGGCAGGCTTGGGTGCCTCCACCTTCGTCACCTCGCGGGTGTAAATCTCCGGCTGGGAAGGAGCCGTATGCGGCTTGATGAGCGGTCTGGTCGGCGTTCCTCCGAAGTTTCCGCGTGTGCGCGGCCCCGGGCGTGCGCCGCCCCGTCCCATGTCCGAGCTGTAACCGCCGCCGGCCGGCGTGCGGGAATTGCCCGGATTGCTGACAAAAATGATCTTCTTTTTCTTCTTGACCGGTTCTCCTCCGGCAGGCTGCGCCGGAGCCGCTCCCGTTGCGGCAGGCTTTTCCGCCGGTGCTGCCGGTTTTTCCTGCTCCGCCGCTGCAGACTTCTCCGCGGGCGCGGCTTCCTTTTTCTCCGCTGCCGGTGCCGGTTTTTCCGCCGGTGCCGTGGCCTCAGCCTTCGCGGGTTCTTCTTCCTTCACGGGCTTCGTCTTGGCCGCGGGTGCACTCTTGCCCGCCCCCTTGCCGAACTGTTTTCTGGCAAGCGCGGCGGCATCATCCTCAACGGAACTGGATTGTCTGGCGGCTTTGATCCCCTGCTCTTTCAGATAGTGCAGAACCTCCAGCCCGTCTACACCGAGTTCCTCTGCAAGTTCAGAAATTTTGATCTTTCCCATTCGACTCTCCCTTCCGCGCCGCGTCCATCCGTTCAAGTACCGCTTTGGCAAATCCCGCGTCCGTTACGGCGACGCCGGCTCTTTCTCCGACTCCGATCGCTTCTCCAAGTTTTTCCCTGTCACCGAACATCCGCCACGGTATCCGGCGATAATCGCATTTGTCGCGCAGCCTCTTCTTTGAATTCTCCGAGGCATCCTGCGCGATCAGCACAAGTTTCGCCTCTTCCGCTTTGATGCTCTCCAGAAGCTGCAGTTCTCCGCTTTTGCATTTTCCCGCTTTTTTGCAGAGCGACAACAGTCCGTATATTTTTTTCTCATCCGCCGGTATGGCTTCCGAGCTGCTCATAGATCTCCTTTGGCACCGCCTGTCGAAACGACCGGTTGAGTCCCTGCTTCCTGACCGCTTTCTCCAGACAGGCCTGTTCTCTGCACAGATAGGCACCGCGTCCGTTCATCCGCCCCGTATCGTCGATCCGAAAGGTTCCGTCCGGTTCTCTGACCACGCGGAGAAAGGTGTCCTTATCGCCCTCTCTCCCGCAGGAGACGCAGTGGCGAAGCGGCATTTCAGGCTTCGCTCCCGGCAGGTGCTTTCTCCGTCACAGGCGCCTCTTCCGCGACGGCTTCCGCGCCCTCTTCCACATAGTCGCCCTCGGCATACTCTCCGGCGTACTCGCCGTCCTCATAGTAATAACCTTCGCCGTCATCCATCTCCTCATCGAGGTAGTCCTCGTAACGGAAGCCGGGCGTATCCTTGGCCTGCGTCTCGTTCTTGATATCGACCTTGTAGCCGGTGAGCTTGGCTGCAAGCCTCGCGTTCTGTCCCTCTTTGCCGATCGCGAGAGAGAGCTGATAATCCGGCACGACGACCTTGGCCACATGCTCGTCGGGATCGGCGAACACCGCGACGATCTTGGCCGGCGAGAGCGCGTTCTGAATGAAGTTACCGGGATTCTCATCCCAGTTGACGATATCGATCTTCTCGCCGTTTAACTCATCGACGATCATGCCCACACGGTTGCCGTTCACACCGACGCAGGCGCCGACAGCGTCTACATTGGCATTGTTGGAGCGGACCGCGATCTTCGTGCGGCTGCCGGGCTCGCGGGCGATGCTCATGATCTCCACGATGCCGTCGCGGATCTCCGTCACCTCCTGCTCGAACAGGCGGCGCACCAGATCGGGATGCGTGCGGGAGACGAGGATCCTGGGGCCCTTGGCGTTGTTCCGAACTTCCAAAATGTAGACCTTGATGCGCTCCTGCGGATGCAGATGCTCACCCCGAACCTGCTCCTTTTCCTCAAGGACCGCGTCGGCGCGTCCCAGATTGATGCTGATGTTGCGCCCGAAGGTGCGCTGCACGACGCCGGTCACGATGTCATGCTCTCTGGCGGAATACTCGTTGTAGATCGCACCGCGCTCCTCCTCACGGATCTTCTGCAGAATGACGTTCTTGGCATTCTGGGAAGCGATGCGGCCGAACTCCTTGGAATTGTATTCCTTGCGCAAAACGCCCCCGACCTCTGCGGTCGGATCGGTCTCGCGGGCCTTCTCCAGCGTGATCTGCAGACCGGGCTCCTCGATCTCGTCCTCATCTGCCACGATCGTCTGCTCCGAGTAGACATTGATGTCGCCGGTCTCCCGGTCGATGTTCACATGCACATTGTCCACCCGCTCAAAATTGTTCCGGCACGCCGCGATCAGGGAGTTCTCGATCGCCTCAAAAAGGCTCTCCCTGCTGATATGCCGCTCCTTTTCAAGCAATTCCACCGCCTGCATCAATTCACTGTTCATGGCTCCTCCTTTGTTTTGCCACTTGATGAACTTTGTTTATGATTCGTCTTATCTGTTCAGAAATCCAGCGCCAGCCGGATCACCGCGATGTCCTTTCGCAAAAGGGTCTTTTCTCCGCCGTCATCACCCGCACGGATCGTGACCGTCTCCTTGTCAAAGGCTTCCAGAACCCCTTCAAAGAGCTTCGTGCCGTCGATCTCGCGAAAAGTCTTGATCTCCACCTCTTCGCCGATCGACCGGGCGAGATGACGGTCCTTTTTGAGCTGTCTCCCCAGTCCCGGACTGGACACCTCAAGGATGTAGGCATCCGGGATGAAATCATCCGCGTCGAGCGCATCCGAGAAAGCCCTGCTCACCGCCTCGCAGTCGTCGATCGTGACACCGTCCGGCCGCTTGTCGATATAGGCCCGCAGATACTGTTCGCCGGCCTCTTTGACATATTCGACGTCATAGATCTCGACGCCGCAGGTCTCCGCGATCGGAACGAGCATCTCTTCCGCACGCTCCGCGATATTCGTTTTTTTCCCTTTGCCTTCCGCCATAGTTTTTCCTGACAGCAAGAAAGTGGACTCGCAAGCCCACTTCCATCAGTAACAAAGATATTTTAGCACCCGGCGGCAGTCGCGTCAAGCCCGAACCGCCCATTCCGCGAATTCTTCTTGCTTTTCACGGGAAAATGACCTATCATCAAGGGAAACTGCGGCTATGGCGGAATTGGCAGACGCGCCGGATTTAGGTTCCGGTGGATTACTCCGTGCAGGTTCAAATCCTGTTAGCCGCATATTTAATTTGCATTCAACGATGGATGCGGTCTCCGGTGGATTACTCCGTGCAGGTTCAAATCCTGTTAGCCGCATAATATCGCAACAAGGTAATCATCCATGTCAAAGAACGATAACGAAAAAGAGCGCGGGAAGAAAAAGGTCGATCCCGTTCTCTGTATTGCGTGGCTTCTGGCGGCCGGCTCGGCGCTGGCTGTCCATCCGGACGCAGCCTATGCGGGCTACATCGACTGGCGCTCGCTCGGCATCCTGTGGTCCCTCATGGTGGTGATCCAGGGGCTCAAGGAAAACGCCGTGTTCGAAAAGATCGGGACGGCAGTCACCCGGCGCGTTTCGAACATCAGACAATTGGCCGGTGCGCTGATCTTCCTGTGCTTCTTCGGGAGCATGTTCGTCACCAACGATGTGGCGCTTTTGACCTTTGTCCCCCTCTCCATCATGCTGTTTCACAGCTGCGGCAAAGACGGGCTGGTGTCGTGGCTGGTCATCCTGCAGACGATCGCGGCCAACCTCGGGAGCATGCTGACCCCGATCGGCAATCCGCAGAACCTGTATCTGTTCGGCCTGATGCAGGCCCCCATCGGCACCTTTGTTCTCTGGATGCTGCCCTACACGCTCCTGACTGCGGTGGTTCTCCTCATTGTCATTCTGCTGTTTCCGGGTGGAAAAGAAAGGGCAAAACTGGGCGGAAGCTCGGCAACGGTCCGGCACTTCGGTTCACGGAAACAGATCGGTGTCTATCTGGTCCTCTTTTTCTTTGCCATGCTCACGGTGCTGCGCCTGGTTCCCTGGCAGTTCACGGCCGGCTGCACGCTGATCGTTGTGTTCGGCATGGATTTCAAGATCCTGAAACGGGCCGACTACACGCTGCTTTTGACCTTTATCGGCTTCTTTATCTTTACGGGAAACATGGCGAGGATCCCCGCCGTACGGGATGCCCTGCAACAGGTGGTGCAGAACAGGGAGTTTCCGGTCGCGGTCCTGACCAGTCAGGTGATCAGCAATGTTCCCGCGGCGCTCCTGCTGTCCGATTTTGCCGCGGACTATCACGAGCTCCTGCTGGGCGTCAATGTCGGCGGTCTTGGCACCATGATCGCGTCGATGGCCAGCCTGATCTCCTACAAATTCTACGCGGATTCCTATCCGGATGACAAAGCGCGTTACCTGCTGCGCTTTTCCCTGCTCAACCTGGCCATGCTGGTCATCCTGGCAGGGCTGCACGTTGTTGTAAAATGAGAAACGGTGCTTTCGACTATGATTGGAAGGGCGAGAATTCATGAAGGTAACTGATCCGATCATCATCAACAGAACCGGAGTCAAAAACCGTCTGACGATGGCGCCGACGGTGAAATTCGATTATGCCGGTGCCGACGGCAAGGTCACGGAAAAGCATATCGAACACTACAGAGAGCGTGCGATGCACGGCTGCGGACTGATCTGTGTGGAAGCGACCGCAGTCACACCGGACGGAAGGTTCTGCAAAACGCACCTCGGCCTGTGGGAGGACGGCCAGATCGAGGGCCATCGGGCGATCACGTCGGCATGCCATGACCACCAGGCGACCGTGCTCATCCAGCTGAATCATACCGGGATCCAGGCCAATCCGGAATGCGGAACGGCGATCGGTCCGTCCGCCGTTTCCATCGGGGATCCCGAACGGCTTTCCCGGGAGATGCACATCGATGAGATCCACCGGATGCAGGAACACTTTACAGAAGCGGCTTTCCGTGCAAAACAGGCGGGCTACGACGGCATCCAGCTCCACGGATGCCACGGATACCTGATCAACCAGTTTATTTCCCGCAAAACAAATCTACGCACGGATGAATACGGCGGAAGCACGGAAAACCGCGCCCGATTTGCATCGGAGATCATCCACATGATCCGGGAGCGTTGCGGAGAGGACTTCATCATTTCTGTCAGGACTGCGGGGATCGAACCGGATGTCGCCACCGCCATGGATATCGCGGAAGAATATGTCAAAGCCGGATGTGATTATCTGCAGGTCTCTACCGGCATCGAATGGGATGATCCGACAGTCGGAGAAAACGGTGAGCCATACAATCCGATCTGCTCTCTGGGCATCCGGTTCCATGAACACTTCAAAGGGCGCGTTCCGGTTTCCTGTGTCAACGGGATTCTGGAGCCTGCTCTCGCAAAATATCTGATCGAGAATGATCTGGTCGATACCGTGGATCTTGGCCGCGCACTGCTCGCAGATCCGGCCTTCAGTGAAGCGGTATTTTCGGATGCCCCATATACCAAATGCTTCAACTGCCCGAGATGCCAGTATGGCCCGGGGATGCCCCACAGATGTCCCGCGGAAGCGAAAAGAAATTGATAAAGAACAGGCTCTTTTTCACTATTTCTTTACGTATACGCCGTTAGTCGAGGCATACAGTTTACCACCGGCATATGCGAATGATTCCGTGCCGTACTTTGTTGTGATAGACAATGCTCCGCCGGAAAATGTCCATCTGAGGGCGATCGATGTGTTAGAGCCGATCGTTTCCACCCCTGTTCCGTCCGCGCGGATATCATATTCTGCATAATCGATCCCGGTTTCGTCATACCAGATGCCGATCAGTTCGGAAGTATCGGCCTTTTCTTTGGATTCTTTCGCAGGTGTTGACGCATCTGACTTGTCATTTTTATGCCATGTGCTGCCATCCTCATCTGCTAATAATACATCTCCCTCATGATAAAACGTTCGTGTGCCGCTCCCGCTGATCGAGATATCAAGAACATCATCCGCATAGGTATACGTTAATGTAAACTTCTCATCATCGCAATGTATTGTACCTGTTCCGCCTTCGTCAATTTGCATATAATATACCGAAAAACTCGTATGCTCCGGATACCATTTGCCGATGATACCGGTATCGGTTTTATCCTTCTTGCTTTTATCTGTATCAGCTACCGGTTTTTCCGCTTGCATATCCGTATCGGAATCCTGAACGGATTCACCGACCAGTTCGTCGAAATACTTGAATAGCGGCGACAAACTGTCTTTCGGAACATCGATTTCGATACTAAAGCTGTAAAGCCAGGTTTGCCTATCCGGATCATGTTCCAATGCGTATGTGGGAACTACGGGCTCGACATCGCCTTTTTGGAAGGTGCCGGTAAGAACGGCATAAGCCTCACACTTCAGCACGGGTGCTTCTATCATCGTTCCATGAAAATTGTAAGAAATATGATCAAGGATCTTGTCCTTCATATCAACAGGTTTTAGCGTTGTTCTTATTTCCTCACCATAACCTTTTTGATCAACATAGGATTGTGCCAGTATCTCATAACTGTCCAAGATCGCATCTTCGTTATGCGCAAAGATGGTTTTATAAAGATCGGATTCGATCATGGCGATTTTTGAAGCCGCATCATCGGAATACTCCACGGTTTTGTCTCCGATCGTTCTGTTCGCATGTAATGCGAGGGAAGTATTCTGGCAATATGTATCCACCTTTCCGCGAAACAAAGCACTATTGATTTCCCACACCCCATCCGCAGAAACATTTATATAGAAAACGATCTGATCTGTTTCCCCCGCCTCGTACTTAATCTCCTTGTTATCGGTCTTATCGTCCGTGCCGGTATCTTCGGAAGTTTCTTCTTCATTCTCTTCCGGCTCACTCTCCTCATCGGGATCGTCAACGACCCGTTCTTCCGTGTCGTGCGTTGTTCTCGCTCCCTGCGAGCCGCATCCGGCAAGGGATAATGCCATCAGCGTCATAACTAAAAAACCTGTTTTCAAACGAATACGCATCATGTCTCTCCTCTTTTGTTTGATCCCGGGTCAAATGCAATAATACGGCAAACCCCGATGAAAAGCAAAGCCGTCCCGCACGGAACGATCCTTGCGGGACGATGCCGGATAATATTGGTATACTATGATAACATGCACTTAGTACACTTCTACCTTGGAACCATAGGCGTAGTTTTGCTCAAACCCATCTTCATACACGCCGAGCATATCCAGTATTTCCTGTGGTACCCTGACAGCCTTCACTTCTTGAAATGCCTCATCTCCAACCATTTCCACGCTTTTGGGAATGGTGATCACAGTTTGATTACCGTTTTTGATCCCTGCCTGACAGAATGCATGATGGCCAATTGTTTTTAGTCCCTCCGGAAGAGAGATGTCGGTTAATAAATAGCAACTGTTAAACGCCCCGTCTTCAATTGTCCTTACACTATTCGGTATAATAATCGATTCCAGATCGCTCTGGTCAAAAGCAGAACGGCCAATCGATACTATTGTGTTTGGCAATGTCACCTTCTTGATAGCGGAATTCAGAAATACTCCTTCATCAATAGATGAAATGCTTTCAGGAAGGGCTACTTCACCCAGTGCACGTGTTCCCGCAAACGCACGCTTACCAATACTATCCAGTGAAGCAGGTAGATAAATTGAATTGAGGCTTTCACACCCCGCGAATGCTTCCGCGCCAATATCTTCCAAACCATCCGAGATGTTGGCATTTACCAGTTTTTTACAATCGAAGAATGCCCGTTTTCCAATTTTCTTCAATCCGTCCGGCAAGGCGACTTCTTCAAGAGATCCGCACCCGCTAAATGCGCCATCATCGATTTTTGTAACGCTGCTTGGAATTGTGATGGTTTTAAGCTGATTATAGTTTCTGAACGCTTCTCTGCCAATGACAGTTGTACCCTCCGGAATATCGAAGTACTGAATATTGGATTTTTCGTTCCCCATTCCTTTAAATATAACAATTTCCGGCTCCGGCGTCGCTTTTTCGACAGGCTCCTCCTTTGCCTCCGTTTTTGAATCCTCAGACTTTTCCGTCTCCTTCTCCTTTGAAGACTCCTTTGCTTTCACAGATTCTTTCTCGATACCGTCACTTTCATCTTCTTTATTTGTTTTTTTCTTTGTTTTTTCCTCCTTCGCGTTGTCTTCTTTCTCCACCTCCTCAACCTCGGTGAATTCTTTTTTTGATGATTTTTTTGGCACTTCTCCATCCCCGCAACCCGCAAGGATGGAAGCAAAAAGTGTTACAAGAATAATGAAAAAAGCCAGTTTCTTTTTCATGATACCCTCCGCGCAGATCAAACTAAGGGATGACCGATTGCGGTGTTTACGGAAACACACAGATAACCCGCCATATTGTTTAATATGCTATGACTGTTACTGTTTTGCCACGGGTATAGCTCTTCTGAAACCCATCTTCATGTAACCCCATCGCGTTTAGTAGATCTTCGGGAACATATACTGTAAAATCACCATCGCCCATATAATCGAATGCCCATGTTCCAATAGTTTTCACACTCTTAGGGATTCGAATTTCACTCACGGCACATTGTCGGAAAGCCCCCTCTCCAATGCTTTCCAAACCTTCAGAAAGATTGATCTCCTTAAGTCCGCTCCCTGTAAATGCGTTTTCTTGTATGACTTTCACACTGCTGGGAATGTTGATCTCTTCAAGATTCTTACATGCTTCAAAAGCGTATTCCGGTATTTCAGTCAATCCTTCGGGTAAATCGACACGCTCTATAGAACTGCAACTACTAAATACACCCATACCTATAGATACAACACTATCAGGGATCGTAATAGTCCCCGACAGGTCTCGGCAACCTTGAAATGCGAAATTCCCAATTATTTCCAGCGAATCCGGCAGTTGTATTTCTGTAATGGGTGTTGACATAAAAGCCCCGGCTCCAATTTCCGTAACGCCTTTCGGCATATCAAATCTTGTCAGTTTCCTACAATCATCAAATGCATTATCGCCAATTTGGGTCACACTCTCAGGAACAGTTAATTCATCCAGCTCCCAGCACCCTTTAAAAGCATTCGGTCCGATAGTTGTTGTTCCTTCGGGAATATTGAAAAACTGTACATTACGGTTTTCGGGACCTTCACAAATCACTTCCTCGATCACTTCAGGTTGATCTGCTTCTTCTTGCTTCTCTTCTACCGGTTCCTCATATGTTTCTTTCTCTTCAGGCGCTTCGGTTACTTCTTCTTTTTTCTTATACTTATTGTTTTTTGTTTCCTTCTCTTCTTTCTCTTCCTCCTCTTCGTCATCCTCCTCTATTTCCTCGGATTCCTTCTTGGCGTATTTTTTTGAGGAGGATTCTTCTCCACACCCGGCGAGAGTAGAAGCAATGAGTGCCCCGACAACAAAGAACAGCGCAACTTTCTTTTTCATCTGTTTTCCTTTCTGGACATTACCAAGCATATCGATTCTGATATATCTATGTGTAATACATATAGATATTGAATTGTATTATATATCTGTTCATATTGTCAAGTTAGAATAACTACAGCAAGCAATGACGGGAGGCGAATCAATGAAAGGCGAACCACTTGTGATCAGGCGTCGTGGTGAAGACGGAAGCAAAGTAATAACGATCCGGATCCGTGAGGATCTCCTGAATTCGATCGATGATCTCGCTCAAAAAAGCAACTACTCAAGAAACGAATTAATATGCACCATTCTCCGTCACGGAATTGAAAATGTCATCATAGAATAACAATACCGGAAATAAAGCCCACTGTCCCGTCCGCAGATCCTCCTCTGTCACAACCGGCTGCTTTTCCCTCCTGCTACAATCCATGTCCCATTATTTGTAATATCCGCACAAGAATCATGTTCTATTTTTTGTAGTTTTCCTGTTGATTCCATATTCTATTTTTTGTTTAAACTGATTTCATCAGATCATGCTATGAGCCATTGTTTGAAACAATGCAAAAAAGGGCTCCCGTTTACTATGGAAACCCTTGACACGCTTTGCTTCATTTTAGACTGTGAGGTGGAGGATATTCTTCGACATGATAAAACACGTTGAAAAGGTATGCCTCAAGACACGAAAAGCACCCAACGCACATCCAACGCATTAAACGCGTTGGATGTGCGTTGGATGCTTTGAATCACTCATTCGCGGCATAACGATACTTTGCATAATGCCCTTTGTTAATTGGCACCAGTTTTCCCTTTTCCACCAGTTTTTTTAACAAAGTATAAGCTTTTGACGGACTGACATGTAATAACTGAACAACATCCGCCCGAGACAGGTATTCTGTGTTTTTGGCCAGATTGATGATCAATTCCGGATATCTGGTTTCATCTATATCCGCCTGTCTTACATAGCCAATCTTCGCAGTTTGCGACTTGTATACTTTGGGCGATAGGATATATGTTCTGTTCCTGCCGTTGCCGAAGCTCTCCACCAGACCGGATTCTACTGATGCATCCAGTATCCCTTTCACCACCGTTTCGGATATTCCGATTGCGTCTGATACTTGTTTTGGCGTAGATTTCGGCAAATCCTTCAGAGTATTTAAAACAAACAGCGTATTGATCGTAAGCGGTCTTCCTAAACGGTTTTGTTCACTTGCCACAATTTGAGCGATCTGTGTATCAGGCTTGCTGCGTTGGATAAAT
>JAILOV010000026.1 GCA_024690605.1 Lachnospiraceae bacterium | reverse complement strand
TTCATCATTTATGCATCAATCCTGCTTCTTGGCATCGCCATGATCCTGTTCTTCGGCACCCGCAAGCAGGGCTTCCACGAGGACGAGATCTACTCGTACTTCTCTTCCAACCGCACCGCCGGCGTCGCCTGGCCCGACCGCGAATGGATGGACACGCAGACATTGACCGACGAAATGGTCGTCCTGCCCGGCGAGGGCTTCCGCTACGGCCTCGTCCGCACCGTGCAGTCCTGGGACGTGCATCCGCCCCTGTGGTACGACATCCTGCACACCGCCTGCTCTCTGGTTCCGGGCACCTTTACCAAATGGACCGGCATCGGCGTCAACCTCGCGGCTTTCGTCCTGTGCTACTTCCTGCTGCTCGCGATCTGCCGGGAATGCCGGCTCTCGCATCGCTTCACGGCGCTGTTCCTTCTGCTCTGGGCGATCCATCCGCTCACCGTTTCGGCGGCGATGTTCATCCGCATGTATCTGTGGTTCACGGTGTTTGTCCTGGCCTGTGCATGGCTGCATCTGCGCATGCTGCACGGCTTCACGAAGCGGCGCATGGCCGGCGTGATGATCATCTCGTTCCTCGGTTTTCTCACGCACTACTATTACCTGATCTTCTTTTTCTTCACCGGCGTGACAATCTGTCTTCTGTGGTTTCTGCAGAAAACGGAGGATACCGCGGCGACCGAGCTGAACGCGAGGATCGGGCGGATCGTGCGCTATGTCATCTGCTGTGCGGTCTCGCTGGCAGCGGCGATCCTCTACTATCCCGCGAGCCTGTCGCACATTTTCCGCGGTTACCGCGGGAGAGAGGCGGCGGAGGCCCTGCGCACCGCGTCCGGATGGGCCGGCAGGCTGTCCTTTTTCGGCGGTCTGGTGAATGATTTTGTGTTCGGCGGCGCGCTGCCGGTGCTTCTTTTCCTCTATCTGGTCCTTGTGATCGGCGGGGGCAGGGTGCAGCGCAGATGGCGGCCGGCGGCACTGCTGCTCGGTCTGCCGACCTTTCTCTATTTTCTTGTTGTGTCCGCGACGGCGCTGCTTCTGGGCAACACGTCCAACCGCTATCTCATGCCGGTCGATCCGCTGATCTATCTGCTGGTGCTCTCGGCGGGCTACCGGCTGCTGCGCAGGCTGATCCGGTACTGGCGGCCGGAGCGGGGAAGGGACGAGCGTCACCTGCAGCGCAAGGTGTTCCGGTGGCGGATGCTGCGGGCGGCGCTGATCGCCCTGTTTGTCGCCGTGTTCCTGTTCATCGATCTGAACGGCCTCTTCATCACCGAGCAGGTGCTGTTCCTCTATCCGGAAAACGCCGCGGCCATGGAAACGGCACGGGCAAACCGTGACATTCCCGTGATTATCCTTTATAATGAGAAGTCGCCGGAGAATATCTGGCGGCTCTATGACAAGCTGGCGGTCTTCCCGCGGGTATATTATGTGAATGCCGCGAACGGCGAGCCGCTTGAGGAAAAGGTCTTTAAAGAATGCCCGGAGCTCTATGTGTTTGCGGCGGACACGGAGGAGAACATGGATCGCGACGCGAGGCTCGCGGATCTGATGCGGGGCAACCCGCAGCTGGAGGAAAAGGAAGCACTGGTCCGGGATGTGATGTGGACCTGGTACGATCTGAAATGAGAACGGTCTTTCCTGCTTGCAGACAGATACTTGCTGTGCAGGAGAGACGTTGAAAAGGGAAGAGGGGGAGAATATGGCGGACATGAGCAGAGTGGGGATCCCCGCGATCGAGGGCGGCGATCCGGAAAGACTGACGGATATCGATTATGCGCACCAGGACATCAATGATGACGATGTCGCGGCGGTGGCCAGAGTATTAAAGAGCGATTTCCTGACGACCGGTCCCCGTGTGCGGGAGATGGAGGAGCGCCTCTGTGAACTGACCGGGGCCAAATACGCGGTCGCCTGCTCCAGCGACACGGCGGCACTGCATATCGCCTGCAAGGCATCAGGGCTCGGTGAGGGCGAGGAAGGCATCACGACGCCGATCACCTTTGCCGCCAGCGCCAACTGCATGCTCTATGTCGGCGCGAGACCGGTATTCGCGGACATCGACGAGAAGACCTGGAACATCGATCCGGCGGAGATCGAGAAGAAGATCACGGACAAGACCCGTGTGGTGATCCCGGTGGACTACACCGGCGCGACCACGGATCTGCAGGCGGTCCGCGAGATCTGCGACCGGCACGGCCTGGTGATGATCGAGGACGCCGCGCATTCCATCGGGACGAAATTCAACGGAAAGCATATCGGAAAGATCGCCCACATGACGACCTTTTCCTTCCATCCGGCCAAGACCATCACCGGCGGCGAGGGCGGCGCGATCGTGACGGACAGCGAGGACTACTACAAAAAGCTGCTGCTCTACCGGACGCACGCGATCACGCGTGACCGGTCGCTCATGAAGAGAGAGCCCGACGGCCCCTGGTACTATGAGCAGCTGGATCTGTCCATGAATTACCGTCTGACCGACATTCAGGCAGGGCTGATCATCAGTCAGTTAAACCGTCTGGATGTCTTTTCCGCGAGACGCAAAAAGATCGTGCAGCGCTACAACGAGGCCTTTGCCGATGTGCCGCAGCTGATCCTGCAGCAGGAGGTGCCGCAGGTCGATGCGACGAGGCATCTCTATATCCTGCGGCTGAATCCGGAGAAGATCTCCGTCGACCGCCGCCGGTTCTTCGAGGCCATGGGCGCCGAGCATGTGATCTGCAACGTGCATTACATCCCGGTCTACCGGCATCCCTATTATGAGGAACTGGGCTATACCGCCGGCCTCTGCCCGAAGGCGGAGAAGCTCTATGACGAGATGCTCACGATCCCGCTGTATCCCGCCATGTCGGATTCCGACGTGGAGGACGTGATCCGCGCGGTGAAGAAACTATGTCATTATTACGCGAAATAATGATCTCTGCGAAAAAGTGCCCGGGAGGTTTCCGTGACTAGCAGGATCTTCCTCTCCATCATCGTCCCCGTCTATAACATGGCGGCGGACGACCGCCTGAAATGGTGCATGGACAGTCTGGTCGGCCAGACGCTGGCGCAGACAAAGCCCGGTGAATGGGAGATCCTCGCGGTGGATGACGCCTCGACGGATGCCTCGCCCGCGATCCTTGCGGACTATGAGAAGCGATATCCCGGGCTGGTCCGGGTGATCATTTCACCGGAGAACCGGCATCAGGGCGGGGCGAAGAATCTGGGTCTCGCGGAAGCGCGGGGCGAGTGGATCGGTTTTATCGACGCGGATGACTGGATCGTGCCGGACTATTATGAGCGCCTGCTTGCCGAGGCGGCGCGGACGGGCGCGGACATGGCGGGCTGTGACTACTGTCTGGTGCACGAGCACACCCGGATCCCGACGGAACGGGTGCCCTGCAACAGCAAGGCGCAGACCGGAGAGCTGGACAAAGAAAAATATCAGCTGTTATTATTAGACTGCGGCAGTCTGGTGACCAAGGTCTACCGGAGAGAAGTCATCTTCGGGACGCCTGCAGACAGTTCCGACGGGATTTCCGCGGCAGCATCCGACCGTCACGGCTCCCGCACCTTTCCCGAGGGGATCTTCTATGAGGACAACGCGGTTGCAAACACGTGGATGCTCCGTGCAAAGCGCTTTGCCTACATCCCGGAGCCGCTGTATTTTTACTACCAGCACGATGCCTCGACGGTGCACACGCTCTCGGAGCGCAATCTCAACGACCGCATGGAGGCGGGGCGGCTGATGCTCGCGGCGGCAAAAGAGGGCGGCTATCTGGAGGCCTACCGGCCGGAGATCGAGTTCATGTTCACGAACCTCTTCTACCGGAACACGCTGTTCTCCGCGATGGCCGTTTACCGTGAGGGAAAGAAGGGCAAAGAAGCGGCGGAACGGACCGCTGCCGGCGGGGTGAAACGGCAGGAATCCGTCTGTCGCTTCACGGCGCGACTGGCAAAGGAGATGCGCGAGACCTTCCCGGACTTTGCGGAGAATCCGTATTACAGGGAGCGGATCGACGCGGAGGAGCGCGGCTTCATGGCGCTGCAGATGCGGTCGCAGCTGCTCTTCTATATAAAATATCGCTTGTTATGGTTATACAGAAACCTGCGCAGACGTTGAGATGACAGCAACAAGGAAGACAGGGCTTACAAAACCGGCATGATAAAGATCCTGAAAAAGATGCGCGTTCTTCTGAGCGCGAAACAGAAGCGCCAGATGGCGGGGATCGTCGCGATGATGCTCATCGGCGGCATCCTGGAATCGCTGGGGATCGGACTGATCGTCCCGGTGATGCAGGTCGTGCTGAACCCGGAGCGCATCGATGAATCCCCGGTGCTCTCGGTGCTCTACAACGGACTCGGCATGAAGAGCACGGGACAGTTCGCGGCCTTCTTCATGGTGCTGCTCATCCTCACCTTTGTCGTGAAGAACATCTTCCTCTACTTCATGAACATCGTGCAGCTGCGGTTCATCTACACCAATCAGTTCGCGACGAGCCGGCGCATGATGATCAACTTCATGAAACGTCCCTATGAATACTATCTCGACGCGGACACGACGGTCATCCAGCGCAGCATCACATCGGACGTCAACAACATGTACGGGCTGATCCTGAGTTCCCTCCAGCTGGTCTCCGAGATCATCGTCTTCGTGTGTCTGGTGGTGATCCTGCTCATCGAGGATCCGCAGATGACGCTCACGATCGCGGCGCTCCTTGTGGCGACGCTCCTCATCGTCAAGTTCGTGATCAAGCCGGTGATGGTGCGCGCGGGCAAGGACAATCAGGACTATTACAGCGGTCTCTACAAGTGGATCGAGGAGTCGGTGACCGGGATCAAGGAGATCAAGATCGCCGGCAAGGAAAACTATTTCATCAACGGCTATGCGGACTGCGGCGCGGGCTATGTGAACGCGGTACAGAAATACCAGCTCTACAACTCGACGCCGCGCCTTCTGATCGAGACCGTCGCCATCGGCGGCATGGTGGGCTACATGCTCTTCGTGATGTCAACGGGCGTTGGGATCGCGCAGATGATGCCGCAGCTATCGGTTCTGGCAGCGGCGGCGGCAAGGCTTCTGCCCAGCGCGAACCGCATCAACAACTATCTGACCTCCATCGCCTATTTCGAGCCGTTCTTCTTCCATGTGAGCGATCATCTGCTGGATGACATCTCGGATGCCTCGGTGACCTATGACGAGGATTTCTACCGGAAGCGCACGCAGATCAAGAAGCTTCCGATCACGCAGAAGATCGAGCTGAAGGGCATCACCTTCCATTACCCGCACAGCGAGGCGCTGATCCTCGAGGATGCCGGAATGACGATCCCGGTGGGCACCTCGGTGGGCATCGTCGGCACGACGGGCGCCGGCAAGACCACGATCGTGGATATCATGCTGGGACTGCTTGCTCCGCAGAAGGGCGAGATCCTTGCGGACGGTGTGGATGTGCGGACGGACTATCAGGGCTTCCTGAAGAATGTGGGTTATATCCCGCAGACGATCTTCATGATCGACACGACGATCCGGAAAAATGTGGCCTTCGGCGTGCCGGACGATGAGATCGATGATGAGCAGGTGTGGGCGGCACTGAAGGAGGCGCAGCTCGACGAATTTGTTCGCGGCCTCCCGGAGGGTCTGGACACGACGATCGGTGAGCGCGGGATAAGACTTTCCGGCGGACAGCGGCAGCGCATCAGCATCGCGCGGGCACTTTTTGACGATCCCGAGGTGCTGGTTCTGGATGAGGCGACGAGCGCGCTGGACAACGAGACCGAAGCGGCGATCATGGACAGCATCAACCGCCTGCACGGGCGGAAGACGCTCATCATCATCGCGCACAGGCTGCAGACCATCGAAAAATGTGATCTGGTCTACCGCATTGAGGACAGAAAAGCGGCGATCGAGCGGGGGAGCTTATGAGCACAGAGGCCTACACGCAGTCCGGACAGAAATACCGCAGGCGGGATGCCAATTTTGAACTGCTGCGCGTGCTGGCGATGGCCATGGTCATCGTGCTGCACTACCTCTACCACGGGGGCCTGTTGCCCTCGGCGGGGAGTCCGCTCACGGCGGGAACCGTCACCGGCGCCTTCATTGAGTCCTTCTGTATCGCGGCGGTCAACATCTGGGTGCTGATCAGCGGCTATTTCCTGTCGCAGACCGGCGTGTCGCTGCGGCGCATTCTGCGGCTCGTCGCGGAGGTGCTGTTCTACACTGTTGCAATAACAGGTGTTATGTTTATGGCCGGCGCCGGTTCGGGCACCTATCAGGGCGCTTACGGTCTGCTGGAGGAATATCTGTTCCCGATCTCCGCGGAGCACTACTGGTTCGCCACGGCCTATGTCTTCATGTATCTCTTCGCCCCGCTCATGAACAAGGGCGTGCTGGTGCTCACGAGAAAGCAGCTCAAGTTCACGATCCTGGGGCTCCTCTTCTGGTTTTCCTTTATCAAGAGCTTTGTTCCGGTCGCGTTTCCCACCGATGACTACGGTTACGGCTTCGGCTGGTTCCTCACGCTCTACCTGATCGCGGCTTACATGCGCAAATACGATGTCCGCATCTTAAACAGCGGGCGCGGAGGACTCCTTGTCTATGCGGTATCGAGTGCGCTGATCTTCGCCCTGAAACTGGCCGTTCACATGGTGAACCTGCGGACGGGGCGGCTCGCCTCCTTTTACGGGACGCCTTTCGACTACAACTACATTCTGTGCCTCACGGCGGCACTGGGCATTTTCTCCGCTTTCCGCTATCTGAAGCTGAAGGAGGGGTGGCTCGCGCAGGCCGTGCGGTTTGTGGCACCGCTGACCTTCGGTGTCTATCTGCTGCATGAGCACAGGGAGATCCGGGACCGGTGGCTCGTGTGGGTGCAGGATTTCATCGGGCCGATCCCCCGGGAAAATGTGCCCCTTCTGGTGCTTCATATAATAGCAAGTGTTATTATCGTATTTCTGGCCGGCATCATGATCGATTTCATCCGGGGGACCATGTTCCGGTGGTTCATCCGCGTGATGCGGGACACGAAGCCGGGCAGGTGCCTGAGGAAGCTGGATGATTCGATCCACAGGGAAAATGGCGGTCGGGGATAAGGTGTCCGGCCGGTGGCCGGCTGTCAGCCGCTTCGTCCGGGTACTCGCCCCGGTATTGCTGTTTTTGTGGCCGTTTGTCGGCATCCGGCAGGGGGTGGATATCGGGGACACCACGTATGCGCTGGCAAACTATGTCTATATCGACCGGATCGACCCGATGTGGCTGCTGGCGACCTGGCTGCCCAATGTCTGCGGCTCGCTGATCACGCATTTACCGGGCGGCGGTTCGCTCTTCGGTGTCCGCCTCTGGTGCACGCCGGTGATCTGTGCGACGGCGCTGATCGCCTGGTTCGCGACGGAGCGTCTCTTCCGGGATAAGGAGGGCGGGACGCCCGTTCTGTTCCTTGTGCGCTTCGCCGGCATCTGGATCGCCGAGGGTCTCTGCTGGTGTCCGGTCGTCATCCTCTACAATTATCTGACCTACCTGTTTCTTACGCTCGCTTCGGTCTTTCTCCTGTTCGGCTTCGCACGGACGCTGTCCGACGACACGCTGACGCTGCGCCGCGGCGGGTGGTATCTGGCGGCAGGTATCTGTCTCGGCCTCAATCTGTTCGTCCGTTTCCCCAACATCGTCGAGGTGCTGCTCATCCTGGCGGTCTGGTTCCACGAGGGGAGGATCGCGGCGAAGAAGCAGGGGCTGTCTGCTGCGGGGATCCTTGCCAGATGCGCGAAGGCAACAGGGATCTGCGTGCTAGGATTCATACCGGGGGTTATCATACCACTTGTTATTATTTCGATCCGCTACGGTTTTGACGCCTATCCGCGCATGATCGCGGGCCTGTTTTCGATGACGGAGGGTGCGTCGGACTATACGCTGTCGGGGATGCTTTTCGATACGCTGCGCGCCTACACTGCGAGCGCGGTGGAAATGCT
>JAILOV010000036.1 GCA_024690605.1 Lachnospiraceae bacterium | reverse complement strand
TTCGATCCGCTACGGTTTTGACGCCTATCCGCGCATGATCGCGGGCCTGTTTTCGATGACGGAGGGTGCGTCGGACTATACGCTGTCGGGGATGCTTTTCGATACGCTGCGCGCCTACACTGCGAGCGCGGTGGAAATGCTACCGCTCCTCTTTGTCCTGGCATTCGGCACACTGATCTTTGCGCTGACCCGCGGGAGAAGGGTGCTCCGGACCGCGGGGATCCTTGTCTTTGCGTTTCTCCTTGCATTTCTGTTCCGCATTTACTACAGCGCGGGGGTCTTTACCCGCAGCTATTACTACTATGACTGTATGTTCGAGCCGGCGATGATGGTGATCATCTTCGGCCTCATCCTGTGCGTGCTCGCTGTCTTCGGCGTGTTCCGTACGGACCCGCTCCTGCGTTCGGCATCATTCCTGACGATCCTCGTCATCCTGATCCTGCCGATCGGTTCCAACAATTACACCTTTCCCATCGTGAACGATCTGTTCCTGATCCTGCCGGTCACGGGTCTGCTGTTCTTCCGCGCGGTGCAGAGTCTGGCGAAGACCGCGGCCTCGGAGACGGCAAGACACACCGCTCTTGCCGAGGGCGCACGTCTCCCGGTGATCGCCGCAGGAGCCCTGCTCTTTCTTCTGCTCGCGGTTCAGGCGACGCTGTTTCACTGCTTCTACACCTTCGGCGACGGAATGGACGGCAGCAGGCGGGATGCGACGGTCAGCATTCCCCGTGCAGCAGGCATGATCACAACCTCCACGGGGAAGCGCGCGCTGGAGGAGTTGTATCTCCGGTGTTCGGAGCTTTCCGCGGAAGAGGCTGTGATCTTCGGCAACGCGCCGGGTCTGCACTATCTGCTGGAGCTGCAGCCGGCACTTTTCACGGCCTGGCCGGATCTGGACAGCAACGAGACGAAGCGGATCGAGGAGGCGCTCACGGCACTGGCGGCATCGGATGACCGTCCGCTCGTGATCCTGCGCGGCAACGGCACCCGGAACGGCTCTCCGTGGGATTTCGGAGCCCCGGAGAAGGCGGACCTGATACTGGACTATCTCTCGGAAACGGGATATAATAAATTGTTTAGGGTTGAAGCGGAAAGAGGCACATTTTACGAGGTATATGGCTGTGAGTGAGATGAAGATCAATTTCAATGTCCCCCCCTATACGGGGAAGGAGCTGGACTATATCCGCCGCGCCGTCGAGGCGCAGAAGATCTGCGGTGACGGGGAATACACGGCGAAGTGCAACCGGTGGCTCGAGGAGCGCACGGGGGCGTCCAAGGCGCTGCTGACGACGAGCTGCACGCACGCGACGGAGATGTCGGCGCTTCTCCTGGACATCCGGGAGGGCGACGAGGTGATCATGCCGAGCTACACCTTTGTGTCGACGGCCAACGCCTTTGTGTTGCGCGGCGGCGTGCCGGTCTTTGTCGACATCCGTCCGGACACCATGAACATCGACGAGACAAAGATCGAGGCGGCGATCACACCGAAGACGCGGGCGATCACGGTCATGCACTACGCGGGTGTCTCCTGCGAGATGGATGTCATCATGGACATCGCGAAAAGACACCATCTTGCGGTGGTCGAGGACGCGGCGCAGGCGATCCTGTGCACCTACCATGACCGGCCGCTCGGTGCCATCGGCGATTTCGGCAATTTCAGTTTTCACGAGACCAAGAATCTCTCCTGCGGCGAGGGCGGCGCGCTGATCCTGCGTGACGAGACCTGGGCCGACAACGCGATCATCGTCCGCGAGAAGGGGACGAACCGCACGCTCTACAAGATGGGCAAGGTGGACAAGTACAGCTGGATCATGCCGGGTTCCTCGTGGCTGCCCAGCGAACTGAACGCCGCTTATCTGTGGGCACAGATGGAGATGGCCGATGAGATGAACGAAAAGCGTCTCGCACTCTGGGACCGCTACCACAGCGCGTTCGCGGATCTCTCGGAGAGTGGCCGGATCGAGCGGCCGACGGTGCCCGCGTACTGTAAGCACAATGCGCACATGTATTATATCAAGTGCAGGGACATGGAGGAGAGGAGCGGGCTGATCCGCCATCTGACGCAGAACGGCATCCTGCCGGCCTCGCACTATGTGCCGCTGCATTCGTCAACGGCCGGCCTCAAGTGCAGCCGCTTCCACGGCGAGGACGTCTACACCACGCGTGAGAGCGAGAGGCTGCTGCGCCTGCCGATGTACTGGGCGCTCACCGAGGAGGATCAGGACGAGGTGATCCGCAGAGTGAAGGAGTTCTATCAGGCATAACCGTTTATGACCGCAACAGCTTTTTATCTGGAACTGAATGATGACGCACTGATCCGGGACATCGTCTCCGGGGTCTATGGGGGCGCGCCCGCAGCCAACGATATCCAGAATCTCTGGCCCTTCGGGGCTTTTGTCTCCCTGCTCTACCGGATCGCACCCGGGGTGCCGTGGTTCGGCGGCATCCTGTTCGGCCTGCAGCTTCTGTGCCTGATGGTCATGCTCCTGCGAGCATTGGCCATCGCTTCGCACCGGAAGGCGGATGCCGCCGTGAGCCGTCTGCGCCGCACGGGGCTGATCACCGGCGTGGTGCTCGTCTGGACGATCCTCTGCCTGCTTCTCCTGCCGCATTTCTTCTTCGTGCAGTACAGCGTAACGGTGGGCTTTCTGGCCATGACCGCGGCGTTCCTGTTCGTGACGGGGGAGAAAAAGAGACATTTTGCATTCGGCGTCCTGTTCACGGGGATCGCCTTTATCATCCGTTCGGAGATGCTCCTGCTGCTTCTGCCGCTCGTGCTTCTGGCGCTGTTCTTCCGCTATGTGCGCGAGGTGCGTGTCTCCCGTGCGGACAATGAGGAGATGCCGGGACTGCGGGAGTTCCTGCGCTATCCGTTCATCACGGATCACTACCGGCTCTACGGCGTCGCCTTCTTCAGCGTGTTCCTGCTGCTGGCCGCGGGCTGGAGCATGGACCGCATCGGCTACGCGGCATCGGATTGGAATGACTTTGTCCGGTTCTTCGACGCGCGCACCGAGGTCTATGATTTCACCGGGATCCCGGCCTATGAAGGCAATGAAGATTTTTACGATTCCATCGGTCTGGGACGCGAATCGGTGACGCTCCTGGAGAACTATAACTTCGGACTGGATGAGCGGATCGACACGGAGGCGATGGAAGCGGTGGCAAAATATGCCGCGGGGCAGCTCCCGCCGCGGGCGGAGCGCCTGGCCAAAGCACTGAACAGCTACATCTACCGCCTGCATCACGCCGGTTTTCCGGTAGATCACACCTGGCCGCAGACCGATGCCCCGTGGAATCTGTTCCTCTATGTCGCCTATATCGCGATCGCCGTGATCTCCTGGCATCGGACGCCCGAGGGCAAATCGACGGGCTACAAGGCGTTCCGTGCGCTCTGGCAGCCGGTGCTCCTCTTTGCCTGCCGCACGGCACTCTGGCTCTATATCCTCACACGCGGCAGAGATCCGGTGCGGATCATGCATCCGCTCTGCTTTGTCGAACTGTCTGTTCTGACGGGCACCTTTCTCATGCAGACCATCAGTGCCCGGAAAGAAGTGGTACGGGAGACCGGAGAGCACCGGGAGACGGATCCGCGGGAGATGTTTGTCATGGCGGTCCGCGGCGCGGCGATGCTCTTTGTCATCGTCACGGGATTTGTCTATTTGGGGAACGGTTTCCGTCTCATCGGGGCGGAGCGGGCGAAGCGGGAGGCTGCCAACGCGCCCTACGAGGCGCTTCATGCCTATTGCGCTTCCCACAGGGACAACCTCTATTTCCTTGATGTCTACAGTTCCGTGCGGGAGTCGAAGCCGCTGTTTCGTGAGACAGCAAAGAAGGGCCGGCCGGACAATCTGGACCTCCTCGGCGGCTGGGCGGTGAAGAGTCCCGTCTGGCGGGACAAGCTCGAGCGCTTCGGCTTTGACGAAGCGGAGGAGGCGATGATCTCCGACGGCGTGTTCTTTGTGGCGGATGCTGCGAGCGATGTCTCCTGGATCACGGATTATTACGCGGCGAAGGGAACGGCGGTCACGGTGACCGCGGAGGACAGGGTCTCCGGTGGCGCGGACACCTTTGTCATCTATTCCGTACGGGAGAACGCTCCGTGAGCGGGCAGGAGAGGCTTATCCTCCGGCCGATAACGCGGGACGACACGGAACTCATCGTCCGCTGGCGCAACAACCCGCGGGTGCGGGATCGCTTTGTCTACCGGGAGCCCTTCACGAAAGAGACGCACGAGCGCTGGATCACGGAGCATATCGAGGGAAAGCGCGATGTTGTGCAGTGGATCGTCTGCGAGAGACAGGCGGCGGGCGAGGAGCGCCCGATCGGGAGCGTCTATTTCCGGGACATCGACAGGGAGCAGTCGACGGCGGAATACGGCGTGCTCATCGGTGAGGATGACGCCGTGGGACACGGCTACGGCAACGAGATCGTGGAGCTCGCCTGCGTCCGGGCCAGGGATGAACTCGGGTTAAAGCATGTGATCCTGCGCGTGTTCTGTGACAATGTTGTCGCGATCAGGAGTTATGAACACGCGGGCTTTGCGGTGACAAGGAAGCTTGCGGATGTGCGTTGCAGCGACGGAGAGACCAGTGACATGTTCATGATGGAAAGGGAACTTTGAGATGCTGAGCTTTGTGATTCCGTGCTACCGGTCGGCGAAGACCGTGGGTGCGGTGGTGGAGGAGATCGAGAAGACCTGTGTGAATCTCACGCAGGCGCGGGACGGATTTGAGATCATCCTCGTCAACGACGGTTCCGGGGATGACACCTGGGACGCGATCCGGCAGCTTGCCGAGACGCATGACGAGGTGAAAAGCTTTGATCTGGCAAAGAATTTCGGCCAGCACGCGGCGCTGATGGCGGGGCTTGCCCACACGAAGGGCGAGATCGTCATCTGCCTGGACGACGACGGACAGACGCCTGCCGATGAGGCAGGCAAGCTTGTGCAGGCCGTGGAGGAGGGCGCGGATGTCGCCTATGCGCGCTATTCCTCGAAGCAGCACTCGGCCTTCCGCAATTTCGGATCGTTCCTGAATGAAAAGATGGCGGGCACGATGCTCGGCAAGCCCAAGGATCTGACGGTCTCCAGCTATTTCGCGGCACGGCGCTTCGTGGTCGATGAGATGTTGAAATACAAGGGCTCCTATCCCTATGTGATCGGGCTGGTCCTGCGCACGACGAACCGCATCGTCAACGTGGATGTGACCCACAGACGCCGGGAGATCGGCGTTTCCGGCTACACCTTCGGCAAGCTGGTCGCGCTGTGGATGAACGGCTTCACGGCGTTCTCCATCAAGCCCCTGCGGATCGCCACGCTCTCGGGCATGCTGTTTGCCCTGTTCGGCTTTATCTACGGCATCTACACAGTGATCAAGAAATTTGTCGTGCCGGATGTGCCGGTGGGCTTTTCCGCCATGATGAGCGCGGTGATGTTCATCGGCGGGATGCTGATGTTGATGCTTGGAATGATCGGTGAGTATCTGGGCCGTCTGTATATCACGCAGAATGACAATCCGCAGTACGTGATCCGGCAGAGAGCCGGCGGCCGGGAGGAATCCGGCGATGCGTAAAGCCCTTTGGCAAAGCGAAGCGATCCGCGCGATCCTGGTGATCGTGACGGTGCTTGCCGTTCTCAGCGTGTTCCCGCTGCGCCTGTGGCAGCGCACGATCGTCGAAAAGGGCGGCGGGGTCCGGATGGAGGAGTCCTCACAGCTGGATGACGAGGCGTCTCTCACGCAGGATTTCACGGCACAGTATGACCGTCTGGGTGCCGTGGACATTGATATCGCCGAGGTCATGATCGGACGTTACATGATGGTCGCCGTGTTTGACGAGCGCGGCATAAAACTGTGCCACCGCTATGTGGATCTCGGATCGGAGACGATCCCCGGCCGCGTGCGTGTGCCGCTGGGGCTCGACCTCGAAGTCGGCAAGGACTACCGTCTCCTTGTTCAGGGAGCGCACTGCGCGTTCCGGACGGGTCTGCAGAACATCCCGGCGGAGGGCGCTTCGCCCTATGTGAAGCTTCTGCGTGTGGCCGGGGAGTCGGTGGAGACCTGGCATCTGGACATGGAGTTGCTGTACCGGCAGCCCATCGATAAGAAGACATCGCTCCTCATCATCGCGATCATCGCGCTGATCGGCCTTCTCGCGGAGCGGGCGGTCGCGATCGTCGCCAAAAAGAGGGGAGAGGCGCACGACCGGATCGTGACTGTCGGCGGCACGGTCACGGCAATCCTTGCACCGGTATTCACCGCCGCTGTTCTGGTGCTGATGGCGCTCGTGGGACTGCAGAAATATGACCGGCGCCCTGCGGACATCACCTTTTACCTGCTGGGTCTTCTGATCGTCGGCGCGATCGGCGCGTCCTTCATCCTGAAGCCGCCGGCGGGATATAAAATACCACATGTTATTGATATGATCCAGGCGGTCTGCTTTGCTATGGCGATCCAGGCGGCCTGTGAGTATATGAACGGGCTCTATGACATCATGCATCAGATCGCGTCCCGCAAGGAGGTCATCTGGCTGTCGGTCTTCTTCCTGCTGTTTCTTTTCGGGAAGCGGGTGGAGCCTGCGCAGAAGCTCAGGATCAATCTGTTCGGTCTCACGGCGCTCGTGTTCTTTGCGATGATCATTTTCTTCCGAAACACGAGGCTCTGGGGGGTGACGCTGGCGGCGCTTTTCCTGGGCGGTCTTGTGTGCTATTTCTTCTCGCCGCGCAGGGACCGGTGGCTTTCGATCCTCACGGCAGGGCTGGTCCTGAATTTCGCCGCCAACGTGGTCTACTGCCTGCTGCACCGCTATTTCGTCGCCTTTGTGAACGCGCGCTTCGCGTTCATCTTCCACACGGTGACCGTGACGGCGGAATATCTGACGATGATGGACGCGGCGGCCTTTGTCCTGTTGTTCGCGGCGATCCTGCGGGTGCCGAAGGGAACGAAGTTCGGGGAACTGCTCCTCGCGGTGCGTCCGGAGGCGGTCTTCTTTGGTGCGGTCTCCGCCTATGCGCTCTTTACGGTCTCGCGCATGGGGATCCTGGCGCTGGGTGTTTCGGTCTTCCTGCTGCTCCTGGTGATCAGTGCGAGAGATTTCGGGAAGGGCCTTATCGTGGCGGCGCTGTCGGCACTCCTCTGCTTCCCCGCGGTGTTCACGCTGCAGCGGATCCTGCCGCCGATGGCGGGCCATCCGGTGTTCATGGAGGTCGAGGATGCGTCTCCCGAGGCGCGCGGCGCGGTCAACTGGGACAACACGTTTCTGATCAGCGTGGAACGGTTCGGTTCCGTGTTTTTCGAGAAGATGACGGGGATCGAGAACAGTGCCTACAACTATCCGGAGGACCGGTTCAACTACAACGAAGCGGGGGAGTATCTTTACCCGCGGATCACGGGCGGCGGCAATCCCGCATCGGCGGGTTCTTCGGAGGATTCCGGGGAGGACGGCGCGGTCGATGCCGAGAAGCTCGCGAACGGGCGGTTCACGATCTGGCGCACCTATCTCCCGCAGCTGAATCTCACGGGACACGAGGATATGGGCGTCGAGATGCCGAACGGCGAGATCATGGTGCACGCGCACAATGTCTATTTACAGATCGCCCATGATAATGGTATTCTGACGGGAATTGTGTTTATCCTGCTGATCGCGTTCGCTCTCGTGACGGCGGCGGTCTACGGCAGGATGCGGAATCCGCGCGGCAGGGAGAATGCGGCGGGCGCCCCCGCGGCCTATGTGCCGTTTGCGCTGACGGTCGGCTTCGCTGTCGCGGGGCTTACGGAGTGGAACTTCCACCTCGGCAACATGATGACGATCGCCATGCTGTCCTCGTGGATCCCGCTGTGTTTTAAAGTGAGGAAGTGACCACCGCTCATGGGAAGAGAGAGACGGGAAAAGAAAAAAAAGCAGGAGGAAGGTTTCATCAACTGGATGAAGCTGGGCAGACAGGCGGTCCTGGTCGTCTATGATGTCTTCGCGGTCCTGTTCGCGAGCTATCTGGCCATCCTGATGCGCTTTGAGTTCCATCCGAGCAGGGTGCCGGACATCTACATGACCCCGATCCAGAAGTTCATGCCGATCCTGGTCGTGATCACGCTGTTATTGTTCTACCTTTTCCGGCTCTACAATTCCCTGTGGGCCTTCGCGGGCGAGAACGAGCTGCAGAATCTGGTGGTGGCCTGCGTGCTCGACGGTGTGATCAACGGAATCGGCCTGCAGTTCTTCCGCATCGATCTGGTGAGCGTGCCGCAGAGCTACTATTTCCTCTACACCTTTCTGCTGATCACGCTGACCTTTATCAGCCGCTTTGCCTACCGGTTCGTGCGCAGCAAGAAGCACCGCAACGAGAACCGCAACAATTCCATCGCCGTGATGATCATCGGTGCAGGGGAAGCGGGCAACATCATCATCAAGGACATCCAGACCGGAAACTATTCCACACGCACGGTCAAATGTATCATCGACGACGATCCGGCCAAATGGGGACGCTATATTCAGGGGGTCCGCGTGGTCGGCGGCCGCGACCGGATCATCGAGTCCGCGGATCTCTATCACATCGATGAGATCATCCTCGCCATTCCCTCGGCGCCGCGTCCGATGATCTCGAGGATCCTGGAGATCTGCAAGGAGACGAACTGCAGACTGCAGTCGCTGCCCGGCATGTATCAGCTGGTGAACGGCGAGGTCAATGTCTCGAAGCTGCGTGATGTGGAGATCGACGATCTGCTGGGGCGCGAGCCGGTGACGGTCGATATCGATTCCATCATCGGCTATGTCCGCGGCAAGACTGTCCTCGTGACGGGCGGCGGCGGTTCTATCGGAAGCGAGCTGTGCCGGCAGATCGCCGCGCATGAGCCCAAGCGTCTGATCATCTTTGATATCTATGAGAATAACGCCTATGACATCCAGCAGGAGCTCAAGGTCAAGTATCCCGATCTGGATCTCGTCGTGCTGATCGGTTCCGTGCGCAACACCTCCCGGGTCAATTATATCTTCACGGAGTGGCAGCCGGACATCGTCTACCACGCGGCGGCGCACAAGCACGTGCCGCTCATGGAGGATTCGCCCAACGAGGCGATCAAGAACAACGTGTTCGGAACCTGGAAGACGGCGCTCGCGGCGGCGCAGCACGGCGCGAAGAAGTTTGTGCTCATCTCCACGGACAAGGCGGTGAATCCGACGAACATCATGGGGGCGAGCAAACGGATCTGCGAGATGATCGTGCAGACCTTTAACAAGCACTATGAAACGGAATTTGTCGCGGTCCGTTTCGGCAACGTGCTGGGATCCAACGGCAGCGTGATCCCGCTCTTCAAGAAACAGATCGCCGCCGGCGGACCGGTGACCGTGACGGATCCCGATATCATCCGGTACTTCATGACGATCCAGGAGGCGGTTTCCCTGGTGTTGCAGGCCGGCGCCTATGCGAAGGGCGGTGAGATCTTCGTGCTGGATATGGGCGAGCCCGTGCGGATCCTGGATCTGGCGGAGAACCTGATCAAGCTTTCGGGACTCAAGGTCGGCGAGGACATCCGCATCGAATTCACGGGACTGCGTCCCGGAGAGAAGCTGTTCGAAGAGATGCTCATGGACGAGGAGGGACTGCAGGATACCGCCAACCGGCTGATCCACATCGGACGGCCGATCCCGATCGATGAGAGCCGTTTCTTTAAGGAACTGGAGGAGCTGAACCAGGAATCCAGACGGGAGAGCGAGTACATCCGTGAGATCGTGAAGCGGATCGTCACGACCTATCATCCCGACGGGAACGGGACGGAGCTCGAGGGAGCCGAGGAGCGGCACACCGAGGCGCTCCGGCACGCGGCGGAGCTCATCAACGAGGCGTGACGGAAGGCGCGGCATGAACATTCTGTACCGGAAGATCGTCAAACGCCTGCTGGATATCCTGCTTTCGGGGCTGGTGTTGTTGCTGTTCTCGTGGCTCTATCTGATCCTGTGCGTGCTCGTGCGGGTGAAGCTCGGGAGCCCGGTGTTCTTCTCTCAGGAGCGGCCGGGCTTTAAAGGACGGATCTTCCGCCTCTACAAGTTCCGCACGATGACGGACGCGCGGGGGGCAGACGGCGAACTCCTGCCGGATGAGGAACGGCTGACGCGATTCGGGCGGCTGCTGCGGTCGACGAGCCTCGATGAGCTCCCGGAGTTTTTCAACATCCTGAAGGGGGACATGAGTTTTGTGGGGCCGCGGCCGTTATTGGTGAAATATCTGCCGTGGTATTCCGAAGAGGAGATGCGTCGGCACGATGTGCGGCCCGGCCTGACGGGACTCGCGCAGGTGAACGGACGCAACGCCCTCAACTGGGAGAAGCGATTTGCCTATGATGTGCACTACGTGGATCACTGCTCGTTCCTCCTGGATCTGAAGATCGCGTTCATGACCGTCGGCAAGGTGATTGTGCGCGACGGTGTGCTTTCCGGCGCCGAGATGGTGACGACGGATTTTGATATCTACAGAAAGGAGCAGCTTGAACATCCTGATCCTGAGCGCGGGAACGCGTGACAAAATCGTGCAGTTCTTCCGCAGGGAGCTTGCGGGCAGGGGGCGCGTCATCGCGACCGACTGCAGTGAGCTTGCACCTGCGCTCTATGAGGCGGATAAGGCCTATATCGTACCGCGGATCGACGCGCCGGACTATATCGACCGGATCCTCGCGATCTGTAAAGAGGAGCAGATCGGCGGCCTGTTTTCGCTGATCGATCCCGAACTGTCGCTGATCGCAAAAAACCGGACGCGCTTTGAAGCGATCGGCACCGTTCCGGTGGTCTCCTCCTTTGAACTCTGCGAAACGAGCCTGGACAAGTATCGCATGATGGAGACCTTTACCCGTTTCGGTCTGAAGACCGCGCGCTGCTATCTGACATTGGAGGATTTCCGCGCAGCTGCGGCCGCCGGAGAGGTGTCTCTCCCTGTCTTTGTGAAGCCCCGTCTGGGCAGTGCCTCGCTGGGGATCAACCGGGTGGATGATGAGGAGCTCCTTGCCGCGCTCATGCACACGGATCCGGATCTCATGATCCAGGAGCTCATGCGCGGGCAGGAATACGGCGCCGATGTCTACATCGATCTGCTTTCGGGGAAGTGCACACACATTTTCCTGAAAAAGAAGATCAAGATGCGCGCCGGCGAGACGGACAAATCGGTTTCCGTCAGGGATCCCGCACTCTTTGCGGAGATCGCGCGGTTTGCGGAGGGTGCCGGCTACCGCGGCATGATCGATATCGATCTGTTCCATGTCGAAGAAGAAGGGGCGCCGGATCACGGCACCTGGTATTTTTCCGAGGTCAACCCGCGCTTCGGCGGCGGCTATCCGCATGCCTATGCCTGCGGCGTGAACTTCCCGGCGGCGATGCTTAAGAATCTCGCCGGCAGGGAGGGGACACCCGCTGTCGGGGACTATGAGACGGGAGTCTGCATGATGAAATTCAACGAGACCATGATCCGCAGTGAAAAGGAACTGTGCCCTTCCGCGGACAGCACGGGGGAGAACGCGTGAGCCGGATCCTTGTGCTCGGCAATTCCTCGAGCGGGCTGTGGGATTTCCGCGGCACGCTGCTGCAGCGGCTCGTTGCGGAGAGACATGAGGTGACGGTCTCCCTGCCGGACGATCTCAAGCGTTCGGCGATCGAGTCGGCCGGCTGCTGTTTCGTTCACACGCCGATCAACAGACGGGGCATGAACCCGCTGCAGGATCTGAAACTTCTGCTCGACTACCGGGGGCTCCTGAAAAACGGGCATCCCGATCTTGTGCTCACCTACACGATCAAACCGAATATTTACGGCGGGTTTGCCTGCCGTCTCCTGCGCATTCCCTGCATCATCACGATCACGGGACTGGGTTCGGCCTTTCAGAGAGAAGGGATGACGAAACGGCTCGTGACCGTCCTGTACCGGATCGGCATGAAGAGGAGCCGCTGCGTGTTCTTCCAGAACGCCGAGAACCGCGAGATCTTCCGCGCGGCGCGGATCACCGGCAGGACGATGCGCACGCGCCTGGTGAGCGGCTCGGGGGTCGACCTCTTCAGACATCAGCCGATGCCCTTCCCGGGACATGCCGATGATGTCGTGCGTTTCCTCTATGTGGGGCGCCTCATGCGGGAGAAGGGAACATTGGAGTATCTCGCGTGCGCGAGGCGGCTGCATGAGCGGTACGGCGGCCGGGTGTCCGTTTCCGCCATCGGCTATGCCGACGATGACTGCGAAGAACAGGTGAACGAAGCCGTAAAGGACGGGATCCTGAAGGTGATGCCGTTCGATCCCGAGATCCGGCCGTATCTGAGGGAGGCGGATGCGGTGGTGATGCCTTCTTATCACGAGGGCATGAGCAACGTGCTGATGGAAGCCTCCGCCACGGCGCGGCCGGTGCTCGCCTCCGATATCAGCGGCTGCCGAGAGATCGTTGATGACGGAGAGACGGGCCTCCTGTTTCCGCCGCGTGACGCTGACGCGCTGTTTGCCGCGATGGAACGTTTCCTGGGGCTTTCGACGGATGAACGCAGGCAGATGGGGGAAAAGGCCCGTGCGAAGATGGAGCGGGAATTCGACCGGCGGCTGGTCACGGAAGCCTATATGGAGGAGATCGACAGAATCCTTACAGGCGCGCATTGATGGACAATGCGCGTCTTTTGTGTTATCTTGAACGGAGATGGTAATGCCTCGGCAAGGGGGGAGAGAATGCTTTCGATCGCTGCGTTGTCTTAAACTGCGAGATGGAGCCGATCCGCGCGGTTCAGAGCTGATCCTGATCCAGAGAATTGAGAGAAAGCATGCGATAGCGGACAGCGGCGTTGCTGCCCGCTTTTTCTTTGAGTTTGCGGGCGATGCGGCTGTAGATGGCGACGGCATTCTCCTCGTCCGCGCCGGGCAAGAGGATCAGAAAGCCGGTTTCGTCATGGCGTGTGAAACTGTCGCCGATGCGAAGAGCACCGCGGATCGCGTCCTGCAGCTCTCCGGAATAGAGGATCTGTTTTCTTTCCATACGCAGCGGCTTGCCCTCGTAGTCGACGAGCGTTAAGAGCATCAGCGTCACGGGACGCGGATCCCGGGGGAGATTCCGGCGCTGGAGCTTGACGGCATCGATGAAGCTCGGGTAGTTGCAGTAGAAGGCGCCGTCCCATTCCGCCGTTTTCTCGTTGGCGGTGGCCATGACATCGAGCAGCTGGGTTTTGAGACTGGATCCCTGCTCCGCGGCACCGACGGCCAGAAGCCTGGGGGCACATGCCTCGAGCCGGTCCGGAATGCTGCCGATCCCCTGTGACTGGTAGCGGCGCAGGGCCTTGTTATAGTGCTTCAGCGCGGCATGCGCGTCGCCGGCATCCAGAAGAGCAGAGATGAGTCCTGCCTCCAGATCGCCGTCCTCGCTGATCGTTGTCTGCATGGCTTCGTTGTAGAGTGCCGTCAGTCCCGCGGGATCCCGCTTTTTGATGAGGATGGCGGAGAGACCGGCGACGACTGCCTTGTAGTCTTTGCGAAGAGCGTTCCGGAGCTCCGTGATCCCGGCGTTCCCCGTGACGGACGGCAGGAGATCGCCGTGATAAAGGGAGAAAGCAGCCTTCAGGCCATCCTCGTCATGGGCATCCCGCGCCGCCTCATTGAACAGACGGACATCGGTCACCACGGGGAGGGAGGAGGAGAAGAAATAGCGGTTCTTTTCCTTACGGATGCCGGTATCCTCCGGGAGGGCCGACCGTTGCAGCTGCCTGCGGGACTGATAGACCAGGTTGTTCAGACTGTTGGTGATGTTCGCGAGATCTTCGCCGGCAAACAGCGAATCGATGATCTCTTCCCTGGATGCGCCCTGATCCCCCGCGAGGATCAGCATCTGGAGGAAGCTTAAGAACTTGGCTCCCGTGTTTTTCCCGAGCGCCACCGTCCTGCCGTCAAAGACGACGGCAAAGTCCCTCAGCATGTGGATTTCCAGCACCCGTTGATCGCTCATGATCATACCATTTTACTAAAAACCCCGGGATGTGACAAGACAGGCCATATCTGATATATTTATATGTTACGAGGAGGTCGCCATGAAAAACACACAGGAACAGAACACGGATGCCGTCGTGACCGCACTGCTCGAGGATTACCGGGGAGGGCGGGATATCGACCGCATGGATTTCTATGCGCAGCCCGACCGTGAGGAGGTCCGGGACATCGTCCTGAAGCTCCTGCAGATCTGTTACCCGGGCTACTATCGTGACCGCGTCTACAAGAGCATCAATGAGGAGCACCGTGTGACGGTGCTGATCGAGGACGTTATCTACCATCTGCGCAGACAGGTGGCGATCGCCCTGCATTACAATGAATCCTATGCCCATGTGAGCGAAGAGGACATCGCCCGTGCCGGCGAGGAGATCACCCTCACCTTTATGCGCAGGATCCCGGACATCCGCGCCCTGCTGGAGACGGATCTGCAGGCGGCCTATGAAGGCGATCCGGCGGCGACGGGCAAGGAGGATATCGTGCTCTCCTATCCGGGCCTCAAGGCGATCTCCATCAACCGGCTCGCGCACGAGCTGTTCCTGCTGCATGTGCCGCTGATCCCCCGCATCATGACCGAGTATGCACATTCCATCACCGGGATCGACATTCATCCGGGAGCGACGATCGGGCGTTACTTCATGATCGACCACGGCACGGGCGTTGTCGTGGGTGAGACATCGGTCATCGGTGACCATGTCAAGGTCTATCAGGGCGTGACCATCGGCGCGCTCTCCACCCGCGGCGGGCAGAACCTGCGCGGGATCAAGCGTCATCCCACGATCGAGGACGATGTGACGATCTACGCCGGTGCCTCGATCCTCGGCGGCATGACGGTGATCGGAAAGGGAAGCGTCATCGGGTCCAACGCCTTCATCACCTCCTCGATCGCGGCGGGCACGCGCGTGTCCATCCGGAATCAGGAATTGCAGCTCAAGAAGGGTGATAACTTCTGCGTGAGCAGGAGCGAATTGGAACAGGATGAGGCCTGGTTCTACGTCATTTAGGAGGTTTTATGGAGTTTCGTTTTGCGGCGGTCTTTAACCGGAGTCTGGTCGTGGAGCTCGACAGCGACACGGTCTACCGGCTGGACGAGCCGGTGGAGGTACTGATCAAGGAAACGGGCGACAGCGCAAAGGAGCGGAATCACCGGTCAAAAGCCTGCCCCGTGACGGCACGCACCTTTCGCACGGTGAAAAATGTGTTCTCGATCGATTCTCTCGCGCCGGGAACGGACTATGCGGTCAGCGTCCGCGAGGAGAACGGTGAGACGGTCACAAAGGAAATCACGACGAAGCCGGAGAGCGTGCTGCTTGACGTGCGCGCTTTCGGCGCGGCGGGAGACGGGGTCAAGGATGACACCGCGGCGATCCAGGCCGCGATCATGGCCTGCCCGCCCGGCGGAACCGTCTGGCTTCCCGCAGGCACCTGGTCCGTCACGCCGCTGTTCTTAAAGAGCAGGATGACGCTGTGGCTTGATGAGGGGGCGGTGCTCCTGGGCAACACGGACCGGACGAAATATCCGGTGCTGCCGGGCATGACGAGGGCGACGAACGAAGCGGAGGAATATAATCTCGCGAGCTGGGAAGGCAATCCGCTGGATGCCTTTGCCTCGCTCCTGACCGGGATCAGTGTGCAGGAGATCGACGTGATCGGCGCGGGCACGATCGACGGCAACGCGCAGAACGCGGACTGGTGGGTGGATCACCGCACAAAGCGCATCGCCTGGCGGCCGAACACGGTCTACTTTGCCTATTGCCGGCAGATCCGCATGCAGGGCGTGACGGTGCGCAATTCGCCGTCCTGGACGATCCATCCCTATTACAGCGATGATCTGGGCTTCTATGATCTGACGATCCGCAATCCTTCGGATTCGCCGAACACGGACGGACTCGATCCGGAGAGCTGTGAGCGCGTGGAGATCCTGGGGACGCTCATTTCCGTCGGCGATGACTGCATGGCGATCAAGAGCGGCAAGATCTACATGAGCCGCGTGCACCTGCGGCCGACCCGGGAGATCACCGTGCGCAACTGCCGTCTGGAGCGCGGGCACGGCAGCGTCACGATCGGAAGCGAGATCGCCAGCGGGGTGACCGATGTGCATGTTTCGCAGTGTGAGTTTGACGGCACGGACAGGGGCCTCCGGATCAAGACCCGGCGCGGGCGGGGACAGACCTCCGCATTAAATAACATCTGTTTTGAAAACATCCGCATGAACGATGTGATGATGCCGTTCACGCTGAACATGTTCTATTTCTGCGATCCGGACGGCCACACGGACTATGTGCAGGATCAGCAGCCGCATCCCGTGGATGAGATGACGCCGTCTATCGGCAGGATCGAGGCGAAAAATATCGAGTGCACGGGCGTCCACGCCTCGCTCGTGTGCGCGATGGGCCTGCCGGAATCGCCCATCGATGAGCTGGTGATCGAGAACATCCGCGCGCAGTTCGCGCCGAAGGCGTCGCGCAGGACCGAGCGGCCCGTGATGATGGACAACTTCGATCCCGTGAGCGGAAAGAGTGTGATCGCCCGCAATGTGCGCCGGCTCGTCATGAAGGATGTCACGATCGCAGGGGAGGATGTGGCGGAGCCCGAGATCGACGGCGTGGAAGAGGCGGAGACCGAGGGACTGATCTTCGAGTGATCCGAAAGGATCTTTGTTTGCGTTTGAAACGGAGGGAGAATGAAGACCATAGCAGCGGTAGATGAAAAGTGGGGCATCGGGCGGGACGGCCGCCTGCTCATCCGCATTCCCGCGGATCAGAAGAATTTCCGCGAGGAGACCATGGGCGGCACGGTGATCCTCGGGCGCAAGACGCTGCAGACTTTTCCGAAGGGGATGCCGCTGCCCGGCAGGACGAACATCATCCTGACGAGAAATCCCGACTTTACGGTTCCCGCGGAGAACGCGGTCATCGTGCACAGCGAGGAGGAACTGCTGGAGGCGGTGGGGCCCCTGGATCCGGACAATGTGTGGGTGATCGGCGGCGAGAGCGTCTACCGGGCGCTTCTGCCGCAGTGCAGCGAGGCGGTCATCACGCGGATCGACCGCACCTATGAGGCGGACGCCTTTTTTCCCGATCTGGAGCGGGATCCGGACTGGGAGAAGACGGAAGAGAGCGAAGAACAGGTGTATTTTGACACCACCTACCGTTTTGAGAGATGGATGAGGAAGAGCTCTATCAGGAACTGAGGAAGCGGAAGCTTCACAATATTCTGATCGGTCTTGCGATCCTTGCGGCCTGTCTGGTCGGAGGATATTTCCTTGTAGAATGGCTGCTCACCTCCATGGGTCTGCAGGCGCCTGCGGCCTCCTTTCAGGAGGGCGGTCAGACGACGGCGCAGGAGGCGGACACCTTTTCCTACGGACACGTGTCCGTCTGGACCGGCGAGGAGGGAGGCGACGATCTGGGGCTCCCGCTTTATGAGATCACCGTGGAGGACTACCGCATGGCGGGGCTTTCCCATGTCGGCAGGCCCAGCGCCACGCAGGAGCGGCTCTCGGCGGATCTGTTCGTCGTGGTGAATGACGATCCGGGCAACACGGTGCTTTCCGCCATGAGAGAAAAGCAGGTGCGGGAGCAGACGGCGGACACCTTTACCGTGCTGGTGCGGGACAATCCGAAGGCCTGGCAGACGCTCTCGGTCTTCGATCCCGTGACGGTCACGATCACCGTGCCGGACGCGCTCGTCGAGGACGCGTTTGTCGACAATCTGGTCGTCTACGCGGTCTACAAAGAGCAGAGTCCGGACAATCCCGGCGGACTGGCCACGCTTCCGGTCTCGGTCTCCGAGGAGAACGGGATCTGCTACGCGAGCTTCCTCGTGCTGGATGAGTATGAGACGGAATACGCGCTGTGTGCGGGCGACTGAATCGAAATGGATATCGTCCTGAAATCTTTCAGCCCAATATACGCGCGGATTTAGGAAACAGGTTTACATGGAATATCAGGTAGGAAACTACAAATTCAAGACCCCGCAGGAGATGCAGGCCGCGAAGCGCGATCTGCAGAAGATCCAGCTCTTAAAGCGCCCGACCGGGACGCCCAAGGAGATGGCGGTTTCCTATCTCCGGCAGATCAAGGCGCGCAACATCAAGTTTGAGACCGCGATCGGCAGGGACTTCCTCAAGGCGCAGGCGGATAAGCTCAATGACGGCACAAAGCCCGTGAGCGGGGACAAGAACCGGTTCTACGGGGATCCGAAGAAGGAAAAGAAGGAGGCACGGAAGAAGTACCGCAGGGAGAACGGCTTCCGGGCACGTCCGACCTGGCAGAAGGTGTCGCTCATCATGCTCGGCGCGGCACTCGCCACGCTCCTGACGCTGCTCTCGCATGAGCTGTACTGTGATTTTATCTCCCGCAGCAATGTCAAGGAGCTGCAGGAGGTCGCGACCGCCGAGGAGGTGGAGGAGATCACCTTTGACGAGAGCCAGGAAGAGGCGCTCGCGGCCTCCGGTGTGCAGGTGCTGTCCTGGGACGGCAAGGAGATCCTGCCGCAGTACAAGAAGCTGGTGCTGCAGAATCCGGATTTCGCGGGCTGGGTGTCCATCGCGGGGACGGCGGTCGACTATCCGGTCATGCACCGCCCGGACGACAACGACTTTTACCTCTCCCACAACTTCGACGGCGACTATGATGTGAACGGTCTGCTGGTGCTGGATAAGCGCTGCTCCGTCGACGGCACCGACGACAACGTGCTGATCCACGGGCACAACATGAAATCCGGCTTCATGTTCGGCGCGCTCAAGAACTACAAGGACTACAACTACTACCACAACCACCCGACGATCAAGTTTAACTCCCTCTATCAGGAGAATACCTATGATATCATCGCGGTCTTCCTCTCTTCAGTCGACGAGTCGGAGAACGACTTCCGCTACTATGATTTCATCAACATTTACAATGAGGCCGAGTTTGAGGCCTATATCCGCGGCATCAAAGAGAAGTCTCTCTATGAGATCCCCTATACCGCCATGTACGGCGACCACCTGATCACCCTCTCCACCTGCGACTATTCCAAGCGCGACGGGCGGCTGGTCATTGTCGGAAGGAAGAGGTTTGTGTAAGCGAGTAAGGGTCTGACCTCACGCCTCCAGTTCCCCCCGCAGGAAGATCTGCGTTCCGGGTGTCGAGATCACCGGGTGCAGCCTGTCCTGCCGGATCAGTTGACTGATGTACTGCCTGGAGACCCCCAGGATCTCGCATGCTCCCGCTGTATCGACAAGACGTCTGTCTGTAAAGGAAAGAAGATCCGCATAGAGGATCGGTGATTTTCTGCCCGTGCGGTAGAGACGCTCGGCCGGAATGCTGCGGGCCTCGTCCCACTCGACACTGTTGCCTCCCGGAGAGACACTGACTCGCGCAAACAGTTCCGGATCGGAAAGCACGCGGGCAAATGCGGGATCCTCTTTTAAAAGTGCTTCTGCGTCGATCAGGCGCGCGGCGTCATCGCGAAAGAACACCAGCAGACGATTCTCCGCCAGCGGCATCACATCGCGGACCTTTCTTTTCAGCCTGTCCCGGATCCCGGGCGGCAGATCCTCGGGCGTGCATCGCCGAATATATGCTTCGTCCTGTGCGCATCGGCCTTCACTCAGCACGAGGAGGCGATATTCGTCGTAGTATTTTAATCCGTTTTCCTTGAGGATCGAGCCCAGATTCTGGCGATCCGGTGGGATGATCCGCTGGCGGACCCATTTCATGGACCATTCGGAATCCACGGAGTAGCGCCCCTCTCTGGCATGCCGCATGAACAGCGCCGGTGCATCCCATTCATCCAGTCCGTCCATGAGCTCAACATAGAATCTTCGCGCGCGTTCAAAGTAGAACAGATATCCAACGATCCTGTCCGTGCCATCCTCATTCAGCGTGGGATCATGAATTTCGAAAACGTTCAAGGGTCTCCCACCTCCTTTGCAGCATCTCCCGGATCTTTGTGACATAGGGCTTTCCCAGTATATTGATCGGCTCAGACAGGATCCGGCTCAGATCCCGATCCGTGATCTCCGGCAATCCCTTCAGCCAGGTCATGGGCACCAGCCGGAGATTGTCGCTGACGCTGTTTCCCCCGATAAAGGATTGCACCTTCTGATCCTTCATCACGTCAAATGCCTTCAGTTCCCCGACATCATGGCAACGGCAGACCAGGGAGACTCCGTGATCGAAGAGGGGCGCCAGCCGGACCGACCGGTTTTTTCTGTCCATGAGAACCTCCAGATTGGCGCCGTGCCGGTCCCTGTTCAGGATGAGAAAGTCGATCGCGAGCATCCCGTAGATCTGCTCCTGCCATCCCATCCGCAGACAGAAATCCAGCGGCGACTCATCATCCTGCCGCTCCAGGACATAATAGTCCTCCAGCGCGAGCTTTCTCTCTCCCCGCTCCTTAAAATCCTCGGATCCGCACAGCCAGGTCTCGTGATCTCCGCCGTCCATGCTGACCAGCGCGTGGATCAGCCGGTAGGAAAGGTGTGCGATCCCCAGGTGCTCCAGCAGCCGTTGCGCGATGATCTCGTTAAAGCACTCGTGTCCGACGATCCCCCGCGTGACATCATAATCGGACAGCTTATAGTATCGTTTCCTCGCGCCCGTATTCTCATAGGACTTGAGAAACGATCCTGCTGTGCCTGACGAGCCGCGTGACTTCGCCCACCGAAGATGCCGCAGATCCTGCAGTTCTGATTGATAATCCTTCATGCCACCTCTTTTGTTACTTGACAAACGTCAAGTGTTTCACGGATAGGTTATCATATTACTTGACGAACGTCAAGTTTCTTGCGGATTTGCGTTCCGTTATCCGTACACGGGGCAAGGTGTTGCGTGACAAAAGCCTTATTTTGTTCACTGAAAAATCCGCACCACAAGATGTTGCGGTATTCGTGAAAACGTTAAAAAATATTTGCGATTTTGCAAAAAATCCGTGCAAATAGAAAAACTTGTGTTATAATATCTTTTGTATGCGCATGAATAATGTGCGCTTTTATGTGATTTTCAGAGGAGCAGGAGATGAAAAACATCAACTGGAGCAAGTGGATCGCGATCGC
>JAILOV010000025.1 GCA_024690605.1 Lachnospiraceae bacterium | reverse complement strand
GGCGTTTATTCAGGATAAGAGATTCTTTGGATCGGCCCCGAAGGAGGCGCAGGAAGCGCTTCTTCCCAGAGACAAAGAGCTGTTCTACGGCGCGAGGATCATGGGCTGGACCCTCATGGTATTCAGCATGCTGATGATACTTGGCGTCGGCTTGATCTCTATCCTGGACGGCATCAGAAACGGCTATACGTTCGGACAGTTCTTTCTGAGGTTTGTCCTTATATTTACGGTATACAAGATCTATGACATGATCTGCTTCGACTACTTCCTGCTGATGAAGTTTCATTTCTTCCAATTTTATTTCCCTGAAGTGGAGAGCGTATATACAGGGCGCAAGTATGGGTATAATATCAGGAGTCAGCTGCTGAAGCTCTTCGTCATCTTTCCGGCAGCATCCGCGCTCGCCGCATGGATCTGTGCGATGTTTGCGTGAAACTGTCTCCGCTACTCTCCGTATCTTGTTTCAAGCAGCTTACCGACGTGCCGGGTCTCAAAAAACATATCTTTGTTCATGACCACGATCACCGCGGCTACAATAGTCACCACGATCGTTTCCACACATTTCGTCTCGGGCGTCATGGCGATCTTTTCCTGCATGAAGTTCACAAACAGATGATAGATCATGCACGCGAGAATGGAGCGGTCGCTCACCAGATACACCCACGTGATGATGAATCCGAGCGGGATCCCGCTGATGAAGAAATTGATCGCATACAGGGGATTGACCATCAGACCGGCCTGATAGGTGCCCCGGATAAAGAGGAGGGGCAGATGCCAGCATGACCATAATGCTCCAAAGATCAAGGATTCCCAGAACCAGTTCATATAGGCGCCGATCGAATCTTCGCAGTACCCTTTCCAGCCGACTTCTTCAATGATCGATGCCAATGTCACGACAAGCAATGCCCCTGCGATCCCAACCCCGGTAAAGGAGAAATCCTCGGTAAACGCAAACTGACTTAAGGACTGTCCGAACACAAGCGAGAGAAGGATCGAGCAGACCACGATCCCGGCGAACTGCAGGACGGCCCAGAATACATTCAGCCATTTCACCTTGTATAATCCGATGAGCTTGATCTTCAGATCCTTCTTCAGCAGATCCGATCCGGAAACCAGCACAAACACGGTGGAAACCACGGCCGGCGCAAGAAGACCGATGAGCATCAGCAATGCGCCGATGTTTTCGGACACGAACGCTGCCGGGATCCAGAAGATCCATGTGAACAGATATGCCAGCGCAAAGAACAGGACCGGCCTGTATTTATACGGTGCTGTACCGGTTTTTTCCGTCTGATTCTTCTTCATCATTTTTTACCTCCGTTTCATCAGTTTCAAGTTTTCTGATACTATTTGTGAACAGGATCATCATTGCGGTCGCCGCCAGGAGGATCCCGGCGAAAAAGACGACAAGAGCCGCTCCTCTTCCCACGCCGCGCCCGGAGAGTTCACCGAGCGCATCCGCTGTCACGCCGGACAGACCATAGGCGACAACATAGCCCAGCTGAGAGATGAACCCGATCATCCCCCATGCACGTCCCTGGGCGTTCCCGGGGATGTTTGTCCGGATCAGATAATCCAGACAGTTATTTGCGAGAGGGAGCGCCGCAAAGAGCATAAACCCGAAGATACAGATCGGGATCATGTTTTCAAAAAGACCGAATCCGGCCATGAATGCACCCGAAGCGCAGAGCGACAGGGCAAGTGTTCTGACATAACCGCCTTTCAATCCTCTGATACCGAGGATCAGACTGCTGATGAGCATGCCGCAGGCGCACAGTGTTTCGGCGACACCGAGCGTTTGGGCATCCCGGAAGGAAAGGATCAGCGGTTCCGCCAGAATCTGGAACATCCCCATGAAGAGCGTGATCACGGAGGATAAGAGCACCAGGAGAATGACGCCCCGTTTGCGGCAGATGATCTGCCAGCCCTCCCGGATGCTGTCGAAAAACGGGATTCTGTCCGCGGCTTGCGCAGAGCCGATACTGCGCCGCACGATCGCCGCACTCACTACCGTCAGAAAGAAGGTGGCGATATCGATGACGAGCAGGAGCTTCACATCATGTACGGCAAGCAGGAATCCCGCGATGACCGGCGAAAACAGATATCGCGACGACCCTGCCAGCGATACCAGTCCGCTCGCCTTGGAATACTCCTCTGTTGTCAGAAGATCCGTGATCGTCGCCCGAAATGACGGTTCGAGCAGCGCGGAAAATATCGCACTGACAGAGACGCCGATACAGATCTGTATCAGACTTGCTTCGCCTTTCATCATAGAGATCAGGATATACAGGATACCGAGCGCGGAGCAGCCGTCGCCGATCATCATCAGGAGCCTTCGGTCATACCGGTCCGCGAGTACGCCCGCAGGTACCGAGAGCAGAAGCGTCGGAAGAAATCCCAGCAGTGTAACCAGTGCCATGCTTCCCGCGCTTCCCGTCCGATTGAATACGTATACGCCGAGGCCAAAGCTCGTGAGCCCCCCGCCGATCGATGAGATCAGTTCCCCCGTCCAGAGGAGCAGGAATTTTCTGAAATTTCCCTTTTCCGTCATTTCTTCTTTCCTTTATTGCCGGTACCGTTGATCAGCCGTCTGAGAAACGCCATGGTCCCCTTTTCGGCACCGAGCAGTTTTTCCGCGATATCGATGAAAACATCGATATCTTTCTTTGTATAATCGTCTTCATCAAAGATTTCGCCGCTTAAGATGAGCAGCATCCTGACGCGCTCCGGAATGTGATCGCAGGAAAAGATCCCCTGTTCCACACCTTCCTCGGCCGCTCTCGTCAGAAGCGGTACCACCGTTTCGACAAGCCTGCGCTTGATCTTCTGGTGCATGACAATGTTCTCGGGCCGCATGAGTGCACCTTCGATCGGCTGTTCCTCCGGCGCGGGTCTGATCGACGTGATGATCCCCACGATCTTCTGCGGTACCGGAACGAGGGCATCCAGGATGGAAGCGGCCGCTTCGGTCTCCTTCTCGATCATCATCCCGATCACTTCTTCCAGCGTCTGTTCCTTGCTCTCAAAATAGTAGTAATAGGTTCCCTTTGCGATCCCCGCTTCCGCGATGATGTCGTCCA
>JAILOV010000018.1 GCA_024690605.1 Lachnospiraceae bacterium | reverse complement strand
CATGATCATGCTCTTCGGCAAGGCGGGTCTCATCACCCGGTTTGTGCTGGGGATCTATGACAACAATGTCTACGGCTTCTGGGGCATCGTCATCGTGCAGACGCTCACCTTTTTCCCTGTCTGCTACATGATGCTCAAGGGTCTCCTTAAGAACATCGACCCGTCCCTGGAGGAGGCGGCCCGCGATATGGGGGCTTCCCGCTGGGGCGTGTTCACGAGCGTGACGCTGCCGCTGCTCTTACCCGGTATCGGCAACGCGTTCCTCGTCACCTTTATCGAATCCATTGCGGACTTCGCCAACCCCATGATCATCGGCGGATCGTATGATACGCTCGCGACCACGATCTATCTGCAGATCACCGGCGCCTATGACAAGCAGGGTGCGGCTGCCATGGCTGTGGTGCTCCTGTGCATCACGCTGCTCATGTTCGCGGTGCAGAAGTATTACCTCGAATCCAAGACGGCGGCCACGCTGACTGGCAAGGCCTCGCGCGCGAGGATGCTCATCGAAGACAAGAGCGTCACGATCCCGCTCACGATCCTGTGCTCGTTAAGCGCACTGTTCGTCATTCTCATGTATATCTGTGTGCCCATCGGGGCATGCTTTCCGACCTGGGGCTACAAGTTCACACCGCTGACGCTCAAATGGTTCGGCCAGGTCTTCAGCAAATACAAGGGCTTCAAGGCGTTCAAGGACTCCTTTGTCCTGTCGCTCATCGCCTCGCCGATCACCGCGCTTTTGTCCATGATCATCTCGTATCTGGTCGTGAAGCGGCGGTTTAGGGCCAAGGGCTTCATCGAGGCGGTTTCGATGCTCGCCATGGCGGTGCCCGGGACGGTTCTGGGTGTCGGTTACATCCGCGGCTTCTCCGGCGGTCTGTTCCATACCGGGATCCTGAGCGGCATCTACGGAAGCGCGGCGATCCTCATCATCGTCTTCGTTGTGCGTTCGCTTCCGACGGGCACGCGGAGCGGTATCTCGGCCCTCAGGCAGATCGACAAATCCATCGAGGAATCCGCTTATGATATGGGCGCCGACAGCTTCCGCGTCTTCATGACCGTGACGCTGCCGCTCATCAAGGACTCCTTCTTAAGCGGTCTGGTGACGGCTTTTGTCCGCAGCATCACCGCGATCTCGGCGATCATCCTGCTCGTGACTCCTCAGTTTCTGCTCATCACGGTGCAGATCAACGAGTTTGCGGAAAAGGGCTCTTACAGCATCGCCTGCGCGTTTGCATCCATCCTGATCCTGATCACCTACGGATCGGTGCTGCTTATGGAACTGTTGATGAAATTCTTCGGCACGAGCCGGAAATTTGTGGAGGAATAAGCCATGGCCAAGGAAAAGAAAGGTGTTCGTCTCGAGCACATCTCCAAGATCTATCAGGACCCCAAGACACACAAGGATTTCTATGCCGTGCATGACACGTCGCTCGAGATCGAGCCCGGCAGTTTTGTGACGCTGCTCGGTCCCTCGGGTTGCGGCAAGACGACGACCCTGCGCATGATCGCCGGCTTCGAGAGCCCGGATGAGGGCGAGATCTATCTGGGCGGCGAGCCGATCAACGAGCTGACGCCGAACAAGCGCGACACGGCGATGGTGTTCCAGAGCTACGCGCTCCTGCCGCACTACAATATCTTCGACAACGTTGCCTACGGTCTGAAACTGCGCAAGATGGACAAGGAGACCATCCGGAAAAAGGTGCTCGACATTCTGAAGCTCGTGGGTCTCGAGGGGATGGAAGCCCGCATGACCAACCAGCTCTCCGGCGGACAGCAGCAGCGTGTGGCGCTCGCGAGAGCGCTCGTACTGGAGCCCGGTGTGCTTCTGTTCGACGAGCCGCTGTCCAACCTGGACGCGAAGCTGCGCGTTTCGATGCGCACGGAGATCCGCCGCATCCAGCAGGAGGCGGGGATCACGGCGGTCTATGTGACCCACGACCAGTCCGAAGCCATGGCACTCTCGGACAAGATCATCGTCATGGAGAAGGGCGTTGTGGCGCAGATGGGCACGCCGCAGGAGATCTACTATCATCCGCAGAGCGAATTCGTGGCGGATTTCATCGGTGAGGCCAATTTCCTGCGCGGGACGCTCTCGTCCAAAGACGGCGACCGCGGCGAGATGGAAGTGGCCGGCGGCAGGATCCCCGTTGAGGGCGTCGGTGCCATCGAGCAGGGCACGCAGTGCTCCCTGGTGTTGCGTCCCGAGTCGGCCGTTATCGCGGAAGAGGGACAGCTGCCCTGCGAGGTCACCCTGTCCTGCTTCATGGGCTCCTATCAGAACTATGAAGCACTGGTGGACGGCAAGACCGTGAAGATCACCGACTTCAATCCGAAACACAAGAGGATCTTCAACGTGGGGGAAAAAGCCTTCATCCGTTTTGATCCCAATGACATCCATGTGCTGGCAGGTGCCGCTGACAAAGAATAAGGACGGGGTATGATCTCATCATTTCTATATGATCGACTGGAGGGGGTGTCCGGCGCGACGGTCGCGATCCTGTCCGTCTCAGTGATGCTCATCGCGGGCTTCCTCATGACGCGCATCACCAAGCGCCTGAAACTCCCGAATGTAACAGCTTACATCGTGGCCGGTATTCTCGTCGGTCCTTTCTGCCTGAATCTCGTGCCGGAGACCATCGTCTCCGGCATGGATTTCCTGCCGGATATCGCACTGGCCTTCATCGCTTTCGCGACGGGGGAATACTTCCGATTGGAGACGCTTCGCAGGAACGGGATCCGGGTCATCGTGATCACGATGGCGGAGGCATTCCTCGCCACGATCCTTGTGATGATCCTGTGCGTCAACATCCTGCATCTGCCGATCCCCTTCTCGGTCGTGCTCTCGGCACTGGCTGCAGCGACCGCGCCGGCATCCACGATGATGACGATCCGGCAGGTCCATGCGAAGGGTGTTTTTGTCGACACGCTGCTGCAGGTCGTGGCAGTGGACAACATCGTGGGACTGCTCGCATACAGTGTGGCGGTTTCCATCGCAACGGCCTCCATCCACGGGGCGGGGATCGACGCGGTCAGCACCATGCGTCCGGTGCTCGTGTGCCTCGCAGGCATGATCCTCGGCGGTCTCTTCGGTGCCGCGACGGCGATCATCATGAAAATGCGTCACTCCACGGACAACCGGCTGATCATCGCCGTCACGATGCTCTTCACCTTCTGCGGGGTGTGCGCCGTTCTGGAGACTTCGCCGCTTTTGGGCTGCATGGCGATGGGTACGGTCTATATCAATCTCACGGATGATGAACGGCTCTTCCGGCAGCTGGGGTATTTCAATCCGCCGATCCTGATGCTGTTTTTCGTGCGTTCCGGTATCTCCTTTGATCTCTCGGCACTGTTTGTGACCAATGACGCGATCGGCGGTTCTCCGTTGATCGTGATCGGCATCGGCTATTTTGCCGTGCGCATCATCGGCAAATACGCGGGTGCTTTTCTGGGGTCACTGGCGGTACGGGCGGAGGCAAAGGTACGCACCTTCCTGGGACTGGCGCTGATCCCGCAGGCCGGGATCGCCATCGGTCTTGCGGAACTGGGCGCGAGGACACTGGGCGGCTCGAGCGGCAAGGCATTACAGACGATCATCCTGGCATCCAGCGTGCTCTATGAACTCATCGGCCCGGCTTGCGCCAAAGGAGCCCTGTATCTGTCCGGGTCCTATTCCAACGATCTGGATCAGATCGTGGGCCAGACCGAGGTGGCTGCAGGGGAGGAGAAGCCCTCCGCGGTGGAGGAACTGATCGCGCAGATCAACCGGATCCAGCACGAACTGGCCACGGAATCCGGCGACACGGATGAGCAGATCTTCTCCGAGGAAGCGGATCAGCATTATGAAGATCTCGCCAAAGAGGAACCGAAGAAGAACAAGGAAAAGGATAAGACCTCCGGAAAGAAACACAGGAAGAACGGCGGAGGCGGCAAGAAAGGGGATAAGAAATGAACGCGCAGACGGGAGAGATCATCCTGCGAATCTGTCTCGCCGTGGCACTGTCCGCGGTCATCGGGTGTGAGCGGTCGCTGAAACTGCATTCCGCAGGCCTCAGAACCTTTATGATCATGGCGGTTGCCTCGTGCGCGACGATGCTCACGGAGCAGATGCTGCAGTTCGGGGAGATCACGTCGAACGGCGGGAAAGGCGGTGTCTATGTGCTCTCCGCGGCGGTCCTTGTGGCCGGTGCGTCGATCAGTGTTCACGCCCTGTTCCGCAACGCGAGGAGCCGGATCCAGGGGCTGACGACGTCCGCGGCGCTCTGGGGCTGCTGTATCATCGGCCTCGCCTGCGGAGCGGGCTTTTATCTGATCGGTGTGCTGGCGGCAGCAATGCTGCTTTTGTCTCTCACGATGATGCCCTGGATGGAGGATTTTCTCAGGGAGCATTCCAACCGTTTTGAGATCCATCTGGAGCTGGAGGAGAGCACCTATCTCAGAGATTTCATCACGACCCTACGCAGACTGGGACTCAGGATCGACGACATCGAGCTCAACCGCTCCTACCGGGAATCAAAGCTCAGCGTCTATTCGATCTCTCTTTCGATCGAATCCCCGGAGCTTAAGAAGTACAAATCGCACAGCGAGATCATCGAGGCGCTCTCATCCCTGAACTATGTGCTGCATATCGAGGAGATGTAGAGTCATCTGATTTCGCGGTCTTCCGCCGTTTCCATCATCTGCTCGAGCAAAACGGCGGCCTTCTTTTCCATGTTGCTCCGGATCATGGCAACATGGCGCTTCGGCGGTTTTTCCTTCAGACGCACCTTGAACACGGACTTTTCCCTGAGTGACTGCGCGGCGTCTCTCGGATGGATCATGCCAACACCCAGGTTTTCGATTGTATAGATGAGCGTCTGCCCGGTGCTGGTCGTCTCGACCGCGGGGGAGAATTCGAGCCCGTGATCGGCGAAAAAGGTCTTGTAGTATTCATAGGTTTCCGTGCCGCTTCCCAGGCTGACGATCGGATAGTCCATCAGTTCTACAAGGTGAACCTCCCTGCCCGCCAGGGAACGGAATTTCTTTCCCGCGATCACGATATCCTGATAGGAAAACAGAGGCTTCCAGTGATAATCCTTCTTTCCGGCGGTGTAGTTGACGGGAGAGGTGACAAAGGCCGCGTCCATCAGATTGTCGCGAACCTCTGACATCAGAGAAAGCGAAGAGGCGTGCAGGATCTTCAGCCTGACGCCGGGGTAGGCATCGTGAAAAGCGTGGATGACGGGAATGATCATATCACTCACGGTTCTCTGCGTCAGGCCGATCGAAATGCCGATCGTGAGGCTGTCCTGCTTCAGATCCGTCGCGGCCGCCAGTGTATCTTCGCCGGCAGTCAGATGCCGGAAGGCTGCTTCCACATGCACGAACAGTTTTTCACCTGCTTCCGTCAGGGTAACTCCGGTGGAGGAACGCCTGAACAGCTTGCAGTTTAACTGTGCTTCCAGATTGGAGATGGACCGTGAGATATTGGGCTGACTGTTCGACAGCACCGCGGCCGCGCGGTTGAAACTGTGATAAGTGGCAACATAGTAGAAAATTCTGTAATAATCGTAGGATATCGTCATTTTCTCTCACCGACCCTTCCGTCAAAATGTAACAGGATGATGTATTTATATAATACATTTTTGTTAACTGTCAAGCATCGGCTATATCAATATGGTAGAACGAATATACGAAATTGGTAATACAAATCCGCCCGTCAAAATGCTATATTTACATGCGGGTCCATGAGGATCCGCGTGTAAACAGGAAAGGAGAAAAGAAGCATGAACAGATTCACATTACCGAGAGACCTCTATCACGGCAAGGGAGCATTGGAGGCGCTGAAGAACCTCAAGGGAAAGCGCGCCATCATCTGCGTGGGCGGCGGCTCCATGAAGAAATTCGGTTTCCTCGACCGTGCGGAGGCATATCTCAAAGAGGCCGGCATGGAAGTAAAGATCTTCGAGGGGATCGAGCCCGATCCGTCCGTTGAGACGGTCATGAAGGGCGCGACGGTCATGCAGGAGTTCCAGCCCGACTGGATCGTGGCCATCGGCGGCGGATCGCCCATCGACGCTGCCAAGGCGATGTGGATCAAGTATGAATATCCGGAGAGCACCTTTGAGGACATGTGCAAGGTCTTCGGTATCCCGGAGCTGCGCAAGAAGGCGCATTTTGTGGCGGTTTCCTCCACCAGCGGCACGGCGACCGAGGTGACGGCCTTCTCCATCATCACGGACTATCAGAAGGGCATCAAGTATCCGATCGCCGACTTCGAGATCACGCCGGATGTCGCCATCGTCGATCCGGAGCTCGCCGAGACGATGCCGCAGAAGCTCGTGGCACATACCGGTATGGACGCGCTTACCCACGCCGTCGAGGCCTATGTTTCCACGGCCAACTGTGACTATACGGATCCGTTGGCGATCCACGCCATCGAGATGATCCAGAGAGATCTCGTCAATTCCTATAACGGCGACATGACAGCCCGCGACAACATGCACAACGCGCAGTGCCTGGCCGGCATGGCTTTCTCCAACGCGCTCCTGGGCATCGTGCACTCCATGGCACACAAGACCGGTGCTGCTTTCGCGGATCACGGCGCACACATCATCCACGGTGCGGCCAACGCCATGTATCTGCCCAAGGTCATTGCCTTCAACGCCAAGGATGCGACGGCAAAGAAGCGCTACGGCGTGATCGTCGACTACATGGGTCTCGGCGGTTCCAACGATGATGAGAAGGTGCAGAAGCTCATCGCGTTCTGCCGCGACATGAATGACAAGCTCAACATCCCGCACAGCATCGGCACCTATGGTGCGGACAGCTATCCGACCGAGAAGGGCTTCGTTCCGGAGGAGGTCTTCCTTGAGAGACTGCCGGAGATTGCAAAGAACGCCATCGGCGACGCCTGCACGGGTTCCAATCCGAGACAGCCCAGCCAGGAGGAGATGGAGAAACTCCTCAAGTGCTGCTACTATGACACGGATGTAGATTTCTGAGTATATCGAAAACAGAATGACAGGAAAAAAGGAGGGGGTGAAAGCCCTCTCCTTTCCTTTCTCCGGGGCGGAGCGTGTGGTATAATGGTCCGTGGATTGCGATAGCTGCCCCATGCGTGCAGGGAAAGGAGCGCGGGATGGCGGATAATATAGAAGTCTTCAAACAGAACAGCATTCGGATCAGGGACCGGCTCGGCGCGATCTACGTGGATCCCTTTCAGACGGAGGGATCCCCTGCGGATGCGGCCTTTGTGCTGATCACCCACGACCATTATGATCATTTCTCTCCGGAGGATATCGAAAAGGTGATCTGTGACAGAACCGTTCTCGTCGTCCCCGAGAATATGCAGGGAAAAGCGGAAGGCTTTACCGGCAGGGTCGCGGAGATCGTGACGGTCAAGCCGGGAGAGAGCCGGGAGATCAGCGGTCTCGAAGTGGAAACGGTGCCTGCCTACAATTCGCTGAAGCCGTTTCATCCGCGAAGCGCCGGCTGGGTCGGCTACATTCTCACGATCGCCGGCAAGAGGATCTACATCGCCGGAGACACGGACGCCACAAAGGAAGCGGGAGCGGTCCGGTGTGACATCGCGCTTGTTCCCATCGGCGGCACCTATACGATGGACGCGAAGAAAGCGGCAGAACTGGTCAATACGATCGGTCCGGAAACGGCGATCCCCGTGCATTACGGCGGTCTGGTCGGGAAACCGTCCGATGGCAAAGTGTTTGAAGAGAATGTGAAGCCTCCCACGAAAGTGGAATTCAAGATCCCATTCTGAAGAAAAAGGGCGTTCCATGTTGTACGGAACGCCCTTTCTGACGGAATGGTCTTATTTCCGATAATCGTAGAAGCCTTTCCCGGCATTTACACCGGTCTCCCCTTTATCGATCTTTTCCTTCAGGAGTTTACCGATCCGGTTGGTGAGCGAACCCTCTTCCCCTGCGTCCGGCTTCATCTGATTGATGTTGTAGGCGGTCTCCAGACCGACAATGTCGAGGATCTGGAAGGGACCTGCCGGAGCGCTGGTGGCAAGCTTCCATGTGAGATCAATGGTTTCGGGGTCGGCGACTTCATTGGCCCACAGAGCCTGCGCGGCGGATAAGAACGGCACCAGCATGGAGTTTAGGATATAGCCAGGCTGTTCCTTGTGAAGCTGCAGAGGAACCATGTTGATGTCCGCTGCGAAAGCGACAACCTGATCATAGACCGCAGGATCCGTTCCGGGATGCCCCATTACCTCAGCGGTGTTGTTCTTCCAGATAGTGTTGGCGAAGTGCAGCGCGCAGTACTTGGCGGGGCGGCCGGTGTGTTCGGCAAAGGTGCTCGGAAGAAGCGTCGAGGAGTTGGTAACCAGGATCGTCTTGTCCGCGAGTTTATCGCGCATCGCCTCATAGACGGCAATCTTGGCCTGCGGATCCTCGGACATGGATTCGATGACAATATCGGCGTCTTCAAGCGCTTTGGCCATATCCAGCTCGATGTGCACCTTTTCGGCAAGATTCTTTTTTCCCTGTGCAAGAAGATCATCGATCGCTTCGGCGGTGATGCCTTCCCAGTTTTTGATCATGCCGCGCGGGTAGACGAACGCACCCATCGGATTGCCGATCAGCGCCTTGGCCTTGGCAAGATCCTCGAGCATCAGTGCGGAATAGCGGTCGATCTTCGGCTGCGTGCGTCCGATGGAACTCTCACTCCTGAGCCAGAACGTCACATCGTGACCGGTATAAGCGCACATCAATCCGATCTGCGTACCGAGGACACCGCCGCCGGCGACAACTACTTTGTTCAGCATTACAAAATCCCCCTTTCAAAATGAGAACACGAAGTGTGTTCATTACTGAAACAGAGCAATTATATCAGATAAGGGATGTTATATCTACCGTAAAAGGCTTTTCGATCCACGCGATCCGCGTTGGTTCCTTGCTTTTTCTCCGGATATCCGCTATTCTTTTGGAATAAGCGAAAGGCGGCGCCGGCTATGCGGATACACGAACTGAAGTACGCGAACACGAACACCTGGCTCATAGAGGGAAAAAAGGGACGGCTTCTGTTCGATACCGGCTGGGCGGGCTCTTTTCCTGTTTTTTGCGGATGCATGGGGGAAGCGGGCATCCCCGTTCAGAAGATCGACTATATCCTGATCTCCCATTTTCACCCGGATCACATGGGGATCGCGCAGGAGATCGCATCACACGGCGCCGTGATCCTCGTCATGGATGTGCAGCAGGGGTTCACGCATGTTCCGGACGGCGTGTTTGAAAAAGAGGGAAATCGCGCGTTCCTGCCGATCGAGGACGATAAGGTCCGCGTGGTCACGATCCGGGAGAGCCGGGAATTCCTGCGTGAGATCGGTATCGACGGGGAGATCCTTTCTACACCCGGACACACGGATGACAGCATATCCCTGTGGCTGGACGACGGAACCCTGTTTGTCGGCGATCTGAATCCGCTCTACGAACGGGAACTGCATCATGGAACGCAGATCGAAAAAAGCTGGCAGACCCTGCTGTCCCTGAAACCCGTCACGATCCATTACGGGCACGCGGCAACGGCGCATTTGGACAGAACGGCAGCCGCACCGCCGCAAAGGGATGATCTGTATGAACTGACCCGGCGGATCATGAAATACATAGATAAAGGTGTTCCGCTCGCGCGCATACAGAAAAAAACCGGCGCGGATCAGCAATTCGTGGAGGATGTGACCCGCATGTATCTGACCCATCGGGATGTCGGTGTGCAGGGCATCCTCGATCGGATCGAGATCAAGGGCAGATGATACCTATGGCAGAGATCGTTCGAAAACATATCGTGGTATCCGGTCGGGTGCAGGGTGTCGGTTTCCGATATCGCGCATCGCATGCCGCCATGCATCTGAATCTGACCGGCTGGGTGCGCAATGATGAAGAGGGCACGGTGACGATGGAACTCCAGGGAGAGGAAACGGACATTTACCGCATGATCCCGATCCTGGAAAAGGGAACATGGATCTCCATCGAGGACTGGAAGGAAAAAGATATCCCGGTTGAAGAAAACGAACGGGGATTTCGGGTGAGAGGATACTGAAGATATGCAGAAAGAAGGAGACGGAGATGTTCTATCTGATCGGAGAATCCCTGGAAGAAGCTGACAGGGAACAGATAAAAAATTCGAACCGGCAATATGTCGCGGTCCTGTCCTCCGAAGAATGGGAAGCGAATCGTGACAGCTTTGAAATGGGCATCGATCTGGACACGGACATTTCGGAGATCTACACGACCAAAGCCGAGGTGAACTATGATTCCCTGACGGGCTCTTTTTCCATTCCCAACAGG
>JAILOV010000014.1 GCA_024690605.1 Lachnospiraceae bacterium | reverse complement strand
CGGGATGCAGGGGCCGAAGGAAGGCGCTACCCCGCCATGCAGCCGCTGTTCCCTGACCAGCCGGAACGCACCGTAGAGCGCACCCGCCTCGTCACCGGCGGTCAGCGTTTTTAAATTATCGTCATATTGATAACTTTCTTTTGGTAATCCGTCTGTTTTGCGGATCGTGACCGCCGTGTCGCCCAGCTCCGCAAGCGCGTTTTTGATGACGGGATGAACCGCGTCGAACCCCTCGACCCTCGCGGCAGACACGGCCGCCGGACTCTCATTCATCCAGCACAGTTCCCAGGTCTTTTCCATAAACGGATCTCCTTTCGGATATTATCCGCCGGGGAAATCTTTGTTCCGGCGGCAAGTAATGCTTTACCGCAGCCTCGTAAACGCCTTTACAAAGAAATCCCTGTCTCCCTGCGGCACCAGCGCCGTCCCGTCCTCCGACGGATAGAAGCTGAAGCCGCTCGCCTCCGCGTTGGTGAAGACATTGCCGACATAGCCGTAGTCCGAGTCCTGATTGGCGTCGCCCGTCCCGATCATCGCCTTTTCATAGACCAGCTTCGAAGGCTTTGACGGCTTCACGAGGATGAAGAACCGGTCGCCGGCGGCAAGTGCCAGTTCGCTGTCCAGTGCGTAGGTGTGATAACCGCCTGTCGCGGACCGCACCGACTGGCTGACCGCGGGATTATCCAGCGCGGCAACGGCAACGGAACCGTCTGCGGATATATCGGGATTTTGATAAATTTCTATCGTATATTCGTTTTCTGTCTCCATGGCAAAGAGAGAGACCGCGGCGAGACTCTCGTCACCCTCGGCCGTATAGAGCATGCCATAGGGATTCTGTGTCGCCGACAGCGCATAGATCATGTTGTTCTGATCGATCATCATGTCGGTCACGTGCGTGAGGAGCCCTGCGGCCTGATAGTTCCGGTCATAGAAATCCGGATCGCCCTGAAATGCCGCACTGTAAGCGGCGACCGTGTTGTTGTTGAAGATCACGTCGTCATAGGAGAGCCAGAAATAGCCCTCTTCGCCGGAGGTCGCCCCCCAGCTGTTGCGACAGAACCAGGCGCCCTCATGGATCGACTCCGGATTGAAATTGTCCGTCTCATAGAGATCGTCCCAGCCGACGACGAGCACCTCGTGATCGGACAGGTTGTTGTTCTCTCCGTAGGGATCGCCGTCATAGAGATTGGACAGGAACCAGTAACTGTTGCCCCTGGTCGTGTCGGCATGCACACTGGCCGTCACGGCGCCGAAGTTCAGGATCATCTTCTTGATCGCGTCGCGGTCATATTCCGCGCCCGGGATCTCATAGACGCCCTGCACATGATAGTCGCCGCCATAGGCCGCGGAAGGCACGCCCTGCTCCTTGATGGAGATCCTGCCGTTCCGCTCTCTTTCGAAGCTGTCGATGCTCTTGTCATCCACCGGCCCCTTCCAGGCTGCCAGCGCCGCGGTGACAAAGTTGGTGACGCCGCCCGACATGACATAGCCCAGACCCGCGTCCAGAACCTGCGACTTCTCGCTGTCGATCCGCTGCACCTCGCGGTAATCCCGGTCGATCAGGCCGCCGGTCGATCCGCCGGTCGGATTCATCACATAGTAGGCCAGATGCTTTTCGGACAGATCCAGCTTGTCGGCGCCCAGCGTCGGATGCTTGATCAACAGGTTACTCTCGATCGCACCCAGTGCGGCATAGGCCCAGCAGAGATTGCTCTTGCCCTGATTGCGCACCTCGGTCACCACATCCTCGCCGTTGCGGTCATTGCCGTCATAGTAGTCCGGGATCGCGTCCGTCCAGAATGTCAGCGCGTCATCCGTGCCGTCTCCCATCGCAGCGAAGGGATCACCCTGTGAACGGCTCTCGATCATGAGGTTTTCCGTGAACATGAGTTCCTCGGCCGGTTCGATCGTCCAGCCGGGAGCTGCCTCCGCTTCCGAAAGCTCCGCTTCGGTCTGTGCGGGCGTTTCGTTGAGCAGGACCCGTTCTTCCTCGGACAGCGGCTGCGCCTCCGTCTCCGGTGTCTCCTTCGGCTCCTCCGCCGCGAAACCGATCGCTCTTCCGTGCTCGTCGATGAGGGTCATGCGGCCGTTCTTCACCGCATGCACCGACACCGCGCCGATGATCACGATGAGGATCAGCGCTGTGCCGGCCCCGGCCAGCGCGGCAACTGCTGCTTCCTTACGGTGCGTCATCGACAAAATCCTCCCGCATCGGTGCAAAGATGTCTAACAACACGCCTGCCTCCTGACACACGCAGCCGTGCACCACACCGTCCGTCTTTAAAAGGGTGTCGCCGGCACGCACCACATGCTTCTCACCGTCGATCTCAAATTCGAAGGCGCCGCTCACCACATAAGTGATCTGCGTGTGGGGATGGGAATGCAGCGCCCCCACCGCACCTTTTTCAAAGGTGTTCTCCACCGCCATCACGTCTTTGGAATAGGCGAGCACCCGGCGCACCACGCCGTTGCCCTGATCCTCGGGCTTGATGTCCTTGTAGTAGACCCATCTGTCGTTCAGCATCGCAGTTCTCCTTTTATCTCTTTTTCGTTGTTATTTTAACGAAATAACGCTATGTGTTCGATTGCTTTTTTGTTTTGGATATGTCTTGTTATTCGTTTTTCTTAACCTTGTTTATCGCGTTACTGACATCCCTGAAGAGTGCCTCCTTCTCCTCTCCCGTCACCCGGTCCGGGAGCAGATACGCATGGGCTTCGTCCGGCAGGAGCACCGTCAGATCCCATCGTCTGGAAACGCCCTGAAAATCCCGCCACAGGATGTACTGCCGGTGTGTCTTCACCCGGATCCCGAAACCGCCGTCATCAAAGGTGAGCGTGGTCTCCGGTTTGATCGACTCCGCCTGCTTCTTTGCTCTCAGCCAGATCGCGAGCGGCTGGAGCACCGGGAAGATGCAGCACAGGAAGATCATCCCCGCCTGCAGGATCGGATGCGCGCCGCGGAATTTCGCAATGAGCAGCGCAAATGCCGCGATCGTGAAGACCACGTTAACGACCGCCGTCCACTGATGATAGATGTTGCTCATGTAGAACCGCCAGTAATCCCCCGGCGTGTTGCGATAGGTGTATTCGTAATGCATGATGATATTATACGCGCTGTCCGGAACGATTTCAACGAAAACCCC
>JAILOV010000079.1 GCA_024690605.1 Lachnospiraceae bacterium | reverse complement strand
CACCATACTGATCAGGAAATTGAAGGTCGCATCTGTATCCGACATGATCAAAAACAGTGCTGTCTTCTTATCTCCCAGAGTATCAAGTTGTAATTCATCGTATGCAGTGATCTCACGAAGCTCCTTTATATCAAAGGGAGCCAGTCTCGCACCGCAGCTCACAAGGATCGATTTTGCGGTCTTGCCGGCACTTAATTTGTACTTGGCATATTGCCTTACTGCAAAGTGATCTGGATCTCTTTCCGCAAGCTCATCAAACATGAGGTCTACAGGATTTTTGAACTCTTCATCATCCTCTCTGACCTCCATCGCATTGATCATTTCAAGCAGGGTTGAGAAGTTCTGTTCTTCCTCAGGTGCTTCATAATGGATATATCCGATCAGCGCTGAATAAAGCAGCTTTTCTGCTTTCTCCCAGAACTCGTCCCCGCCTTTTCCTTCACCCTTTGTGTTGGCGATCAGCGTGGTTACGAGCTTTAGAATGTCCTTCTCGTCATGCACATATGCGAATGGATTGTAATGCATACTCTTCTTAAAGTTGATGGTATTGAAGATTTTGATCCTGTATCCATGCTTTAAAAGTGCATTCCCGACCTCGGGCAAAACCGTGCCTTTTGGAAGCGTTTTGTCAAGAACATATTGCTATCATTTGCAATATGTTATGCAGGCTTGCTATCCTCGGAAACGCCCTCTTTTACGGCTCTGAGTGCCTTTTCCTGCATACTCATGCCTTCTTCCTTGAAGTTCATAACGACTTCATACTGTGTCTTGCCGATGGTAGTCTCAAAGGATCCTCCGGCATTGTATTTCTGTTCGGTATTCTCCATAATCCTCCTCTCCGAAAAGAAAAGGCACGATTACCGCTTTGATAATCATGCCTTTTGCCCCTCAATATGTTTTTCATGTTTACAGTATCTGATCTCTGTTTCTGATGTGTGTCCGGTTCCTCTCGCTTCGTTCGTTCTGAAGCATTCTCTCAAGATCATGCTTCCGCCGTGCGTTCTCAGCCACCAGCGACCCCCGATTTTACCGACGCTTGAAGAAGAATAGCGCAGATATGCGGATTCTCCGGCAAGTTCGGCTTCCGTGAGCGTATAGGTGAGCGCATTATTCGCAACAACATACGTTGTCCCTTTTTATAAATCATCAAGGTCAAATTGCAAGGGATACAAAGACAGCCTTTTTCACCCCTGTTTCCACGGTCTTTCCTTCCCGATCCAGCCGTTCTCATTCCAATACTTAAAGTCGGTGTATTCGGGATCCTGTTTACCGAGGCCCGTCTGAAGCATCCTTACCATATAGAACTTTGCTTTCACGATAACATTCGTATGACCCGGTCGATCATAATCGATGGCATGCATTTTTCGCGCTACACTGCTTAGTTTCTTTTGGAAGGTGGATTTTCTCTTTTCATCGATCCTGTTCCAGTCAATCTCTGACAAAAGCTTGAAACTAACTACTTTGATGGTCGAAATGCCCCACCATGAAAGGCTGTCCTTTATATCCTTTGCCGTGGATCTTCCGCCTGCTCCGAGGCACTGCGTAATGATCACCGCCCTCTTTCCGAACATTTCCTTTGCCGGACGGTGAGGCATCCACCGATACCCGAAATGATCAAGCATCGCCTTCATCGCACCGGTTGCATGGAAAACATATGCCGGTGATGTAAAAACGAGCAGATCCGCTTCCAGCAGGGATTTCTCGATCTTCTGTACTTTTTCCGCATCCCTGCAGAGATTCTGATTATTCCTGAAGCATGCAGTGCATCCCGTGCAAAAACCCGGACCGTCCCCCGGAAGATAGTATTCCGTGATCTCTGCATCATCTCTGAACTGTTCTAGGAATATCTCCTTCATCCTGTATGTGACACCGTGCTTTTCGGTTCCGTTGATCACCGTGATCTTCATTTCGTTTTCCTCCTTGTTCTCTTCTTATTATCTTACATCGTCCTCGCACTGCAAACCTGTCAGACAGGCTTACAGATCGGTAATCCTCTTATGCATACGCCGATCTTGTATTTCTTTGCGGCGTTATCCTTATTCCAGAAAACGATGGTACAGCTGAACTCCGGTCCATCGTTTATCTGCAGCTCGCGCAGATAGCCAAGGCTCTTGCTCCCGGGCTCCGTACAGATCTGCCCGCTTTTCTCCATCTCAAGCAGTGCATGATAGATGGAATAATACAAGCTGTAATATCTTTTGCGGCTGGTATAGTTTGCTTTTGTGTTAATCGTATTCAGCCGTTCTATTTCTTTTTCGAGGGTTTCAAAGTCCATTTCCATATCCATCCGACATCAGGATTTTTGTGGTTTCTATCACATCTTTATGCCGCAGATCGCGCGGCTCAAAGCGGATCATCGTATATACGATCTGCATCACAATGCCTGCTCCGAAAGTGCTGATGAGTGTTCCGATCCCCACAGGGCCTCCGAGGAACCACCCGACAAGGAGCACAACCGCCCACAAAATGACCTCAACGATTCCTATCGGGATTTTCTGCATTCTCTTCCCCAGGCCGACAAGCAGAGCATCCCTTGGCCCGCAGCACTGTTCGCTTTTCATATATACCGCCATTCCCAATGCCATAAACACAAATCCGGCCAGCATAATTCCTATTCCCGGCAATAGATTGCTGTTTAGCGGCAACGGATTTAAGCTGTTAAACAACTGCACGAAGTTTCCGGTAAGAAGAGCGTCTATGATGGTCCCGTAACCGATCTTTTCCTTCAGGAGCAGATCGATCCCAAGAACCGTTACTGCAATTAAGGTCATGGAAAGCCCGTAGTTGAGCGGGGTATGATACGACAATCCCATACCCAGACAGTCCCACGGAGCGAGCCCGATATTTGCAAAGATCGTCAGATGAACACCGAAGGCAAAGATAAAAAGCCCTGCGATGATCCTGATCCATCCGAAGATGATATCCTTTTTCATATCCGCCGAAATATTCCCCTATCACGGTAAACCAATATGGCAATTATGATCTGAACACCATACGATACCAAAGCTGTTGCTGTCGGCCGCGGCAATGATCTTTCTGAACTCATCTTCATTTTCATAATCACCGAAGGCAGCTCCCATGCTCAAATGTATGGGATAATCGGTTTTTTGTTATGTATGAATTCATCACCGCCGTAACGGTATATGGCAAGCCGGTTCGCCTGATCGCACTTACGACATGTATTCTTTAATATGCCGGCAACTTCCTGCAGGGCAATATCTCCTTAGGCGATCGTTTCCACATCACCGTCATGGAAATGATAATAGGCATCCATTCTGTCTACGCAGTATATCTTTGCCTGCTCAGGCAGAAACCAGGCGGCTGTTTCGGGTTCCATCGCATCACTTTCCGATCTCCAGTCACCGATATAGATATGCGTCCCCTCACCGAACAGCGATGCGTCAACATGATCAACACTGTTCGTATCCAGCCGGTAGGTCCGTATCTGGATCTCCATATTGTCACACCCGGCGATCAGCTCATCATATGTCGTGATATCAGCCCCGAGCAGCCGCGCCGGCGTTCCGTATGTGACGGTAATGTATATGCTTTCCGCTTCAAGGACACTCCCGAAGTAACCCCGCTTCCGTTCATGCGATATCCTGTCTCCCCCATTCATCACCGGATCCATACCATTCTACCACAGTCACGCGGATACCAAAAGTTCATTGGCATCCCTATTCCTGCAGGGCAATACAGATGCTCCGAAGATCCCTGCGATCATAGAGACACAAAGAGACCAGTGATGCTGATCCTGTTCCACAAATCCGCCGTTGATGTTGGCAAGATCGTCATCACCGAGTTTGCGTGTTGCGGTCTTTGCGGAAGCTTCCGCCTTTGCCTTCGCGATCACATATCAGAAACCCACGGGTTTAATAAAAAATCCCCGATCTTTCGATCGGGGGATCGCCATACACATATCCGAGGGTTGCAAAGTCCATGTTATTCCAGATAATCCCATACATTCAGCGTTTCATCGCTGGGCTCTTCCCCGTCGGTGATCCCGGGAACGCTCTCGGTAACACGGGTGTCTCCCGTAAGGCGGTCGATATAATAGCGGATCTGTGCGCCGGTATAGGAGCGGAACAACACAACGATCTCAAAATCCGTGCCGGCCTCCACATCCCAATAAACCGCGTACGCTCCGTCCTGTACGATGCCTGCCAGATCGGGATTGTTGGTCTCGCAGTATTTCCGGATCGCGGAAAGCGCCTGCTCGTCCGTGATCTTCTTTTCCAGTCCGTTATCATGCTTGAACCGGGCGATATGCTGCCGATGCTGTAAGCGCACCCAGTCCTCCTCAAACGCCCTGCCGTCGCCGCGCAGCCCGAAATTCGACAGGGAATCGGACACCAGAACCAGGTCATCCTCAAAGGGCCCGTCCGCGGAAGCGTCCGTGACCGCATCATACACGATCACGAACGACAGCTTCTCCACACCGTAATATGCCGCCTCATCCGGGGTCCCGGCAGGCTGTACGCCAAGATCATAGTATTCCAGGCAGGCCTTGATATAATCCACGATCCTGTCGTCCGAAAACTCATCGAGCCCTGCTGCCGTATGGACATAGAGATCCACATCGCCGGATCGATCATACACGACCTCCGTGGTGTCGGGAAGCATGCCGAAGCGCGCGTCGATCTCGTTTTTACCGGTCTGGTCCGCGGCAGCCAGGACCTGTCCCACATAGTCGGTCTCAATGTACCGGTGCCAGCTTGCGCGTCCCATTCCCTGCACGGGTGTGATCCTCCGGATGCTGCTGTAGAAATGGACCGTGAGGCCGCCCCTGTCGGGCAGTGTCACTTCCCATATATCGGTGCCTCCCTCCAGGAAATCGACGCCCGCCACATATTCGATCTTTTTAAGATCCGTGAAACGATCCGTGATGATCATCGGTATGAAGCCGCGCATCTGCAGCTGATTGTATCGAAATAAAGGTCTCATGCCGCACCCCGTCAGGCATCCGCAAAACAGCAGGCACAGTACCGCGAGTTCGGGGATCTTGGTTTTTTTGCTCATATCATCCTCTGCTTCGCACGCAGGTTCCTACATCTCTCCCTCATGCGATTTCAGCACCGCCGCATCGTTGCTCAGTTCATCCACCATCCGGTCGATGCTCTCCACGATGCGCTGGTTGTTCTCGCTGATGCTGTAGGTCTCCGTGGCATGGGCTGTGACCTGCTCGGTGATGGCGGATGAGGATTCGATGGCACTGACGATCTCCTCATTGGCTCTGGCAAGACTGCCCACGACATTGCCGAGTCCGATCGCATGCTCCTTGATGGAAGCGACGCTCCCGGAGATCTGTTCAAAACTCGCTGCCGTTTCCTCGGCGCAGCGACTCTCCTCCTCACCGGTCTTCAACAGGCTGTCGATGGTGTTCACCATGGTGTTCACCTGAGAGATGACATCGTCGATGAGGGTGGTGATGTTGCTGGTTGAATCGGCAGTCTGGGAAGCGAGCTTGGAGATCTCGCTGGCGACCACCGCGAAGCCCTTGCCGGCTTCTCCCGCTCTGGCCGCTTCAATGGAAGCATTGAGCGACAGGAGGTTCGTCTCCTCTGCGATCTCGGTGATGATATCCGTGATGGAAGTCATCTCCTCCGTTGTCTTCCGGAAGGTGGAAAGCGCATTTGCCACATCCTTGCCGGCGGTATCCACCTCCTCCGTGAGAGCTGTCATGCGGCTGATGTTCTTCTGGCCGGTGGCCACCGCTTCTGCTGCCAGATCCACATTTTCCGCAATGGTTGCGGAGGAATTCTCCACATCCTTGATATGACCGGAGATCTCATTCGTCTGTTCCAGCTGGCGCTGCGCGGCGGACGCGGATTCGCCGGTCCCTCTGCTGACCTCCTCCATCGAGTTCAGGGTCTTTCCCACGGAATCCTTTAATGTGAACATCTCTTCGGAGAGCCCGCTTACCGTATTGCTCACCCGGCCGGAAACCGTCATGACTTCTTCCAGCAATGTCAGCGTCTTGTCATGCTCCTCTTCCAGCCGTCCGGCGCGGATGAGCTGCAGCTGATGGTTCGTGACACTCACCAGGATCAGATATCCCACGATGATGGCGGTCACCAGACCCTGGATCTCCGCCACCGCCGTGTTGGTGATGACGCCGTTTTTCATCTGGATCACAATGGCGATGATATTGAAGAAAATGACGCCGGCGCCAATGATCGAAACATATCTCACATCATCATAGAGCGTGATGATGATCAGCATCGGGATGACATAGGTGAATACCAGCACATTGTTCGATGTCAGCAGCACGTACACATACATGATCGCGTATCCGACACCCACGATATACTTGATGAGAGGCGAAGCCTGGTTTCTGTGGACCTCGATCTGCGCGAGCAGTACCGGGATCATCGCCAGAGCGATCACGATGAGCACATATCCGATCGTGCGGGACTTCTTAACGATCTCCAGCACATAGGCGGCTGAGATGATGGAGCAGATGATGGTAATGCTCAAAACCGCACGTTTATTGGCGATGATGAGTTCCTCGACGTTCGTCTGCAGGTTCTTTTCCTGTTCCATGGGCTACCTCCTGTCGTATGCTGCGTGTTATCGATACAGATGAACCGAAAAAACCCCGGTCATGTGACCGGGGGCAATGTCCGAATTAACCGTACATGAACGCTCTTTTATTATGCCAAAGAAACGGAATAAAAACAAGAGGCCTAGGCGCGGAGTTTCTTCAGCTCGCTTCCTTTGATCTCCTTCTGGCTCTGCCCGTTCTTCCATGCGGCCCGCTCGGCTTCCTTGGAAGTCGCAAAACTGCCGAGCGCCACACCGGTCTTGTCATCAACAGCCTGCCAGGGACGTTTGGAATCCCCGTTTGCGAGGTACACCGCACCGCCGGACACTTCCTTGAGCTGGTCATCATTCAGTGTGTTGTTCTTCTCCATCGTGTTCCTCCTTCCGGACTTTGATACTATATTATACACATGACGAAGCAGATTTCCACAACAAAATGATGCCCGGGGATCATCCGTTCTCCGTCACCGTGCGGATCTTCTCCGGCGGGATGTAGAAAAACAGCATGTCCTCCAGCACTTCCGGATCGATCGGCTTGGGGAGATAATCCTTGAAACCGATCTTTACAAATTCCCCCCTGGCGTTCTTGCCTGCATCGGAGGTCAGCGAGATGACCGGCACACCCGCGGACAGATTGTCCGTAAGCGCCAGCATGTTCTTAAGCGTTTCCGATCCGCTCATCCCCGGCATCCGCTCATCCAGGAAGATCACGTCATAGGCCTGCACGCGGACGAGCCGGAGTGCCTCTTCGCCCGACGCGGCCGTGTCGATCCGGATCCCGAGATGCTTGATCAGATTCTTGAAGACGACCAGATTGAGTTCCGTGTCATCGACGATGAGGATCCGTGCGTCCTCCGCCGTAAAGGAGGTGCGCTTCCTCGTGCTCACCGGTTCCTTCCACCTGTCCTCCTCGTTTTTGACCGGCGTCGCATCGATCACCCCCTGCAGGATCTCAAAGCTGAACGTAGACCCTTTCCCATAGGTGCTCTCCGCTTTGAGTCTGCTCCCCATGAGCTCCAGGAGCTCTCTGGTGATGCTCAGCCCCAGCCCCGTGCCCTCGATCGCATGATTGCGTTTCTCGTCAAAACGCTCATATTCCACAAAAAGCTTCTCCATGTCCTCCGGGCGGATGCCGATGCCGGTGTCACTGACAGAGAACCGGATCCGTACGGACTGATCGGGCAGCCGTTCGCCGGGGCATGCTCTGCGCAGCGCCTCCTCATCCGCGGATGTTCCGTCGGAAACCTTTTGCATGGTAAAGGTGACCGTTCCCACTTCCGTGTATTTGACGGCGTTTGTCAAGAGGTTGGTCACGGTCTGCCGGATCCTGAGCGCATCGCCGTACAGGACCGACGGAAGCGTGCCGTCGATGTCAAACTTCACGTCCAGCCCCTTACTCTCTGCTCTGAGGCGGACGACATTGTACATATCCTTGATGACGGATTTCAAATCGTATTCGGCGGGGACGATGTTCATCCTGCCGGCCTCGATCTTGGAGAAATCGAGGATATCATTCACGATGCCGAGCAGATTGTTCCCCGCGGAGCGGATCCTGTCGGCATAGTCCAGGATCTCTTTCTCCCCGCTCTCCCTGAGGATCATCTCATCCATCCCGAGGATGGCGTTGATCGGCGTGCGGATCTCGTGGGACATGTGGGAAAGGAAGACCGATTTGGCTTTGTTGGCGTTCTGTGCCTCTCCGGCCATATCGATCAGCTCCGTCGTGATCTTGGCGAGGAACGTGGACATCCTGTCCGAGAGCGAAAGCGTGCGCCCCTGGCGCAGGCTCTCAATGGTCGGATGGTCAAAGGAGGCCGTGTCCGCGGCTTCCTCGGACTCCCGCATGCCGATGGCGAGGTGGGCACTGTTGAGGATGCCGCCCCTGCCCTGATGATAGAACAGTTCGCCCGCGCCGTGCATGAGCGCATAGTCCGGCGCTACCTTGCCGAAGCCGTCCCATTCCATATGGGCATCCTCTTTGAGGAAGTTCAGGCGGTTGCCGCAGAGGGTCAGGAAGAGGGCCTCCGGGCGGAAGCTCTCCATGATGTGCAGGGATTCCCAGCTGGCATACATCAGCTCGTCGTGGGAAGCAAAGGTGAACCGGAGATTTTCCCCGGGGCGCAACGTCATCATGAAGTAGAGTTCCCCGTTCTTTCCGTGATCGAGGGGGATCATGCACATGTTGATCCCTTCCCGTTCCACAACAAAGGGGAATTCGCAGATATTGCTGATAAAAAAGGAATCCGGCTGCACGCCGAGATACTCCCGGTAGATGTCCGCAGCCGGCGCGTCGTCGATCCGGGTCACGACAGTCTCTCCCATCGCCGGTTCACTCCCCAGCTCGATCGAGAGCTTCCGGCCGATCGGCCGCCAGCCCAGGGCATACTTGGCATTCACCCGAAGTTTTTCGCCGGCGAACAGAATGGCCACAAAGCCGTCGTACAGGATCTTGTCACCGGCGATGAAATCATCGCCCTTTAAATCCTGCGAGACCTGTTCGATCGTGTACTCGTTCTCGTTGTCCGACATGGAGATCTTCTGGGCCACGCTGCGGAGCGTGCTGGTCCCGAACAGAACAGCGTCCTCGTGACCCTCCATGGACTTTTCGATGAACGCGGTCGTGTTCAGCGCCATATTGCTGCCGAAGAATTCCACCGCCTTCACCTGTTCATGCGCAAACAGGCGGCTTCGGAGCACACCCGCCGCCGCTGTCTCCCCGCCGGGCAGGCAGGGAACGGTGACCACCTCGATGTCCGTCTCCTCCGTGAGCAGGAGATTCAGCAGGATGCCCGTGCCCTCCGGCATGAGCTCCGCGATCAGCGTCAGCGCGATCGCCGCCGTCTGCAGACCCGGACAGGCCCATTTCAGCCGGCTGATCAGATCCCCGATCTCCTGCGCCCGGAATCCCTTTTCATAGATGGTGACCAGCGACGAGCGATGCTTTGTCGCCGACACGAGATCAGCGATCGCAGCGACCGCCTTTTCCGCTTCTTCCGTATTTCTGCATAAAAACTTTTTCTGGATCACGCCTTTACCTCTCCGTTTTCGGAAACTGCTCTTTCATATAACGCGATGATCTTGTCGGCGATCTTAAGATAATTGACCCATTCGGATTCAAAGGTGTCATAGCCGTAGACGGACGCCCGGCTGTAGATTCCGAAATCCGTATCGGGGATATCGCTCGCAGGTGCATCCAGATACGCCCTCCAGTCAAAATCCTCGCCTGGCTCCTCGTCCTCCTCTTCCGCTTCCGCGTCGAAAAAAGGATTCTTCCAGGCCTCTATGTCCCGGTATTTCTCCTTCGGCGTGTCCCTGTCCACATAGGCGAACCGGACGCAGAGTCTCCGGTAGCCGTTGCCGAAATCATCGTCGTCATCCAGATCGCCGGGCCAGGACCAGCCGCAGACGATCCCGTAGATCCGGCCTTTTTCGTCAAATTCGAGCCCGTCATCCTCATCATCGGAAGTGGTGTGGATGTGGGCATAATACTCCGGCGTGTTCTCCACCGCCTGCAGCTCCTCATCGGAGAGATATTCGAACTGGCACTTGTGCCGCGCCTTTTCCATGTTCTCCGCAAACGGGAGAAAGGACCAGTTGACGTGCGGATCATCCTCTTCAAATTCATCGTCTTCATCCGGCGCGAAAAAGGCTTCAAAAGTAGCGATCCGCGAGATGATGTAGGCCAGTGCTTCTCTGTCGATCTTCTTTGGTTCCGCCATATGATCCCCCATGCATCATTTGTATAGTGAGTCAGTTCTCTGCCATACAGATGCCATTATATCACATTTCACTATTTATTATGTATAATTCTCTATGGTTACCTGTCGCGCCGATCTGTGATAAAATGATGCCGTGGACAAAAATTCGTGCGATGGTCCTGTCTTTGTGGATCGGCGTACAGGATAATGATCCGCGCATACAGGAGCAGGCATCAGGAGGAGCATAATGAACAAAACCCGGGTGACATTCAAAGAACTGATCAAAGACAAAGGAAGCGCCCTGCGTCTGCTGTCCTCCTTTATGCTGAGCCTGTTCCTCTCGATCCTGGTCATCACCTACAATGTTCTCCTGTTCCATGCCTTCGGCAGCGTTCCGCTGTTCTGGGTGATGCTGTGGGGCAGCATCGTCGTGACGATCCTGATGATCACCTTCGGCTTTTTCATTACGATCCGCTATGCCAGCAGGAACACGCTGGCCGACCGGCTCAACACCCAGTTGTCCTCCGCGGCCAATTTCTATATCTCCCTGTGCGAGATCAACATCCCCGACAATTCCGTCGTGGCGATCCGCAACGCCAATCCCGCCATCGAAAAGGCGGTAAATTCCTGCAACCACAACATGCAGGAGATCTTCTTCGGGATCATGAACGGCCTGCCGGATAGTCCCACAAAGAAGGCGGCCATCGCCTTCTGCAACCTGACCGATCCGGATACCAAATTCGCGGAGAGCGATGTGCTCTCGCTGGAATACTTAAGCTACGGCAACATCTGGGTGCGGGCCCGCTATGTGGTGTCCCGGCGTGACAAGGAAGGCCATGTCACCCATGTCCTGTGGATGCTGGAGAACATCAACACCGAGAAGCGCGTCCGGGACAGCATCCTCTCCCAGGCGGAGCAGCTCAATCATCAGCTGTCCTCCGTCGCGGACATCTACATGTCCGTCTATGATTTTGACCTCGTCAACGACACCTTTAACGATGTGAAGGCCGCCAACGATCAGGTCGTCGGCCTGATCGGCGCCAACCGCGCGAATGCACAGCAGACGCTAAACGATGTCATGAGACACATGGTCTCCGAAGAGTCACTGGAGGACATGATGGCCTTTGTGGATTTCACCACGCTTCCGGAGCGGATCGCCAAGACCAACACCGTCACGATGGAATATCTGAGTGCGGACGGCAGCTGGCGCAGGGCGCGTTTCATCGCCTCCCAGCGCTCTCCTTCCGGACTTATCCTGCATGTGCTGCTTTTGGTCGTGGACATCGATCAGGAAAAGAAGGCGCGCGAAGCGCTGATCGACCGTTCGGAGCGCGCGATCGCCGCCAACGAGGCCAAGAGTTCCTTCCTCTCCAACATGAGCCATGAGATCCGGACGCCCATCAACGCGATCCTCGGCATGAACGAGATGGTGCTGCGGGAGAGCAACGACCCGGCGATCCTCACCTATTCCGAGAATCTCCGCACGGCGGGCATGACGTTGCTCGGCCTGATCAACGACATTCTCGACTTTTCCAAGATCGAAGCGGGAAAGATGGAGATCATCAACGCGGACTATGACATCGCTTCCCTCCTCAACGACCTCGTCAACATGATCCGTCCCCGCGCGACAGCCAAAAAACTCATCCTCACGACGGATTTTGATGAGTCGCTCCCGCATCTGCTCTGCGGTGACGAGAAGCGGATCCGTCAGATCATCTCGAACATCCTGACGAACGCCGTGAAATATACGGAGCACGGAGAGATCGCCTTCCGGGTGTCCCAGAAGCGGATCCCCGGTGAGAAACGCTCGCTCTTACTCTGCGTCGAGGTGCGGGATACGGGGATCGGGATCAAGGCGGAGGACATGGAAAAGCTTTTCTCCAAATTCGAGCGGATCGAGGAGGAACGGAACCGTTCCATCGAAGGGACCGGTCTGGGAATGGCGATCACGCAGAACCTGCTCGCCATGATGGGGAGCCGCCTCGAGGTGGACAGCATCTACGGCAAGGGTTCCATCTTCAGCTTCTCCCTGCGTCAGGAGGTCCGCAGTGACGAGGTGATCGGTGACCGGCTGAATGCCGCCGATCAGGTGCAGACCGTCACGCACAGAGAGAAATATCACGAATCCTTCCGGACGCCGGAGGCGAAGATCCTGATCGTGGACGATACGGAGATGAATCTCGTTGTCTTTACCAGTCTTCTGAAAAACCTGCAGATCCGGATCGATACGGCCTTAAGCGGTGATGAAGGCATCCGTCTGGCTCTCGAAAACACCTATGACATCATCTTCCTGGATCACATGATGCCGCACAAGGACGGGATTGAGACGCTACGCGAGCTGATAGCGGCCGGAAACAACCCGAACCGCGACACGCCCGTGATCTGTCTGACCGCGAACGCCATCTCCGGCGCCCGCGAGACCTATCTTGCGGCCGGTTTCCGGGACTATCTCTCCAAGCCCATTGAGCCCGAGGCACTGGAAACGATGCTCCGGAAGTACCTGCCCGCGGACAAGGTGATCGGGATCGATTAAGCCCCATCAGATGCGGTAAAGGAGCCTGCGGCACAGCATGACCAGATCATAGCGCACGCCCTCGCGGCTTCTCCACCCTCTGTTGGACCACTCCTCACCGGAGAGATCGTCTCCGCCATAGATCAGAGCGCCATAGGTGAATCCGCGGAACATCGCGACGGCGATGCAGCCCGCCTGCTCCATTTCGACGATCCGGGCACCTTCGCCCTTTCTGCGCTCGATCCTGTCCACCGTTTCCCTGAAGATCGCGTCCGTGGTCCAAGTGAGTCCCCGGAGATACGACACCTTCTCCTCTTCCAGAAAAGCGGCGATCGCATCCGTCGTTGCCCGGTCCGTGTGCACGACCCTCGACGGCGGCAGATAATGATAGGAAAAGCCCTCGTCACGGATCGCACCGTCCACCAGCAGGATCTGTCCCACCTCGATGTTCCCGTCGAGAACACCGCCGCCTCCGCAGAACATCACCTTTTCTACACCCATCTCATGAAACAGATCGAGATTTCCCGCACAGGCCGGGCAGCCGACCTGCCCCAGCGTGATCAGAACGCCGGGATCATCGGAAAAGCGGTAGATATCCACCGGATTCTCGCCGGGGATCGTCTGCTCCTTTTCGATCAGTCCCCTGTCCCGCAGTCTGTCCATCACCTCGGGGAAAAAGGTGATCACCAGCTTGTCCGCGGAAAACCGGCCGGGTCCAAAGGACGCCGGGTTCAGCTTTGCCGTGCTTGCGTCATCAAATTCCATGATCGGAAATTCATGCTGTTTGAGCATCGAAGCCTCCTGTTCTCGCGCGTGCCTGCGTCGTTTCGTCAGACACTGCGTCTGCCCGCGAGCACCTCGCGGTAGTCCTCCAGATTCTTCCGCAAAAGGGTCGGGATATCCAGTCCGTAAGGGCATTTCGGGAGACAGGCGCCGCAGGATATGCAGTCATCGATCCTGGCCATCTCCTGCTGCCAGTGTTCATCAAGCCACCCTTTGCTCGGTGCGCGTCTAAGCATCAGGCTCATCCGGTTGCACTGGTTGATCTGGATCCCGGCCGTACAGGGCATGCAGTAACCGCAGCCCCTGCAGAAATCTCCCTTCAGCTCCTCCTGTTCCCTGCGGATAAAAGCTTCCGTCTCCGCGTCCATGACAGGTGTCTCCTCCATGAAGGAGAGCCATTCCTCCAGCTCACTCTCCCGCTGGATGCCCCAGATGGGCACCGCACCGTCAAACTGACCGATGAACGCCATGGCAGCCCGCGCGCTGCGGATCAGGCCCCCGGCCATTCCCTTCATGCAGATGAGTCCGACACCATGATCCCGGCATGACCGCATGAGTTCGATCTCCCTGTCATCCGCGAGATAGCTGATGGGATACTGCAGCGTCTCATAGAGTCCGGATTCCACGATCTCCCGTGCGACGCCGATCTTGTGTGCCGTGCCGCCGATGTGACGGATGAGGCCCTCTTCCCTGGCCTTCTGCATGCATTCGTACATGCCGCTGCCGTCTCCGGGTCTCCAGCATTCTCCCATCATGTGGAACTGATAGATGTCGATATAGTCCGTCCGGAGATTGTTAAGCGAAGTCTCCAGATCCCTGCGGAAGCCGTCGGGCGTTTTGGCGGCCGTCTTGGTGGCGATGATGATCTGTCCGCGGTCGAGGAAACCGTCACCGAAGGCAGCTCCCAGTTTGATCTCGCTGTCACTGTATGCTCTGGCGGTATCGAAGAAACGCATGCCGCCGGCATAGGCCCTGCGCAGGAGCGCCACCGCCTCCTCCTGCGTGATCCGCTGGATCGGCAGTGCGCCGAAGCCGTTCTGCACGACCGTGATCCCCGTTTTTCCAAGCGTTACTGTTTTCATCGTGACCCCCCTTTTCGCGAATGCCTTTACGTGTGGATCTTTTTGATCCACTTGCCGCTCCTTAAGCGCAGGTAACTCCATATCGTCTTGATGATGTCATCCGATTTCAGGCAGACATAGATCCAGAAGGGCGGAAGCCGGAAGACAAAGCCCGCCAGAAGTCCCAGCGGGATGGAGATCGTCCACAGGAAGATGTTGTCGGTGATCATGAGCATCGCCGTGTCGCCGCCGCCGCGCAGCACGCCCTTGGTCATGATGCTGTTGGTCGCGCGGAACACGATGATGAGACTGATCGCGGTCATCAGCTGTCCCGCGATCGCCCGGGTCTCCTCCCCCACACCCGCATAGGAATTGATGATCGGGTTCTTCGCGAGGATGATGAACAGCGCCGAGAGGAATCCCAGACCGATCCCCAGGCGGAAGAACAGATGTCCCTGCCGCATGGCCTTCTCCCGGTCTCCGCTTCCCAGGGTCTGTCCGGTGACGATGGCGCCGGACTGGCTCACGCCCTGCACCACCACGGTGGAGAGCTGCTGGGTCACGGCCGTGATGGCATTGGCGGCGACAAAGGTCTTGCCCAGATGGCCGATGACCATGGCCACGGTGTTGTTGCCGATGGCCAGGATCCCGTCGCTGACGAGCACGGGAACGCAGATTCTGGTGTATTCCCGCATGACGGAGCCGGTCTTCATGAACAGATGCCGCGCGCGGAAAGCGATCTCCCGGTCTTTGACAAGGAGATAGCCCACGATGAAAAAGGCTTCAAAGATCCGGGCGATCAGCGTCCCCAGCGCGGCTCCGGCGATCTCCAGGCGCGGTGCGCCGAGTTTTCCGAAGATAAAGGCATAATTGGCCGCCACATTGACAAAGAAGGCACCAATGGAGACGATCAGAGGAAGCCGCACCTGCCGCACGCTCCTGAGCGCGATGGTGGTGGTGAGCGACGCCCCCAGGAAGAAATAGGCAGCCACGGACCAGCGGAAATAAACGGAGCCGGCTTCGATAATGGTGCGGTCGTCCGTGTACATCCGCATCAGGAGACCGGGAATGAGCGCCGTGGCCAGTGCAAAGAAAGCGGCCAGCAGGATCGTGAGGCGCAGCATCAGGCTCACGGTCTGCCGGAGCGCATGCGCAGCGGCCTCCGGATCCCTGCCGGTCTTCTTCATGCCGTAGTAGCGGGAAACAAGGACCGACGCCCCCATGCCCAGACCCATGCAGAAGATCTGGTAGATGCTGATAAAGGAGTTGGCAAGCGAGGTCGCGGAAAGCGCCGTCTCACTGAGACTTCCCACCATGATGGTGTCCAGCATGTTGACACCGATGGTGATGAGGCTCTGTGCGGCGATGGGAAGCGCCAGGGTGAAAACATTGCGGTAGAAGCTGCGGTTCATATCTGTCCCCCGAAAGAGTTATTCGGCAATATCGTTTCAAGTCTATCAGAATCCACGCGTCTCATCAACATGGACGCATTTGATTTACTCCTGCGGGGTATGATATAATAAATATTGCCTGTTTTTCAGGGCATCACAGCGGATCACAAATGGTCGGAGCGATACGTTGCCATCATTGTTCAATATATCGGGGGGCATGAACATGAACCGTTTCCAATCGTTCTTAAAGCGCAAGGATATCGAGATCTCCGCAAAGCGCTATCTTATCGACGCACTCGGTGCCATGGCACAGGGACTCTTCTGCTCCCTGCTCATCGGCACAATCATCAACACGATCGGCACCCAGTTTTCCATCGGTTTTCTGACGCAGCCGGTTGCGCAGATCAGCGGCACGGACTACACCGTCGGCGGGATCGCCACTGCGATGAGCGGTCCGGCCATGGCGGTCGCCATCGGCTTTGCCTTAAAATGCCCGCCGCTCGTCCTCTTCTCGATGACCGCCGTGGGCTTTGCGTCCAACGCACTGGGCGGTGCGGGCGGGCCGCTCGCTGTCCTCTTCGTCGCGATCATCGCCGCGGAGTGCGGCAAGGCCGTCTCCAAAGAGACAAAGATCGACATCCTCGTGACGCCGCTCGTCACGGTGTTCATCGGCATCTTCCTCTCCTGGCTCATCGCCCCGCCTCTGGGCCGTGCGGCGATGTCCGTCGGCAGTCTGATCATGTGGGCGACGGATCTGCAGCCCTTCTTCATGGGCATTTTCGTTTCCGTCGTCGTCGGCATGGCGCTGACACTCCCGATCTCTTCCGCGGCGATCTGTGCCGCGCTCGGCCTCATCGGTCTCGCCGGCGGTGCGGCGGTCGCAGGCTGCTGTGCGCAGATGGTCGGTTTTGCCGTGATGTCATTTAAGGAGAACAAATGGGGCGGACTCGTGTCCCAGGGGATCGGCACCTCGATGCTGCAGATGGGGAATATCGTGAAGAATCCCTGGATCTGGCTCCCGCCGATCCTGACCTCGGCGATCACGGGCCCCGTCGCGACCTGCCTTTTCGGTCTTGAGATGCAGGGTGCGCCGGTTTCCTCGGGCATGGGAACCTGCGGTCTGGTCGGTCAGATCGGTGTATACACCGGATGGGTGAGCGATGTCGCAAGCGGTGCCAAAGCGGCGATCACTCCGTTTGACTGGCTGGGGCTCGTGCTCATCTCCTTTGTCCTGCCCGCCGTACTCTGCCCGCTCATTGCATTGCCGTTCAGGCGCGCCGGACTGATCAAGGACGGCGATATGAAACTGAGCTGATCCGTCTATTCCAGCTCAGCCCCCGTTGAACGGATGAACCAGGCGATCTCGCGCGCCATGTAATAGAGAACGGCGCAGTCATTTTCCTGCCAGTATCGCATGTTGTCTTTTTCCGCGCACATCAGATAGCCATAGGTTTCCTTCTGCATCCGGATCCGCACGATCAGGACGCTCAGCATGTCCAGCTCCTTGAGGATCCGGTACAGCGAGGAACTCGCGGCTTCAATGTCGGCGATGTTATTGGACGAATAGATGTCGCAGGTCATCAGGTTGTCGATCCCCGGAACGGGCTCGGCCAGTTCCGAATTGCTCACACTCTTTAAGATCCCGCTCCTGCCGACATAATAGAGGTCCGTCACCCGCAGGTCATCCCTGAGCGTCGTGAACGCAAGCTGCAGTTTCTCTTCCAGATCATCGATCAGATCAAACTGCTCGGACAGATTGTGCAGCGTCGTGGAAAGACCTCTGCCCTCCAGCTTGCCGATCTCAATGCTTTTGTGCTTCTCTTCTACATAGATGATATAGCAGTTGCGTCCCTTGCATTTGCCGCGGTACATCGTCTTGTCGATGAGCGCGAACAGGCCGCTGTAGTCCTGCGCATCCTCCGGGAAGCTAGCGCAGCCGGTCGTCCCGCTGATATACGGTTCACAGATGCCAAGCTGCAGATTTTTGCGGAGCACATTGTTCTTGACATGATAGTTGGCATACATGCCCTCAAAGAATTTCTTTTTATCCGCGTAGACAAGATCCTTGAAATTGACGATCAGAAATTCATCGCCGCCGTAACGGCCGATGACACCTCTGTCCCCGATATAGTGGATCAGATCGTCGCCCACATGCTTCAACACCTCGTCGCCCGTCTCATGGCCATAGGTATCATTGATGAACTTGAAATTGTCCAGATCCAGAAGGGCAAAGGTGAACGGCACATTATCCCTGATCATGCGCCGCACGAATTCGATCATATAGGGCCTAGAAACGACACCCGTCAGAGGGTCAAGGACCGTGGAAAGGCCGCTGTATCGGATGATGTCGGAAAAGAACGGATAACGTGCAAGAAATTCGCTGTCGTACATGAGACCCCCTGTGCGCCAAAAAACAAAAATGCGTATAAACATGAACAATTATACGCTCATTTCCGGCACTGTGCAAGACCATAAAAGCACTTGTCTTCTCCCGTTTTTTTCTGATAAAATAGAGGAAAGATTTTGCTTTTGAAAGGGGGTAGACATGAAAGACAAACAACAGAAAAACAAAAAGCTGATCGGACACATTGTTTTCATCACGATTCTGGGCATGCTCCTGATGGCAGCGGTCCTGTGTATCGTCGCCTACAGGGAGCTGCAGAGCGCCTATCACACGATGGGCGAGGAGATGCTCCAGGTCGCCTGCTTCATGATGGGCGACACCGCCGAGGACATGTATGAAGGCGAATGGCACGATGTCGACGGCGTCCTCTACAAGGGCGAGTGGGACATGGAATCCGACTTCGGCCATTATCTCAACGAGCTGCATGCCAACACCGGTCTGGAATATACCGTCATCATCGGCAAGACGCGGCGGGTCACGACCATTGAGGGCATGAAGGGCAAGGACATCTCCGACAAGGTCTACGCCTCCGTCAGCGCCGGCAAGGACTTCGCCGATTTCAAGACCGTGATCAACGGCAAACCCTACTATGTCTACTACACCCCGTTAAAACAGGACGGCAAGATCATCGGTTCCTTCTTCGCAGGCAAGCTGGCCGATCAGATCAACAAGGAGATGAATGCCAAGGTCGCCGGCATGATCATCTTCATGGTCATCGGTGCGGTCGTGTTCGTCACCATCGGCATCCTGCTCGCCTTCAAGTATTCCCGGATGATGCAGGAGATCGCGGACAATGTCAAGACGCTTGCTTCCGGCGATCTTTCCCTCGAGGTTGATGAAGGTCTCATCGCGCGCAGGGATGAGCTCGGTGTCATCGCAGAGAGCGTTGTGGATCTGGATAACAAGCTCAAGGAGGTCATCGGACAGTCCAAGGCGGCTGCCGGCGAGCTCACCAACTCCGGTACGGATCTTGCCGATTCGTCCAATCAGGCTTCGCAGGCCTCCACGCAGGTCACCGACGCGGTCGGCGAGGTCTCCAAGGGAGCGGTCTCCCAGGCCGAGAGTGTGCAGAGTGCCGCTGTCCGGACCGATTCCATCGGCACCGACATCGACAACATCTCCGACAATGTCTCCTCTCTCGATGAGGCTTCCCGTCGGATGCAGGAAAGCTGCGATAAGGCTTCCCGCGCCCTTGACGAGATCGTCGAACAGAATGCCAGCGTGGCCGCCGCCGTCAGCGAGATCGGCGCCACGATCCAGGCGACCAACGACAGCGCCAATTCCATTGCGAAGTTCTCCGATGCCATCAATGACATCGCTTCCCAGACCAACCTGCTGTCGCTGAACGCTTCCATCGAGGCCGCCAGAGCGGGCGAGGCCGGCAAGGGCTTCGCGGTCGTCGCGGATGAGATCCGGCAGCTCGCGGATCAGTCCAAGCGCAGCGCCGATGAGATCAAATCCATCGTCGACAAGCTTCTTGAAGATGCCCGCTCCTCCGTTGCGGTCATGGATTCCCTGAACGAGAGCATCGGTCTGCAGGGTGAGAAGATCAACAATACCAAGGCGGACATGACGGAGATGGCCGAAAATGTCACGGTCGTGACGGAGAATTCCCAGTCCATCGCGGGCATGATCGGCAGCCTCAACGATGCCAAGTCCTCGCTTGTGGAGATCATTCAGGATCTGTCTGCGATCTCCGAGGAGAACGCGGCTTCCACGCAGGAGACCAACGCCTCCATGCAGGAACTCAACGCCACCTTCTCCGTGATCAACGAGTCCGCTTCCAAGCTGCAGGATCTGGCCGGCAACCTGTCCGACACGATCAGTTATTTCAAGGTCTGATCGTGGACAACAGCATCACGGATACAGCAAAGGCTCCGGTGAAAACCGGAGCCTTTTTCTCATCTTGTTTCGTTGATATCACACAGCCGGAACGGTTGTCACAGGACCGTCTCCGCACCGTTCACGATGAAGCGGCAGCGGCTCTCCGTGATCTTCAGATTCTCGGCCGGTGCTTTCGTGACGCATCGCTGCTCGCTGCGGACATCGCAGCGCACATTGGCCATATCAAAGGAAACTTTGATGCGCTCATTCGCTCCGCCGATGCCCAGCGCTTCCTGCCCTCTCACATCGATCTTCATGCCGGCGCGCTGGATATCGACCTGGGTCGCTCCCGCGAACGAGCCGATCGCCGTTCCCATATCCATCTGCAGATCCGCGTCGACATTGCCGTCCGCAAGATGCATGGCGGTGGAAACGCCGTCCAGGCTGCCGATCGCGACCAGTCGCTTGGCAGCACCATAGAGACGGACGGCGGCCCGTTCGATGGTGATGTCGCTGCTTCCGCGGAGAGAACCGAGGATCACGCAGTTCGTCAGCGTCGCGTCCGCGCTGAGCTCACAATCCTGTAGAATGAAATGCTCATAGCCTTCGACAGAGCCGATGCCGACACCGCTCTGCCCGCTCTGCAGCAGATTGTATCTGCCGCGGTTGATCTCAAGTCCGCCACCCTTACCGGAGCCGATGCAGACTCCCTGATTGCCGTTGGCGTTGATCCGGATCTCGCCGTCCTGGGAAAAGGTGATCTTGCCGTGACGCTCGTTTCTGCCGCCGCCGATCCCGTAGTAGTCGTCGCCGTTCACCCGGATCTCGAGATTTCCGCTTCCTTCGATCCGGAGATCGCTCCCGTCACACACATGGATCCCGTTTCCGGTCAGGATCGAGTTGCCCATGAGGATCAGGATCACACGTGCGCCTTCACCGATCTCGATGCAGGGACGGTTCTTGATGTTGGCGAGACAGACATTTTCCAGCGTGATCACGCCTTCATAGCCTCTGGCGACCTCCATATGAATGTTGGCCCGCTGACCGGGCGCTCCCGCAAAGGCAATGTCACGGTAGGCCATGCGATCCTCACCGACCAGGATATGCGTGATGCCTTCCTTGATGAGGTTGCTCATGAGGACGCGGCTGCTCTTTCCGGCGGCAAAGATCGTCTGATCGCTGCCGTCCTGACGCTCCTGCTGATAGCGCCGGATCTCGCTCCGGACATTTTCGTTGATCGATTCCACGGGTTCGGGCGCGGGTCTGCCAGTATAATAGCCCTGGATCAGATCGGCGCCGAAACGGATCACCGTGCGCATCTCCTCGGGTGTCTCCACGCCCTCGGCCAGCGCAAGCATCCCGTTGTCGTGACAGAAATCGATGATCTCGCGCACAAAATGCTGCTTCTGTTTGTTCTTCTCGATATCGGACAAAAGCGTCCGGTCGATCTTGACGATATCAGGCATATACCGCAGGAGGTTCCCCGCGTTGGAATAGCCCATGCCGTAGTCATCGAGCGCGATCCTGGTCCCCAGTCCGCGATAGCGTTCCTTGAGGTTCTCCAGCTCCTCGTCTCCCATCTCCGCCTGCTCCGTGATCTCGATGACCACGTTATCCGCCCGTTTCTTCAAGAGTCCCTCGATCCTCGTGCGATCCTCGTCATTGAGCAGGACGCCCGGAATGCTGTTGATGAACACCTTTTTATCCTCGAAGATCTCATTGGTTGTGATGATGTTGAGAACGTTCATCAGCGTGTCACGCTCGATGTCATAGAGTCGACCGTCCATCTGGGCGTATCGGATCAGATTTAACGGACTGATGGGCAGTGCGCTGTCCGCGCGCATGAGGGCCTCATAGGAGTAGATCTCACCGGTCTCCGCGCTCACGATCGGCTGGAAGAAATAGCGGAACAGATTCTGATCAAGGATCTTCATCGTCTCCTTGTATTCCTTTTTCTCATCCCTCGTCAGTTCCCTGCGCGTGGTCTTCTTTTCCTTCTGCTCCGCATTCTGACCGAAGCCTTCAATCTCGATCTCTCTGCCGGCGAGCATCTGCGAGCGCATGAGAACCTCAAGCGCACGAGAGAGCGCGTCGGTATAAAGACGGAATTCCTTGTCATAGATGTTGCCGTTCTTTTTGAAGACCGCTACCGCGTAGCCGAAGGCTCTGTCCTCAAAGAACAGCGGCACAAAGAAGCGCAGCACGGGATCCCCTCCCGCGGTCTGCAGGTCCGGAAGCATCTGGAACAGCGGGAAACGGCGCTCCGGCTGGATCATCCCGTCGGTGGAATTACCGGAGATATAATGCAGCGCGCAGATCACTTCATTTGATAAGCTGCCGGTGGAAAAGCTTCCCTGATGGTGCGCGTCCGGATTGCTCCAGGCGTTGTCCAGGACCAGATAATACTCCTCGATATCGACCATGCGCATCAGATGGCTCCAGACCACCTGCAGGAATTCCTCCAGCGTCTTCGGCGCGATCAGGTCATCGTCAAAGGTGCTGTGCAGCGCGGAATAACTCATCCGGGAATCATAGGTTTCCCAGGTCCAGCGTCTGTTTCCGAAAGCCTCGCTGGCAGCCGGCACCCGGGAATTGCAGCGGCAGGTTCCGCCGGTGATCAGCGTCGGTGCCTGATCCACATGCGGCCGCACGTCCTGATGCTGCATGAGACGCACAAGCTCACCGGCGACATGGGCGCCGCATCCCTGTGCGTCAAGCGCAGCCGAGGTGATGCCCTTCGGGCTCGTCCGTCCCTCAAAGAAGGAATCAAAACCGGCAACGGCAATATCATCCGGCACGCGCAGACCGTTTTTTTCCAGTTCCCCGCACAGACCGATCGCCATGATATCGTTGGCACAGACCACCACCTGCGGAAGGGCCCGCCCGGAATCCAGCATCTTGCGGACACAGGACATGCCGCTCGTGTACCAGAAATCACCGTCATAGACACGGTCCTCATCCAGTTCGATCCAGTGATCCTTGAGCGCATTCCGAAACGCCTCCAGACGGATCTGCGCATGCCGGTTCCATTTCTTGCCGGTGAGAAACGCAAAATCACGGTAATCACAGTCGTCCACCAGATAATCGACAAGTGCTTTCATCGGGCGCACATTGTCCGTCCAGAGCACGGGGAAGCATTCGCTGTCTCCGTCCACAAAAAGCACCGGCCCGTGAAATTCGTCCCGGATCCGGTTTTCCAGATGTTCCACCACACCGGATGCCTGGATCGTGTCTGCCATCACGACTACCGCGTCAAAAAGGGAAAAGTTGACCGCATGGAAAACAGAGGCATCACCGATCTCGCGCTCCGTCGTTGTCTGATTCCTCATGCGCATCGAGAAAACGGAGACATCCAGATCCAGCGTTGCCGCTTTATCGGAAAATCCCCTGAGGAATCGCGCCTGAAACTCCTCATCGGCCTGTCCCATAAGGACAGCCACGTGTTTTCTCATGTCTCCCATGAACGTTTCCTTTCTCAGTGTCTCTTGCTGCTCTCGATCTCTGCCATGGCTTCCAGGATGCGTCCCCGCACAATATCGGCGATCTCCGCGGTCCGCATATGCTCGTATTCCTCGTAGGGAATGGGCTTGAGATAGCGCACGCGGGTCTTTAACGGTCCGAAATACAGGCTGTTGAAAGCCTTATAGGAATCATACAGGACCACGGGCACGATCGGCGCCTTGGCCATTCTGGCGAGCTTAAAGCTTCCGGGTTTGAATTCATCCACCTCATTGCGCTTCCCGATCCGGTAGACGCCCTCGGGAAAGATGATCAGACGCTGCCCAGCTGCCACCCTGGCTGCCCGCTCCTTGAAAAGAGCGAGTGTCTGCTGCAGATCCTTGAGCTTGATCCGCCCGCCCTGCACAAGATCCGTGAACTCGGAGATCAGGATGCCGTGCGATTTGGTGTCATCTATGATGAAGGAAAGCGGCGCCTCGTGCGTGTGCATGATGCCCAGCACGTCATATTTTCCCTGGTGGTTCGGATAGAGGATATAGCCGCCTGTTTTCGGGAGATTCTCCGTTCCCTCGCCGACCGTCAGGATGCAGCCGGTGAATTTGATCATCTTGACGACCCGCTTGGCCAGTGCGTAGCGCTCCTCCTCGGAATATTTCTCCGGGTGATCCGCGTAGTAACGCATCTTCCTGATCATATACGGCGTCCGGAACAGATTTATGAAGATCACATAAAAGAATCTTAACAAGCAAAATCCCCCGCGGACCAAAAACGAAACGCACGTCCACAGGGGATTATATCATATATTTCGCGATGTTAAAAGACCTCTCGCGATTTACTCCACTCTGATCATCACGACAGAGGCCTTCGGAAGCGTGAGCGTGATCGTCCTGCCCTTTGCCTGATAAGCCGTAAAGGGCACGGCCTTCACCGTATCCGGCTGATCAAAGGTGTTGTGATCATGCACGTCACCGGCTGTGACGACGGCTGCTTCCACGACACTTCTGTCCGCATCTTCGGTAAACTCCACCGTCAGTTCCTGATCCCGGTCAAGAGAGAGATTGTTTACCGTGATCGTGATCACGCCGTCCTTTTCGGAGACGGATTCCGTGACCATCGGCACCCGGTTCTCCTCCGTTCCGGTTTCCCCTTCGTCATCGAGCGCGCTCATGAGAAGCTCCGCACCCTGATGATGCTTAAAGAGATTGAAGACATGCCAGGTCGGTGTCTTTACCATCTTCTCTCCGTCTGTCAGGATCACTGCCTGCAGAACGTTGACCATCTGCGCGATGCAGGCGAGCTTCACGCGGTCGCAGTGCTTATTGAAGATATTCAGCGTGATGCCCGCGACCAGGGCGTCGCGGACCGTCGCCTGCTGATAGAGGAAGCCCGGATTGGTGCCCGGCTCCACATCGAACCAGGTCCCCCACTCATCGACCGACAGGCCGATCTTCTTTTCCGGATCATACTGATCCATGATCGCCATGTGACCCTTCAGGAGCTTCTCCATGAAATACGCCTTTTTCAGTGTCAGATACCATTCCTCATCGGTATAGTCGGTCGCGCTCCCCTTCTTCTCCCAGGGGCCGGGGACCGTGTAATAGTGCAGGGAGAGCAGATCCATGAAGCCGTGCATGTGCGCCGGCGTGTGGTCAAAGCAGGTCCTGAGCACGCCCTCCGTCCAGTGATAGTCGTTGCTGTTGGCTCCGCAGGCGATCTTCTTCACGGGCCGTTTTTCGTCATACTGCCGCACATAGGTCTGATAACGGCGGTACTCATTGCCGTAGTGCTCGGGCGTCATGTTGCCGCCGCAGCCCCAGTTCTCGTTGCCGACGCCGAAGTAATCTACATCCCATGGCTCCTCGTGGCCGTTTGCCTTTCTGAGCTCCGCCATGGGGGAAACGCCGGCAAAGGTCATATACTCGACCCATTCGCTCATCTCCTGCACCGTGCCGCTCCCGACATTCCCGTTGACATAGGTCTTGCAGCCGATCTGCCTGCAGAGTTCCATGAACTCATGGGTGCCGAAGCTGTTGTCCTCCGTCACGCCGCCCCAGTGCGTGTTGACCATCTTCTTGCGTCCCGATTTCTCGCCGATCCCGTCCCGCCAGTGGTATTCGTCGGCAAAACAGCCGCCGGGCCAGCGCAGCAGCGGCACCCGGATCTCCTTTAGCGCTTCCACGACATCGGTCCGCATGCCGTTCACGTTGGGAATGTCGGAATTCTCGCCGACGTAGAGTCCCTCATAGATGCAGCGGCCCAGATGCTCGGAAAAATGTCCCTGGATCTCCGGTGCGATCGTCCCGAGCTTTTTGTTTTCGTTGATCACAAGCTTTGCCATCGTTTTGTCCCTCACCCTTTCCTTGTTCTGAAATAAACGGTGTACGCCTCATCCTCCACCTCGTAGAGAGGAATGAATTCTACATTTTCCGGCTGGCCTGCCGTCACATAATGGTCCTGCTCCCAGGGGAACGTGCCATAGGTGTGTGTCATGCGTCTCTTCAGGACCGCCTCCGCCGACGCGCCCGTAAGTGCATGATCCTTGTCCGTGAGTCCCGCCAGCACGATGGGGCCGGAAAGGATCGCTGCCAGATCCGGTTCATCGGGGAGCGGTTCAAACACGGGCTTTGCGGCAAAAATGATCGAGACCGTCTCCCCGGCAAAAACCTGTGTGAGTTTCAGATATCCCCGGTCGGTCGCCTTCTTCACTTCGTCCGCGTCAAGGGTCCTGTCACCGATCATGACCAGGGGCGTCCCGTCACACCAGGAAGGAACGCGAAGTGCCAGCGTGCACGCTTCCTTTCGATCGGTATCCGCGGAAAACTGCATGGCCCAGCGGGAGACCGAACCGCCGCCGTGCTCATCAAAGAAAGCCTGATTGCTGTAGTTCTTCATGCCGGTCTTCTGTGTGAGTGTGATCCGCACGCCGCCCAGATCCGCCCGCACCTCGGACGGGATATACTGCGAGACAAAAAGCGTTCTGTTCTCTTCATCCGCCGTGTAGATCAGATCCGGATAAAGCGTCTGCGCCTGCACCATCGTGCCCGTGCAGCACCAGAAATCATTGCGTTTGCTGCCCCATTTCTTGCGGCTGCCCGTCATGAGCGGCAGGAAATAGGATGGCATGCCGGAAACCCTGCTCTGCTGTGCCAGGAATCCGTTGTAGAGCGCCCGTTCGATATAAACGGCATAAACCGTCTCTCCCGTCCAGGTGTAGAGATACCATGCCAGTCGCACCATGTTGTAGACAGTGCAGAATTCCTGATCCGTTTTGGAGAGGAACTCTGCCTCTCTGTGCGGCGGCACCCAGAATTCACCGGCATTGGCACCTGTGGTCGCGAACATCCCGCGTTCCGTTACCGCCTTCTTCCAGAAGCGTTCCGTGCGCTCCCGCCATTTCGGATCCCCGGTGGTCTCGAACATGCGTGCCGCGCCGTGTGCCAGCGGAATGCTGGCGTTTGCGTGGTTGTCCGTCAGCGGGTCGCCGTCGTTATCGAGGACATCGAAGAGTCCGTTGTTCTCATAGCGTTCAACGAGTGTCCGGAAGCATACCTCCTTTGTTGCGGCGTACAGTTCCGCCCAGATCTCCAGCATCCCCGCCTGCTCTCCGGCATAGACTGCGTTTTCGCCCCCTTCCTTTTCAGCGCGTTCCGCTGCTTTCTCAGTCCAGATAAGATACCAGCCGGCAAGTCCCTTCAGCACCGTGAGCGCTTCCTCGTTGTCCAGGAGGAGATAAGCCTCCGTCAGTCCCATGAGTAGCTTGTGCATCGTGTACTGCGGCGACCAGATATAGCGGCCGGTCATCAGGATCGTAAAGTATTTCTCCGGGATCGGTGCGACCCATCCGGGTGTGCTGCCGCCCTCTTCGTTCAGTTTCTGCAGTCTGTGAAGCTCCCTCACGACAAAACGGATCCTGGCGGCGAGTTCCTCGTCCTGTTCCTGCCTGACGATCCGGGCTGCAGCGGACATCCAGTGACCGAGAAAATGACCGCGCAGCTGACAGGTCGGTGCTTCCCATCCCCAGTGCAGCCGTGCTTTTCCCGGATCCTCCACCACCTGCAGACCGTCCATGATCTCACCGGCCTCCAGATAATAGTTCTGCAGCAGACAGCGGACATCCAGTTCCCTGATATAATCCCGGTTCAGCCGCATCCGCTCCGCAAAGAGTCCCGGCAGGATCTTCACCTGTCCGTTCCCGAGTCTTTTCATTCTACAGATCCCCCCTGTCCCACTTCTTTTTTGGGCATCTGCCGTCCTTTATGGCTGCTCGGAATTCCACATAACAGCCGCAGGCTTCGCAGGTCGCTTCCGTGAGTTTTTCGCAGCCTCTGCAGATCTCCAGTCGTTTTTCTACAACCGCTTCCGGTGCGCGGTCCTCTTTTCGGATCGCGTCCAGATATTTTTTCAGATCCCGCTGATCCTCCTCGGCAAGATCCCGCAGGAGACAGCGCAGACACTTCCTGCCGCTATCCGACAAGACGCGACCCCCAGAGTGTCAGCTGATCGTGTTCGCCTAACAGCGTAAACACGGTCGTTTCCAGATCCGTATCATCGATGGTCATCTTCAGCGCCACTCCCTGATAATCATCGCTCTCCTCGTCATGTTCCGCCAGCAGATGGAGCGTGATATACGGCGTACCGGGCTCCGTTTCCCACTTTCCGCCATAATCACCGGTGATGCTGCCGTCAGCGAGAAGCGTCAGCCGTTCCGTCGGATTCAGTTCCTGCTCGGCATAGTTTAATTCTGTCCGATGCAGGATAATCTCATAATCGCCGATGATCGCATCCCTGTCAAGTCCCGTTTCCGGCAGGTGCTCCCCATGCGTCCGGTACGGCGCGGCAACCGGCCAGCCGTTCCTGTTAAAGAACAGCTGATGTATCCGCACATAGTGATATTCCGTTCCGTCCGTCGTGCGGGTGTGAAAGGCCATATAGATCCGTCCGTCCCCGTCAGCGAGAACAGAATTATGCCCCTGCGAGACCATGCCGATGTCCGCCGTTCTCCAGCGGTACGGTCCGAAGAGACGTTCCCCCGTCGGGAAATTGCAGTTCTGCACATAGGTATCGTAAAAGGCACCGTTCCCGCGCGCATCAAGATAGGGGCCCTCTGGTTTTTCCGAACGGAAGACGCGGATGTTGTAGCCGCCATGCGCCTGCAGCTCTCCGTAGGACAGGAACAGCCAGTAATATCCGTTCATGTATTCGATAAAGGAGCCCTCCCCCGTCACATAGGAACCGCCGGCGATCAGGGTGCCGAAATACGCATCCGAATGCTTCTGCGTCGGATATTCCACGCTCCGGTCACGCAGACCCGTTTTCGGATCGAGTCTGAGGAGGAAGATCCCGCCGGACCAGGATCCGTAGCTCATCCACAGTTTTCCTTCCGCGTCATAGAAGACGCAGGGATCGATGCAGTTCGGAAATTTGTCGCCCCAGTGATCATTCGCCACGCCGTTCAGAATATAGTGCTTCGGCAGTTCATCCTGTGCCCGGTCGAGCTTCAGCACCTCCGCAACATCCGTGTTTCTCCAGTTTTCCTCCGTGAAGCCTCCATAGACGACCGATCCCGCATAGGAAAAGGGACCCTCCGGCGAATCTCCGGTCAGCAGCACGATATTGGACTGCCAGTGATCGCCGTTGGCGGAGAGATAGATGCAGTACTTTCCCATCGACGTGTTGTAGATCATGTCCGGCGCCCACAGATAACCGACCGGACTGCCTGCCTTGAAATCGTCGTTCCAGACGCGGATCTTCTTCATCGTCTCGCTGTCGATGGCTTCGCGGAAGGTCTGATCCGTCTGTTCCCAGTCAAAGAGATCATCGGATCTCGCCCTGGTCAGATGGGTTCCGATGAGGTAGTATTTTCCGTCGCTGTCGGTAAAGATCGTCGGATCATGAACCGTCACATTTTTAGGTTCCAGACGGTGCATCTCCCGATCAAAGCCTTCCGCTGCTGTCTGTTTCTGTACCGCCATCTCCTCTCCTCCCGCCGCGCTCCCGGCATCGGCGGGCGCGTTTCCTCCTCCGCACGCGCCGAGCGTCAGAAGCGACAGAACCGCGCATAACGAAAGCAGGCGGCACGCATTGCGTCCGCCCGCA
>JAILOV010000051.1 GCA_024690605.1 Lachnospiraceae bacterium | reverse complement strand
AAACATCCATCCTTACCTTCCTTTCATAAAACCAGACCTAATATTACAAACACTTATCTTTACTCCCTCATAATGAATCCTTTAATTTCCACATAAAACATACCTGTGTTTTGCGTTAGGCTTTTCCACGATGATCAGAATGATCTCCACCGTGCCCATACCGTTCTCATCCTTAAGAAACGACCGCGCACGATCGAGCAGCTGTCTGCCCGTCATCCATATCCGCTTCATGTTCTGTCCTCCTTTCCCTGAGATTTGTTATTTTTTCCCGCGCAGCTCCCGGGAAGCCGCGTCGGGTGATAACACTAGATCGAAAGAAACGCCGGGACCATGATCATCACCATGACGACCACCAGCATCAGCATCATCGGCAGAAGCAGTTTTGTTCCCGCCTCTTCCCCGCGTTTTCTGACACGATCCATCCGCTCATCAAGTGCTTTTTTGGATTCTTCCCGAAGAAGCCGCAGCAGCTCGGCGTTCCCTTTTCTCAGATTCTGTGTCAGAAGCGTGCAGAGACGGATATACTGCTGGGAACGGCAGCGAAACGCAAAATGCTCATAGGCATCCGCCTCGGAAACGCCGCTCTCGATCTCATTGACCGCACGACCGAGTTCCTCATAGAGATACTGCGATCCTCCGCCCCGCTTTCGTCTGCCGGCATAGTCACCGGCCAGTTTTCCGAATACATTGCGAACGGTCATCCCCGCTCCGAGATACAGCGTGAGCTTCGACACAAACTGCGGATAGTCTCCCGCAAGCTCCTCTTCCCGTTCTCTGACCCGCTTTTCAAGATCCCTGTCCTTCATCACATAGACACCGGCGGCAGCGATCAGGATCAGCAGAAACAACAGCCCCGCGTCGTCGCGGGTCTTGCCCGACCAGATATAGTCACTTCCTCCGATCGTCTGCGGAAGCTTCATATAGGCCTCATGCTCCGTCGCCTGATCCGCCTGCTGCAGAAGCTTCTGCATCCCCTGCTCCCACAGTTCCTCCTGTGAATAGAGCGGGGGAAAAACGTGAACCGGCAGCTCCTGCTCCCATTGCCGATCCAGATAGGAAAACCGCGCCGTGAGCATCAGGACGGCACCCTCAGTCGGTATATGATCCGTCTGCAGTTTTCCGTCCGAATGGAGCAAAGAGTAATTGCCGATCTTCCATGAGATTGCAAACGGATAACCTTCCATCGTCCGCACCAGCTTCAGATCACTCCGGACCTCATCCAGAGAGGTGTTCTCACCCGCTATAACAGACGGCAGTTTTTCCGCTGCCTCCGCAAAGAGCCTGTCCGTCTCCTCCGCGGTGTAGCGTCGTTCCGTCACGGATACGGTGATCTCCTTTTCAAAAGAATCATCATCTGCGGCCCTGTAGACCAGCGTCTCCTTTCGGGTTCCCCTGCCGTAATCCTTTCTGCCGATCGCGCCGTTCTCCACCACATGATCCTGTCTGGCCGATACGGAGACAAGGCAGGCCAGAACACTTCCCGCAAAGATCAGCATCACGGCGACACCGATCTTGTCCGCATAATAGAGGTGCTCCGCGTCCTGCGAACTCACACGCTGCTCCAGGACACCAAGATCCGCTGTGATCCTCACGCGACGTCCCCGTCTCCCGAAATACGGGATCCTTCTGTAGAGGAAAAGACCGATCCCGGCAAACTGACCGCGGAATCCTTTTGTTTCCTCCCGGTCACCCGCGGGCAGGCTCTCTTTTCGGGCGAACAGCCACAGGATACCGATCCCTGCGGCAGGAATGAGATACAAAAACGGAATGATCCCAGCCATGGCTTCAGACCTCCACCGACATGATCTTTTCGGACAGCAGATACGCGGCAAGATAGACCGCCAGACACGCACTCATGATCGCTACACCCGTGAGGTCGTGGTAAAGAACATCAAAAAATCCGGGCGATGTCAGACCGACATAGAAGATGATGAAGAACGGGACGATATCCATGATGCGCGCCTCCATCTTTTTCGCCGCGAGCAAGACCGCGATCTCGTTTTCTACAGCAAGCCGCTCACCGATCACGTCAGCCGTATCGGCGATCATCTGTGTCATGTTTCCGCCGCTCCTCTTGGCAACCGCAAAGACCTGTGCGAATTCCCGGATATCCGGATGGTTTGACCGCTCGCCGAGATCGAACAGCAGTTTTTCGAGCGTCACATTATTGGCCAGTCCCTTCACGATCCTGGAAAACTCCTTTACAATGGGGCTCCCCTTTCCGTATAGGAGCGACATGTCATTCACTGCCTCCCGGAATGCATTCTCCGCGGAATAGCCGGCCTTCTGACTGGTCGCCACGGAAAGGATCGCATCCCGGAACTGGATACCGAGCTCCCGTGAACGTTTTGCGTCCGCCTCCTTTTTCTCTCTGATAAAAAAGGGAAAAAACAGAGGAGAGAGAAACAGCGCCGCCCAGAGAGAGCGATAAAAGAACCAGGCGAACAGCGCGATCACACCGATCCCCTTCAACACGATCGGCCAGTCAGCCGGGCCAGGCCGGCAGGACAAGACCAGCCGTCTGAAGCTTTCCTTCATTCTGCAATTCCTCCTCTCTGATAAACATGCCGCGGACACGGCCGTCCTCTTCCACTCCCGTTTCCGCAAAACGGAAGAGTCTCCGCACTTCGATCCTGCCGGTTACCGGATCCACCTCACCTGTGATCTCCGAGATCTCCAGCAGTTTTCTGGTCCTGTCGCGAAGTCTTCCCAGATGCACGATCACGTCGATCCCGCTTGCCAGCTGGCCCCGGATCGCGGGAAGCGGCAGATCCATCCCCATCAGGATCATGGTCTCCAGCCGTGCCAGCATATCCCGCGCACTGTTGGCATGTCCGGTCGACATGGACCCGTCATGTCCCGTGTTCATGGCCTGCACCATATCGATCGCCTCACTCCCCCGAACCTCTCCGACAATGATGCGATCGGGACGCATTCGGAGTGAAGAACGGATCAGATCGCGGATCGAGATCTCCTTACAGCCCTCCACATTCGCGTTTCGTGCCTCCATGCGTACCAGATTCGGAACATGCCGGATCTGCAGTTCCGCGTTGTCCTCGATGGTGATCACCCGCTCGTCCGCCGGAATGCTGTCCGATAACGCATTCAAAAACGTGGTCTTGCCGGATCCGGTTCCGCCCGAGATAAAAATGTTGTAGCCTGCGCGCACAAGAACGGAAAGATAGTCCGCCAGATACTGCGTGATCGAGCCGAAGGCGATCAGGCGCTCCATGGTGATCGGATGCTCGGGAAATCTGCGGATCGTGATGACCGGTCCGTTCAGCGCGACCGGATCCAGCACGATGTTGACACGGGAACCGTTTTCCAGCCTGGCATCCACAATGGGAGATGCTTCATTGACTACCCGGTTGCAACGGGCGACGATCTGCTGGATCACATCGCCCAACTTCTTTTTTGATGAGAAGGACGCCTCGTAGCGTTCCAGTCTGCCTGCACGCTCAATAAAGATGTGATCCGTGCCGTTCACCATGATCTCCGTCACCGTCGGATCATCCACCAGTTCCTGCAGGATATCGAGCCTTCGGATCGAAGCGAAGATCTCCGTTCGCAGGCGTCGTCTCTCCGCAAGAGGGATCTCCCTCTCCCTTGCCTCCCGCAGGACCTCGCGATCGATCTGCTCAAACATTTCTCCGTCTGGGATCTCCCTGGAAAAATCAAGATGTTCCAGCAGCGTTTCCTGTATGGAACTGCGCATCTGTTCATGTACGGTCGTCATCGGACAGAAATCCCTCCCTGTGCATCACCTGTCTCCAATAGTCAGCAAGCTGCCCCTCTCCGTACCGCGCGGGATCCGCGGGGAGTTTCGGAAAGACGGGCAGTGTGAGCCGCGTGTTTTTTGCACGCAGATCTTCGTGCCCGCTCCGTTTAAGCATTCTGTCAAAAAAGTGCAGCTTCTCACCGGATATCCCGTCGTCCCTTTCGATCGTGACGATCCGCTCGAATCCGCGCAGCAGATCTGTCAGTCCGCGGACACACACACTGAAATCCGTCACGATGACCTCGTAATCGGTCTCCGTCGAGATCCGCGTAAAAAGCTCGTCCCAGCGCCCTGCTTCCGTCTCCAGAACATCCGTGCAGGACTGTGCCGGCGGGATCACATGGAGCGCACCCAGCTGCACCCTGGTCTTTTCTACATGCAGCGCGATCTTCTCCGGTTCGCATTCGTAGTAATAAAGCAGTTCCGAAAGGCCGCCGGACTCCCCGGAGCAGGCGATGTGACCGGGAAAAGGTTCCAGCCCCAGGTACAGCGTCTTCCTCTGCTCCGCGCACAGCTGTGCAAGGGTAAGCGCGCTCGTCGTCTGCAGGCATCGCGAAAGGGGCGAAAAGAAGGCGATCCGCAGTGCGTGCTTTCCGCTTTGCGAGAACAACTGACCGTTTAGAAGACCCGCATCCATGACCATTTCGGTGATCTCTTTGAAGAGACCGCTCAGTGCACGGTACTTGTTCACCCGCCGGAGCGTCGGCGCCTGGACCTCGACCCCGAGACCCTCCGACAGCACGATCACCCGCGGGAATCCCTCGATCGATGTCTTCTGCAGTGCCCCTTCCGATATCAGGAGCGCCGAGGTGTCCTCTCTCTTCTCATGTGCCGACAATGCCTGCGGATCCGTGTAATCATGCACGGAAACAGGGAACTGCAGCCGCTCGCGGAGACACCCGTCCAGTCTTCTGCAAAAATCGGCATCTTCATCCACGATCACGATGTTCACTTCGTTCATAACTTCCCTCCGGAAACAAACAGAATGCTGATGAGGATTGGCAGTGCAAAACGGATCTGTCGCTGTTTTCCCTTCTTCGCGACGATGAGCAGAAGAGAGAAACCCGCACCGATCAGAAAGGAAACAAAGATACACAGAAAGGTCTCCCGCAGCTCCAGAAACGACGCGGCAGCTGCAAAAAGCTTCACATCTCCGGCACCGATCCCGCCGATCAGATAGACCGGAAACAGCAGTACCAGGGCAAATATCGCGGAACACAGTGCACACCGGATGCCGTCCGCTCCGTCAAGGACCCCCGCCGCGGCAACTCCTGCTAGCAGGCCGGGAAAGGTCCAACGGTTATAGATCTTATGGCGCTTCCAGTCCGTTGCTGCCGCACCGGCCAAAAGCGCGAAAAGTAATACATTCCGCATGATCTTTTCTCTTGATCGCTATTTGTCTGATTCTTGTTCTTTGGGGATCACGCGCTGCCGGAACCGGCCTCGCGTTTGTGAACGGAGCATAACAGATGCCCCCGCCGCATGACAAGGGGGGCGCGTGATATTCGGCAGATTGCACAAAAGGGCATCCTGTTTTTTATGCAAAATTCCCCGGCAGATCTGCCGGGGAATGAAAAAGTGCACAAAAAATCAGTGCTTCACTTATACAATTTGCACAAAAGGGATCTCAGGCCTTGAAGCCGCGGTTCGCGTCGGGATCGGCGATCGTCTCATTGAGGCCGCTCTGCCCGTAGGTCATGCCCGCGACCACGGACTGCGTGTTTTCCATCTCGGGTTTGGAATCATCCATCTTTTCCAGCTTGAGATAGGTCTCATGCAGGCCGTTGATCACGATACCGGCGTTGTCAAAATGTACCGGATCATGGTCGGTCACCGCCTTGATCAGCTCCTGCTTCGCGAACAGATAGAGCTGCAGCAGGTTCTGGGAGATCTCGACCTTCATGTCAAGGCCGTGGATCAGCTGATCCACACAGCCCTGCGCGAGCTGGATCTGCCGGTCGGTCTCCGCGCCGTCGCCGCCCTCGATCGCCTTTTTCGCGTCCTTCATATAATCAGCCGTCATCTCATAAAGAATGGTGACCAGCTGGGTCTTGTTGGCCTGCGTGATGCGGCGTGTGTATGCCTGTTTCTGTTCTTCGGTCATCGCGTTCCTTCCTTTCTCATCTGCGGGGTGATCGGGATTCCCTGCC
>JAILOV010000045.1 GCA_024690605.1 Lachnospiraceae bacterium | reverse complement strand
CGGGGAACGAGTCCCTTGATCGCATCCCTAATGGGCTTGTTTCTAATTATAGACTATCAGATATTCTTTCCGCTGTCAAGAGTGATCCAAATGCGGAAAAACTCGGGAAGTATATTCCTCCTCAATTTGATACGAAAAATGTGTCTGATCAAATGAAGGAATTAACACCTTCCACCGGATCTGTCAATGGGGAAATTGTAAATCCGGAAGACGTTGTAAAGTCAGTTGAACCTGCAGGAACAGGCAATGTGTCGAAAGCTACTGCGGCTGATATTGATCTGCCAGAAGGTCAGATGGAGCGCAGTTATGCCAAGAATGTCCGCACACAGCGCGTAGAAGATGTTCCGGATGAGGTTGCTGCAGAGTTTTCCGATCAGCCTGAAATCTATAATGTTCTTCATAACGCTGATACAAAAGACAAGGCACAGAAAATATTTGATCAGGGTATGGATTCGGCGCGTAATGAGTTTGACAAGATGCTGACAGAACATGATCCTGCGGCAATTCCTCTTGGCCATAGCATAGCAAAGGAACTCTCCGCACAGGGCAATCATGATGCGGCAGCTGAAGTATTAAGAAGAATGTCACAGGAACTGACAAAGACTGGACAGTTTTCACAGGCGGCTGCTATCACGATGATGAAGGACGATCCGATGACGGCATTGTCCTATATCGAGAAGCAGATGGATGCTCTGAACCGCGAAGGTCTGGAGAAATTTGGGAAGAAGTGGAAGGACTTCTCCCTGACTGACGCAGAAAAGGCGATGTTCGACAAGATCGAACCCGGCGATTCTGAGGCAATAGCGAGAGCGTTTGACGAGATTGGGAAGCGCATTGGCATTGAGTATCCGTCTACGATGATGGATAAACTGCTTGAAGCTCGCAAGGTTGCCATGTTGTTCAATGTCCGCACGAATGTACGGAACCTTCTTGCCAATATGCCTACGCTGGGAATGAGATGGACTGCGGATCGTGTGGAAGCAGTCGGGCAGAATATTGCTCATCTGATCAATCCGGATATCAAGGTGACACAGTCATTGACTGGAAGTGGTGTGGAAGGAAGACAACTTGCACAGAAGGTATTTAATAGCGATCGTGTGAAAGCACTGCTTGAAGGCACAAGCGGCAAGTACGAAGTCCCGTCTCTTAAGAGCACAATCACGAAAAACGCGACCATGTTCAAGGGATCTCCTGTTTCACATTGGATTGACGATATGACAAACGGTGGCATTCAGAAACTGAACAAGACACTGTTTGGCAAGGAAGGCGTCAGATCCGGTGCAGAGACAATCAGAAATGCTACATATAAGATGCTTGATCTTGGCGATTCTCCGTTTGTTCGTGAGAATTTTGTGCAGAGACTCGGCAGTTATATCAAGGCACAGGGTATCAAAAATATTGAGGATGTTCCTGACGAGGCTATCCAGGTAGCATGGGAAGAGGCCATGAAGGCGACATACAAGGATAACAGCTGGGCGGTTCAGATGCTCCGTGGTATCCGAAATGATGGCATTGGTAAAATTCCGGTTGTCGGTCGGCCTCTTGCCCAGGCGGCAATTCCTTTCCTGCAGGCACCAGGCAATATTGCAGCGCGTATGGTGGATTATTCACCTGTCCGTGGTACAAAAGGTATCGCAGATATCATAAAGGGAGCACATGGCGCTGATGAGAAACTGATCAGAAGAGGTATTGAGGAGGCATCAAAGGGCTTGACAGGTACCGGTATGCTTCTGCTTGGTATGGCATTGCATAAAGAAGGTATCCTTACAGGCGCGTTATCTGATGATAAGGACAAAGCACAATTTGAAAAGCAGACAGGAAAAAGACCTTTTGCTCTTCATGTTGGCGACAAGTATCTAACCTATGACTGGGCGCAGCCGTTTGCAGAACCGCTTCTTGTTGGTACTCTTTTAAGTGAAGCCATTAAGGCGTCGGATGATTATGATAGCGATCTGCTGAGAGCACTAGGACATGAAGGGACAAAGGCTGGCAAGGTTATCGGTGGTCTGAAGGCGGGAACGTCTGCTGCGATCAATTCTTGGTTTGACGAGTCTCCTCTTCAGGGATTACAGGAACTCATGGGCGGAAGCGCCTACAGCACAGGCGGCATTGCAGAGAATATCGGCAAGGTCGGTGTTAGCAATTTCCTGCAGAGCTTTGTTCCTGCGGCTGTCGGTGCTACAGCAAAGTCCCTTGATCCTGTACAGAGACAGACCTATGATCCTTCTAATCAGATTGCAACACAGGTCAATTTGGTGAAGTCAAAGATCCCCGGCCTGTCAAAGACTCTTCCTGCGAAGTATGATACATGGGGCAGAGAGGTCAAAACAGGTGAGTCCTCTGTAGAGGCGTTTGCTGCAAGGTTCCTTGTTCCGGGTGACTATTCATACGATAAGGAAAGTCCTATCGATCAGGAGATCCAAAGGCTATATGAGTCCCTTGAAGGAAACAATGTGCAAATGTTCCCGCAGGTCGCTGCTAACAAGGTCGGTGACAAGAAACTGAATAACCGCGAGGTTTCTGAATTACAGAAGAACATGGGTGAGAGATCGTACAAGTTTGCTGACAGCTTTATCAAATCAGATGCTTACAAGTCTATGGACGATGAAAGCAAAGTTGTGGCACTGCAGAAACTGTACGGTGTATCTAAAGCGATCTCTGAACGTGATCTGTTTGATAAGCCTGTTGCGGATACCTATAAGAAATTGGTCGAAGCATACGATAAGAACGGCGAGAAGGGCGTCATCGAGTATCTGATTGCCAAAGATGCAGCCAAAAATGAGAAGGGAAATATCACTGTACAGAGTGTGCTTGACTATGCGAAGGCAAACAAAGACGTGTCAAAAGAAACATTAGAGATGATGATGCCGTCAAATGCCAGTGGATCACTTGCAAAAGTCAATGGTAAGTGGGTCTATAAGGATAAGGAAGGGAAAGTTGACAAACAGTCCAGTGATACACCTGCCGAAAAGACAAAGACTGAACTGCAAGACTATGGCATTACGAAGAATGGCGCCATTGCATCGGTCGAAAAGGCACAGACTGTCATTCCCGGACTGACACAGAAGGAAGCGGTGAATACTTATAAGAAGATCGATACAAACGGCAATCAGGGTATCACACAGGATGAGCTGATCGGTTATCTGAACAAAAATAACATGTCCGAAAGTGAAGGAAAGAAGTATTGGAATGCTTACGGAAACGCTTCATGGAAGAAAGTGCCTGTCCTTGCTAACGGAACATGGAAGAAAAAATGATGCCAGATATCACAAACAGCACCATTGATCATCTCATAGCTGCTGAAATCGCCCGTGCAGAGGTCAATGCAAAGAGATGGGCTCTTGCTGCACTGATTGCTTTTGTGTCATTGTCGGCAGATATCTGTATTTCAAAACTAAAAAGGTCGGCACGTAAATAGGTCATACTCAGGTCATACTTTAGGTCATACTTTTGTGCAACCACATGCACAAATGGCGTAAAATCAAGGCGGACTTTAACACGTGAAAGTGCCGAAAAATAAGGCTTTTAGCCGCATGAATACTGGGATTGCGGTATTTTTTGGATTGGTTCGATTCCCGTCGGGGTCAGTCCCCTATCCCTTGTGGATAGGGGATTTTTCTTTGCCTGTTTCGGCAGACCGTGTTATGATAATCGACAGAGACAACATGAGGGGACCGACGGGAATCAAACGATCGGAGGACAGAAATATGCAGGAGACAGAAAAAAAGACAGGTTTTACGGCGCAGGATATCTGCCATATCGCGGTTTTTACCGCGCTGATCGCGATCCTTGCGCAGATCAGCATCCCGCTGCCGGGCGGGGTGCCGCTCACGCTGCAGACGTTTGCGGTGCCGCTCGCGGGGCTGGTGCTCGGCGCGAAAAAGGGCACGACATCAACGCTGATCTATGTGCTGCTGGCGGCGGCCGGCGTGCCGGTGCTCGCCGGGATGAAGGGAGGACTCGGCGCGGTGCTGGGCATGACCGGCGGATTTGTGCTGTCCTTTCCGCTGATGGCCCTGTTCGCGGGCTTTGCTGCGGGAAAGACCGTCCGGGACGCGCGGCTCTGGTTCTGGCTCGTGCTGGGTGCGCTGGTGAATTACGCGGTCGGCACGGCATGGTTCATGTGGATCGCGGGAACGGATATCAGGGGTGCCCTGGCGGCATGCGTGCTGCCGTTCCTGCCGACGGCGGTTTTAAAGATCGTCCTCTCCGGGATGGCCGGCACGCTGATGCGCGGCATGCTCGGAAAAACAGGTTTGCTTTACGGTTGAGGAAAAGAGCTTGTTATGATCAGACAGACCAGAGTGGAAAACGGTGAACTTCGGGGTCTTCCCGGGGCGGATCCCCGGGTGAGCGTTTTCAAAGGGATCCCCTTTGCCGCGCCCCCGGTCGGCGGGAACCGCTGGCGGGCGCCGCAGCCCTGTGAAGACTGGCAGGGCGTGCGGGATGCTTTTTCCTTCGGCCCCATCTCCGTGCAGGACCGGCCGGCTGTCGGCACGGATATCTACTGCAGGGAGTGGCACGTGGATCCCGACATCCCCATGAGCGAGGACTGTCTGTATCTGAATGTCTGGACACCGGCTCTGAAAAAGGACGAAAAACTGCCGGTTCTCGTCTGGTATTTCGGCGGCGGCTATCAGTGGGGCTACACGGCCGAGATGGAGTTTGACGGGGAGCGGCTGGCCAGACGGGGCATCGTCGTTGTGTCTGTCGCCTACCGGCTGAATGTTTTCGGCTTTCTCGCCCATCCCGAGATCACAAAAGAGGATCCGGAGCACCCGGCCAATTTCGGTCTGCTCGATCAGCAGGCGGGGCTCCGGTGGGTGCACCGCAACATCGCCGCCTTCGGCGGCGATCCGGAACGGATCACCATCGCCGGTCAGTCCGCCGGCGGCGGAAGCGTTCTGCAGCAGATGACCTGCGAGCAGAATTTCGATCTGATCAGGGGTGCGGTGCTCTTCAGCGGCATCATGCGCAAGCCCGACGATGAGGAGGCGATCTTCAAGCCCCTCGACTTAAAGGGCGGCGAAGCGCGGGGAGAGGAGTTCTTTGCCTCCGCCGGTATCGGTTCCCTTGCGGAAGCGAGAACACTCTCCGAAAAAGAACTCCTCACCCGTTACAACGCCTATGTTTCGTCTCATCCGCGCTTCTTCCCGATCCGGGACGGCGCCTTCTGCACCGGCGATCCGATCGACCGGTTCGTATCCGGAAAGCGCGCCCCGGTACCGGTCCTCGCCGGAAACACAGGGGATGAATTCATTGTAGATCGGGTGAACCCCATCGAGCAGTCGGTCAAATCTACATTTCTGGAAGCGCAGAAAAACGGAGACAAAAACCGTCTCTACTACTATCGCTTTGATCCGGACATCCCCGGCTGGGATCATCCGGGCACCTTTCATTCGGTGGATCTCTGGTTCTTCTTCGAGAGCCTGGGCAAATGCTGGCGGCCGCTTACCGGCAGGCATTTCGAGCTGGCCAGGCAGATGTGCGACCAGTTCGCCAATTTCATCAAGACCGGCGATCCCAACGGAGACGGGATCGACGGCTGCCCGCTTCCCGTCTGGGAACCCTATGACAGCAGGTCGCTCTTCGAGATGGAATACACGCCGAACGGAGCGAAGCCGCGCAGGGAAGGCGGCATCCGGCTGGGCATCACCGGACAGAAGCAGGCGGTCAACCCGTATCTGCCGAACTGGGAGTATATCCCGGACGGCGAACCCTATGTGTTCGGGGATCGTGTCTACGTCTACGGATCCCATGATGAGGATAAGGGCGAGGTCTTCTGCACCGGCGACTATGTATGCTGGTCCGCGCCCGTGAACGATCTCGGTAACTGGCACTATGAGGGCGTGATCTACAAAAAGACCGCGGATCCTTTCAACACGGACGGACACATGTGTCTCTACGCGCCGGATGTGACGGTCGGACCGGACGGGCGTTATTATCTCTACTATGTGCTGGACAAGGTCTCTGTCGTGTCCGTGGCCGTCTGCGACACACCGGCCGGGGAGTACCGGTTCCTCGGCTACGTGCATTATCCGGACGGCACCCGGCTGGGAGATAAGGAAGGCGATGAGCCGCAGTTCGATCCCGGTGTTCTGACCGAAGGGGACACGACCTGGCTCTTTACCGGCTTCTGCGGCAGAGGAGACAAGACCCGTCACGGTGCGATGCTCACACAGCTGGAAGCGGACATGCTCACGGTGAAAGCGGCGCCCGTCATCATCGCGCCGGGGTGTGAATACAGTGCCGGCACCTCCTTTGCGGGACACGCCTTCTTCGAGGCGCCGTCCATCCGGAAAAAGGACGGGAAATACTATTTCATCTATTCCTCCGAGGCAATGCGGGAGCTCTGCTATGCGGTCGCCGACAGACCGGAGGGGCCTTATACCTATGGCGGTGTCCTCGTGGACAACTGCGACATCGGTATCGATACGGACAAGCCGGCGGAGCAGGCCATGGCCTGCGGCGCCAACAACCACGGCAGCATGGTGCAGATCGGGGACAGCTGGTACATCTTCTATCACCGCCACACGGCGGGCACCTGGTACAGCAGACAGGGCTGTGCGGAACGGCTTTCCTTCCGCCCGGACGGGAGCATCGTGCAGGCGGAGCTCACCTCCTGCGGGTTGAACGGCGGCCCGCTCTGCGACCGGGGGGAATACCCGGCTTATATCGCCTGCCATCTCCACTCGGTGAAGCACACGGTGTATGTAGAGGAGACCGAGCCCCGGATCGTGCAGGAGGCCGGCGGGGATCACACGGAGAGCCACATCCGCGGCATGAGCGACGGATGCGCCGCCGGATTCAAATACTTTGCGATGCAGGGTGTGAACGGCGTGCGGATCCGCACAAAGGGCTATCACAACGGGAAGATGGAGGTGCGCGCGTCCTGGAACGGGGAGATCCTCGGGACGATCGACCTCGTTTCCTCGAACATCTGGAAAGCGGACGAGTGCCGGTTCCCCGCGATCACGGGGACAAACGCGCTGTACCTGACCTATCGCGGCGGCGGGACCGTGAGTTTAAAGAGTGTAGAACTGCTGCACGAAAACTGAGATAAAAGCGCCGCGCGGCTTGACAAAAGGTCCGCTTCCTGCTAGAATGACGGGATTGTACGGACCTCTAGCTCAGTTGGTTAGAGCAGTCGGCTCATAACCGATCGGTCCCGGGTTCGAGTCCCTGGAGGTCCATGTTATCGAAAAAGGCTTCGGCAACGGAGTCTTTTTCGTTTTTATGTGATTTTTTTTCCTGCATCGTGTAAAATATCAGAATGGATGATCTGATCCGATAAATCAGGATTTCACATGGGAGGAATGGGCGATGGCTACACTGGGACTTGATGGAATGATCGGCAGCATCGATGCCGTGCTGGGCGTGGATTCGATGGAGGCACGCATGCGGGGACGCGCGAACGACATGGAGCGTCATCCGATGTACAAGGCGGCCATGTTCTATGGCTTCGCGGACAAGCTCTGGTGCCTGGAAGAATTGAAAGATGCGAGTCCCCTGCTCGGTAATCTGACCGGACATCAATTTCGTGAAAAAATGTACCGTCTGTACAACCATTTTGAGGGGTCAATGAGCCCGGAAGACGGACCGATGCCCGCTGACTGGATAGCGGAAGCCGATGAGACGCTCAGGCAGCTCAGGGGATTTATCGCTGATGTACGCACGAATTACGGAAACGGAAAGTATCCCGATAAGTTATGTACAGAATTGGAAGGCCGCGGCCTGGATGCCAAAGACGCCGGGTATGAATACTCACGCGCTGTGAGGGAACGTCTGCAGAAGGATCTGAATGACGGGAAAAAGACAGATCCCATTTGCGCGGACATCAAAAATGCGACGACCTATCAGGATTTCCGGGCGATCATCGATGCGATGAGGGATATGCAACATCCCGCATTTTCGAAACCATTCGTCGATCTGGAGATCGATCGGGCTCTCAAGAGGATGGGCGAACAGAAGCAGCTCGACGCATCGCCGATGACCGGTGATCAGGATAAGGATTTCATGAGCATCGTGCCGTCGATGTCCAAGCATGCCATCGAAGACTGCCTGTTACGGGCCTGCAGCATGATCGAGCGCGATCCCGCGACAAAGGCCGAGGTGGTCGCTGCCGAATACGACAGATGCAAGACCGCGCAGAAGAGCGCAAGCCCCATTTCGGCAGAGCAGCAGCAAAAGGCGGAGATGGACGCGGCGGAAGCGAAGCGGATGGGCGACATCCTGCCGGACATCAAAGGCATGCAGGCAAAGATCCGGAGAGAGGAGAAGTGGTGGCACTGGAACTCCTCCAGTTATAAAAAGATGAAAGCGGCAGTGGATGAGGTCTGCAAACTCGCCGACAGCTATGATCCGACGGACCGGCAGATGGTCCAGGAGATGGGCGAGAAGATGGAAAAGCTGCATGCGGCGGCCAAGGCCTATGCGGACAAGGAGGCCTACAAGTCCAAATCCACGGACCTGGGCATTTCCCGCAAGAATACCGCCCTGTTCCTGCAGTCGATCACCGAGGACAGCAGAAAAGACGGGCCGTCCGATGTCAGAGAAAACGAGATCCGTGACTTCCGCATTTCCGGTGACAAGACAGCCCGCGTGCCGAAGAATCTCGCGGAGCTGATCGAGGAGGAGCGGAGAGTGAACATTTCCACACAGGGTCAGGTTGCCAAAACGGCCGGTGCCACGCACAAGCATCAGCACAAGGCTGCCCAAAAAGGGACGGAGCTGGGGGCAAAATCGGCGAACCCCATGACCCCCACCAACTGACGGATCGGCCTGTGCACTGGCCTCTGCTTGACTTCCCCGCACAGAAGCGCTATAGTTACAGGGATGCGTTCGCTGCCTGCGGGTATGGCGGAATAGGCAGACGCAAGGGACTTAAAATCCCTCGGGAGTGATCCCGTGCCGGTTCAAGTCCGGCTACCCGCATGATCGAACCTGTTAAAGAGGTCCTGCCCGGCAGGACTTCTTTTTTGCTGTTTTTATTGTATATTTCCCCGAATCCCTGTATAATAGGAAGCCGCAACAGACAATCATCCCGCAAAGGAGAACCCTTTTATGCACATGAGTCCTTTTGCCATCGTAATGCTCGTTATCCTCGCTGTCATGATCGTCGTTCTGATCGTGCTGACGATCCTCGGCAAGCGTGCGGAGAAAAAACAGCAGGAACAGCAGGCGCAGATCGAAGCTGCCAAGCAGTTCTATTCCATGCTGATCATCGACAAGAAACGCATGCGACTCAAGGATGCCGGACTGCCGCAGGCCGTGCTCGATCAGACGCCGAAGCTCCTGCGCGGATCCAAACTGCCGATCGTCAAGGCCAAGATCGGTCCGCAGATCATGTCTTTTATCTGCGACGAGAAGATCTTTGACCGTGTGCCGGTCAAGAAAGAGGTCAAGGCCGGCGTCAGCGGCATCTATATCACTGAGGTCAAGGGACTGCACGGCAAGGTACAGGTAGAGGAAAAGAAGAAGAGCTTCTGGAAGAATCTGGTCGCCAAGGCGCAGGAAAAGGCCGGTGCCAAGCCGATCTGAGTGTCTGTCGTTAAGAGGAGGAGGAAGATGAAGAACAGAGTGAGGATCGCGGCGGCGCTGCTTTTGGCGACGCTTCTTGCGGGCTGCGACGGATTGCCGGTCGGCAATGCGGGTGCCTATCTCAAGGATTTTGATCCCGGGAAATATGTGAAGCTCGGCGACTACATGAATCTGGACATCAGTGTCGCCAAGCCCGAAACGAATGAGGCGGAGAGAAATCAGTATATCGTTGCCGGTCTCAGTTCGCTTGCGAAGAACGATATCGGCGACCGGGAGGCAAAGCTGGGAGATACCGCCAACATCGACTACGCCGGGAAGATGGAGGATACGGGCGAGTACTTCGAGGGCGGCACCGCACAGGGCTATGATCTGCTGCTGGGATCGGGCACCTTTATCCCGGGCTTCGAAGACGGTGTGATCGGCATGCGGACCGGTGAGAACAGGGATATCCCGCTCACCTTTCCCGAGAACTACGGAAGCAAGGATCTCGCCGGGAAAAAGGTCATCTTTGAGGTGACGCTGAATGCGCTGAAGGGCCCCGCGGATGCCGATGTACAGGCCCTGGGACTCGCCGGCGTGTCCACGGTGGATGCGTATGTCGATCATCTGGGGCGGGAATATGACGAACAGGTCGAGTCGCAGTACCGCTCGCAGGTCGAGGAGGCCATCCGGAACAAGGTGGAATCGAATTCCACTTTCAAGACACCGCCGACGGCGTTTCTGAACCGTCTGCAGGCCAGCTACCGCGAGCAGGTGCAGATTCTGGCGGATGCCTACAGCAATGCCTACGGACAGACTTTTACCGTTTCGGATCTGCTGGGGTACGCGATGTCCGGTCAGGGCTACAGCGGTGACGAGGACAGTTATGTGCGGGATGCTGCCGCGGACAGTGCCAATGCCTATCTGACGGCTGCGGCGATCGCCAGGGAGCAGGGCATCTCGGTAGACGACGAGGAAGTGAAGTCCATGATGGAAGAGAACCTTGCCGGATCCGGCTTTGCCACGATCGAGGAGTATATGCAGGCGAGTGATCTGGAGGAGATCCGGGAGCAGATCCTCTATGACAAGGTGATGGATTTCCTGTTTGACAACAATAACATCACCGAATAACGGACGGGAGGAAGGAACAATGGAACAGCTGACACAGATCAGGGAGATCTTCGATAAAAAAGACAGTTTCGCCGGAAAGGAAGTGCAGGTCGGCGGCTGGGTGCGGAGCATCCGCGATTCCAAAGCGCTGGGATTCATCACGCTGAACGACGGCTCCTCCTTTACTCCGCTGCAGATCGTCTACACGGATGCGATGGATAACTTTGCCGAGATCAGCAAATGCAACGTGGGGGCGGCGCTCCTCATCACCGGCACGATCGTGCTGACGCCGGAAGCCAAGCAACCGTTGGAGATGCAGGCGGCAAAGATCGAGGTGGAGGGCGCTTCCACGGCGGATTATCCGATGCAGAAAAAGCGCCACTCCATGGAGTTTCTGCGCACCATGCCGCATCTGCGCCCCCGGACGAACACCTTTCAGGCGGTGTTCCGCATCCGCTCGCTCGCAGCTTTCGCGCTGCACCGGTTCTTCCAGGAGAACGGTTTTGTCTACGTGCACACGCCGATCATCACGGCCAGCGACGCCGAGGGCGCCGGTGAGATGTTCCAGGTGACGACGCTTGACATGAACGATCTGCCCCGCACGGAGAGCGGCGAGGTGGATTTCGGCAGGGATTTCTTCGGGAAGGCCGTGAACCTCACGGTCAGCGGGCAGCTGGATGTCGAGAGCTTTGCCTTTGCCTTCCGCAATGTTTACACCTTCGGACCGACGTTCCGCGCGGAGAATTCCAACACGACGAGACACGCGGCGGAGTTCTGGATGATCGAGCCGGAAATGTGCTTCGCCGATCTCGCGGATGACTGCCGGGTGGCGGAGGACATGCTGAAATATGTGATCAACTACGTGCTGGAGAACGCGCCCGCTGAGATGGAGTTCTTCAACAGCTTTGTGGATAAGGGTCTGCTGGACCGCCTGCATAATGTGGCGGAAAACGATTTCGGCAGGATCACCTATACCGAGGCGATCGAGCTGCTCAAAAAGCAGAATGACCGCTTTGACTACAAGGTGGAATGGGGCACCGATCTGCAGACGGAGCATGAGCGCTATCTGACGGAGGAGGTCTTCAAAAAACCTGTTTTTGTCACGGATTATCCGCGTGAGATCAAGGCGTTCTACATGAAGCTGAACCCCGATAAAAAGACGGTCGCCGCGGCGGACTGCCTGGTACCGGGCATCGGCGAGATCATCGGCGGCAGCCAACGCGAGGATGATCTTGCGCTGCTGGAGGCGCGGATGGATGAACTGGGCATGGATAAGGAACAGTATCAGTTCTACCTTGATCTGCGACGCTTCGGAAGCGTGCGACACGCGGGCTTCGGTCTGGGCTTTGAACGGCTCATCATGTATCTGACCGGCATGTCCAACATCCGTGACGTGGAGGCCTTCCCGCGCACGGTCGGCAGCATCTGCTGACGTGGAGATCCCATGCAAAACGGCGGCGGGAACCATGCAGAAATCCCCGGGGTGATATGCGCAGACGTCTGATCGCGGCATTCATGACGGTTTTCCTGTGTGCGTTCGGTATCGCGCACTCGGTATACGCCGCACAGACATCGGAGGAACTCCTGAAACAGCAGCAGGAGGTTCACGCACAGACGGAGAAGCTCGAGCGTGAGAAAAAGGCCGCCGAGCAGGAAAGAAGCGCCGCGCAGAGCAGTCTGTCACAGGCCAGAGACAGCATCCGCGAGATTACCGGTGAACGGGAGATGGTCGGTGAAGCGATCAGCGATCTCAACGATGATCTGGTGAGTCTTCTCGCGACGATCGCGATGATCGAGGAGCAGATCGCCGACACCGAGGTGCAGATCGCGGACACGCAGGCGGCCTATGAAGAGGCCAAGGCACACGAAGAGGAGCAGTACGCCGCCATGAAGGCGCGTGCGAAATTCATGTATGAAAAGGGCGATCAGGATATGATCGTCCTTTTGCTGCAGTCTGAGAGCATTTCCGATTTTCTGAACCGCGCCACCTATGTACAGGAACTCCATGACTACGACCGGCGGGAGCTGGACGCCTTTATCCAGACCAAGAATGAGGCGGAAGCGCTGGGAGAACAGCTCGAGGAAGCCAAGTCGGAGCTGGAGGCGGATCACTTTGAACTGGAACAGAGCCAGTCGGACATGGAGACCATCCTCTCCGAGCTCCAGGAGGAAGCGGAAAACTATGACGTGATGCTCGCGCACGCAAAGCAGGACGCTGCGGCCTATCAGCTCAAGATCAAGCAGCAGGCGTCCGCGATCGATCAGCTGGCAACGCAGATCAAGGCCAAGGCGGCGGAAGAGGAAAAACTGAAACAGGAAGCGGCGGAGGCAAAACAGCGCGAGGATGATGAGAAAGCGCGCGCCGAGGCGGAAGCCGCGGCTCTTGCAGCGGGCCTGGATCCCTCGACGATCTCTGACGGGACGTCTTCGTCGGAAAGCTCGTCCTCGGAGAGCTCCGGTTCCTCGGGCTCCTCGGGCAGGAGTTATGCCTCACCGGGCTCTGCCACGGGCGCCAATATCGCGTCCTATGCCTGTCAGTTTGTCGGCAATCCCTATGTGGCCGGCGGTACATCCCTGACGAACGGCTGTGACTGCTCGGGCTTTACGATGGCGGTCTATCAGGCGTTCGGCATCTCCATCCCGCGCACCTCGTGGAGCCAGCAGCGCGTCGGCTCGGAGGTGTCGCTGGACAACGCGCGGGCGGGAGATATTGTCTGCTATGCCGGACATGTCGCGATCTATCTGGGGAACGGGCGGATCGTCCACGCTTCCACAGAGAGGACCGGCATCAAATACGGCGATGTGAACTACAAGACGATCATCACCATCCGCAGAGTCGTCTGAACGGGAGGCACTTATGGAATGGGAAAAGCTTCTCTGTGCGGATCGGATCCGCGTGATCCGGCGCAAAAGCTCCGGCCGCGATCTCCGGTCGGAATTTGAAAAAGACTATCACCGCATCATCGGGAGTGCGTCGTTTCGACGTCTGCAGGACAAGACCCAGGTCTTTCCGCTCGATCAGTCCGATTTTGTCCGCACAAGGCTCACACACAGTCTGGAGGTCAGCTCCTTTGCCAAATCTCTGGGCCAGAACATCTCACGCAAGATCCTCCGGGATATCGGGGACGAGAGCTTCCTTCCGGAGTATCAGGGGGATGTGGGCGATGTTCTGCAGTGCGCGGGACTGCTTCATGATATCGGCAACCCGCCGTTCGGACATTTCGGGGAAACCGTCATCCGCAGCTGGTTCGGAACCCATATGGACGCGATCATGTGGCGTTCCGCGGACGGGATCGAAAAACCGCTGTCGGCGTGGCTCACACCGCAGATGCGGCAGGACTTCTGCCATTTCGAGGGCAACACGCAGGCGCTCCGGGTGGTGACCAAACTGCACTATCTCGTCGATGAGCACGGCATGAACCTGACCAAGGGGCTTCTCGCGACGATCATCAAATATCCGGTCTCCTCTCTTGATGTAGACAAAAAAAGTCCTGATATCTGCCGGCACAAGATGGGATATTTCTACGCGGACAGGGAGAACTTTGAAAACATCGTGGAGGCCTGCGGCATTCCGAAAGGCCGCAGACATCCGCTGACCTTTTTGCTGGAGGCTGCCGATGATATTGCCTACCGTACGGCGGATATCGAGGATGCCTACAAAAAAGGCCTGATCAGTTATCATGCTCTGCTGGATGAGCTGGAGGACGCTGCCGCAGAGTCTGACAAGGAAGAGGAACGTGCGGTGATCGGCGAGCTCGCGGAGAATCTCCGTGAGCGCTACGAGAAGGGAAAGCAGAGAGGACGCAGAGATCCCGGGGCCTATGCCATCCAGAACTGGGTCGTCACCGTTCAGGGCAGGATGATCGCGGACGCAACGGATGCATTTGGCGCACACTACCGGGAGATCATGGACGGGAGCTTTGCGGGCGAACTGCTGGCCGGGACCGGCGGCGGTGCGATCGCCGGGGTACTGGGGGACATCGCCTATCGCTATGCCTTCCGTTCCAAACCGATCCTGAAGATCGAGATTGCGGCGAATCAGGTGCTCTCCTTTCTGCTGGATCAGTTTGTGCGTGCGGTTCTGTACTATGACACGGCGAAGGGCCCCGATGTGATCAGCGAGAAACTGATCCCGTTCATTTCGGACAACTATATGGCGGTTTATCATCATTATGCGGAAGGCTGTGATGAGGCGGAGCGACTGTATCTGCGCCTTCTTCTTGTGACGGATTTTATCTGCGGCATGACGGACGCCTATGCGAGCAGGCTGTATCAGGAAATGAACGGATTGTTGCTGTTGTAGAGTTAAAGATTTTTGCTATAGAAAGGAGACGGAATGGATAAGGTCATCATCCTTGATTTCGGCGGTCAGTACAAGCAGCTCATCGCGAGACGGGTGCGTGAGCTGGGGGTTTACTGTGAGATCCATCCGTACACAAAGTCTCTGGAGGAGATCCGGAAAATGGATCCGAAAGGGATCATCCTGACCGGCGGCCCGGCCAGCGTCTTTCTGGAGGAGTCACCCAGTTATGAAAAGGCGCTTTTTGAGACTGGGATCCCGATCCTCGGCATCTGCTACGGTGCGCAGCTCATGGCTTACCGGTGCGGCGGCGAGGTGAAGACGGCACCGACCTCGGAATACGGACATGCGGAGCTGATCATCGGAAGCGGAAAGGATCCCGAAGCGGCAGCAGGATCGCTTCTGATGGCCGGCGTTGCCCGATCGAGCGGCTGCTGGATGAGCCACACGGACTATATCGCCGTCCCGCCGAAGGGATTTACCGTGACCGCCCACACGGCCGACTGTCCCGTGGCGGCCATGGAGGATCCTTTCCGCAGACTCTACGCGGTCCAGTTCCATCCCGAGGTCGTGCACACCGATGAGGGGACAAAGATCCTGCGGAACTTTGTCATCGATGTCTGCGGCTGCGCCGGCGACTGGGAGATGGCCGGTTTTGCCCAGCGGACCATCGCGGAACTCCGCGAGAAGATCGGCAACGGAAAGGTGCTCCTGGGGCTTTCCGGCGGTGTGGATTCCTCGGTCGCGGCGGCACTTCTGTCCAAAGCGGTGGGGAAGCAGCTCACCTGCGTGTTCGTGGATCACGGTCTGCTGCGCAAGAACGAGGGGGACGAAGTCGAGGCGGTCTTCGGCCCGAAGGGTGATTTCGAGCTCAACTTCGTGCGGGTCAATGCCGCGAAGCATTTCTACAAAAAACTCGCGGATGTCACCGATCCGGAGAAAAAGCGCAGGATCATCGGCGCGGAATTCATCAATGTCTTTGAGGAGGAAGCAAAGAAGATCGGGCATGTGGATTTCCTGGCACAGGGGACGATCTATCCGGATGTGGTCGAGAGCGGCACGGGCAGCGGCGGCGCGGTGATCAAGTCGCATCACAACGTCGGCGGACTGCCGAAGCATGTGGATTTCAAAGAGATCGTGGAACCGCTCCGGTCCCTGTTCAAAGACGAAGTGCGTAAAGTCGGCCTGGAACTCGGGCTTCCGCGGAAACTGGTCTATCGCCAGCCCTTCCCCGGCCCGGGGCTCGGCGTCCGTATCGTCGGTGACATCACGGAGGAAAAGGTGCGGATCGTGCAGGATGCCGATGCCATCTTCCGCGAGGAACTGGCGCGCGCCGGGATCGATACGGGTGCAGGGCAGTTCTTTGCGGCGCTCTCCAACATGCGCAGCGTCGGCGTGATGGGTGACGGCCGCACCTATGACTATGCCGTCGTGCTGCGCGGCGTCCTCACCTCGGACTTCATGACCGCCGAGGCCGCCGAGATCCCCTGGTCCGTCCTGCAGACCTGCATGAACCGCATCATCAACGAAGTAAAGGGCGTCAACCGCGTCCTCTATGACCTGACCTCCAAGCCGCCCGGGACGATAGAGCTGGAGTGAAATTTCCTTAAAAAGAACCCAGTATTTATGCGGGTTGCAAACGTATTTGTTTAGGCTTTGGCAACGATTTGGCAACAAAAATGAACTGTATAGTTGTGAATAACGGATAGAGGTTAGCTTGCTAAACCGAAGCCGGTATTCACGACAATATAGGGCGGATGCCCTACAGTGAGGAAATGCGGAGCATTTTCGAGCTGGCAGTTCGACTCATACCACGATAATAAAAGACCTTACTGATTCATATTGGATGGAGAATCGGTAAGGTCTTTCTTTTTATTTTTTCTTGGATTTTGACTTTTTCTTTTCTTCTTTTATCAGAGCATCACTGATTTCTTTTGGCAGGACATCTACCGAGAACTGATGGGTATCAAGCTCCGGATATTTGTATCGCCA
>JAILOV010000043.1 GCA_024690605.1 Lachnospiraceae bacterium | reverse complement strand
ACAGCAAGTTGATTCTTAGCGGTCCCTTTGGTAAAATAAGAAGACACGCTGTTCGAAGCCGCTTGCCCCTACAGGAGTGCAGCAATGAAATCGATACAGACAAGGATCATCATCGTGATCTCGGCGATCATGATCGTGGTCGTCGCCTCATTTTTATTTACATCGACGATCCGCACCAATGTCATCCTGGACAATGATTCTGAGCAGATCCTGCTGTCTGCGGCGGATTACTATGCCAATGTCATGGATGACACCTTCCGCTCCACGGAGCAGTCCGTACATACGATCTATAACTACGCCCTGAAACGGACCGAAGCCTATCCGCATTTTCTGGAGGATCAGGACGAAAGAGATCAGTATATCAATGATGTTTCAGAGCTGAGCAAAAGTATCGCGGAGAGCACACCGGGCGCGATGGCGGTGTATCTGCGTTTCAATCCCGAAGATTTCGGATCCGTCAACGGGCTCTGGTACACGATCGATCTGGAAAACGGCACCTGGCAGAGTTCCGTTCCGACGGATATCGCACTCTATGACAGGAACGATATCGAGCATGTCGGCTGGTACTTTATTCCAATCGAGACCGGCGAGCCCATGTGGATGGATCCCTATTACAATGCCAACCTCGAAGTGGACATGATCTCCTATATCATCCCGTATTATCATGGCGATTATACGGTCGGGATCATCGGCATGGATATCAGCATGGAACTGCTCAAGGAAGCGGTTTCCGATGTGTCCGTATATGACAGCGGGCGGGCATTCCTGCTTGCGAGAAACGGGGATCTGATCTATCACGAGAACCATCCGGACGGGATCCCATTTTCCGAGCTCTCATCCGGTGACCAGGCGTATTTCCGCACGCTGCTGGAAACGGACAAGGATAAAGCGCATGTTTTTCCGGGTCTGAACGGGACTTCGCAGAAACTGATCCTCAAGGAATTGAGAAACGGCATGATCCTGGGGGTCTATGCACCGCTTTCGGAGATCAGTGCTCCGCAGCGGATTCTGCTGGGCCAGCAGCTCGCGATCTCTCTGATCATCCTGTTCCTTGCTATTCTGGTCTGTCTGGTCTGGGTGCGGACCATCACCAATCCGCTCAAACGCATGACCGCCGTTGCCATGCAGTATGCCAGCGGCAATTTTGATGAGAAGATGAGCGAAAAAGGTGAGGACGAAGTGGGCATTCTGTCCCGGAGCCTGCAGACAATGTCGACATCACTGAAGCAGCAGATCGAGATCGCGGACAGTGCCAATAAAGCGAAGAGCGACTTTCTGGCGAACATGTCTCATGAGATCCGCACACCGATCAATGCGGTGCTGGGCATGAATGAGATGATCCTTCGGGAGACCAGGGAGGAGAACATCCGCAGTTATTCCGCCGATATTCAGACAGCCGGGCGGACACTTTTGTCGATCATCAACAGCATCCTCGATTTTTCCAAGATCGAGGACGGGAAGATGGAGATCCTGCCGGTCAGTTATGATCTGGCAACGCTGATCAACAATCTTGTCAATTCCATATCCGAGCGCGCCAGAGCCAAGGGGCTGAAGTTTGAGGTTCATATCGATGAGTCGCTGCCGGCGGTGCTCAGGGGAGATGATGTGCGCCTGACGCAGATCATCATGAACCTGCTGACCAATGCCGTGAAGTATACCGAGAAGGGGACAGTGACACTCTCCGTCCGTGACGGCGGCAGAAAGAACGACGATATCGATCTGGAGGTGGAGGTTCGGGATACCGGGATCGGTATCCGGCAGGCGGATCTGGAAAAACTGGCCATGTCCTTTACGCGGGTCGATGAGAAGCGCAACCGCAACATAGAGGGCACGGGACTGGGAATGGCGATCGTCACGAAGCTGCTGGAGATGATGGGCAGCGAGCTGAAACTGGACAGCGTCTACGGAGAGGGGACAACATTTTCCTTCCGTCTCCGGCAGCAGATCGTGGACATGCACCCGATCGGGGATTATGAGGAGCGCGTCCGGGAAATGCAGCGGCGCGAGATGGGCGGCTCCTATCCGCAGATCAAGGATGCCAAGATCCTTGTGGTGGATGATTATGAGATGAATCTCAAGGTGGCGGTCAATCTTCTGAAGATCTTCGGCATCGAGCCGGATCTTGCCTCCTCAGGCAGAGAGGCGATCGAGATGATCCGCAGGAAGCATTATCACATGGTGCTGCTGGATCACATGATGCCGCAGATGGACGGGATAGAGACACTCAGGGAACTAAGGAGTGCGGGACTGATCGGCAGGGGAACGGCCATGGTTGCACTCACGGCCAATGCCGTGGTCGGTGCAAGAGAGACGTATCTTTCAGCCGGATTTGACGATTATCTTTCCAAGCCGATCGAGGTGGAAGCACTCGGAGAACTGCTTTTTGAGCATTTACCGGTCGATCTGTTCGTGATGGACGGCAAGTCTGCCGATACAGATCTGCATAACGGAGAAGGTGGGGACGGCGAGGAAGTCGTTCTGGAATTCACACCGAAGAAACGGGAGCAGACGGCAGGCGGAGCGGATCAGGCGTGGCTTAAGCAACTGGAGCTGGCCGGGATCTCCGTTCAGGACGGGATCAGATACAGCGCGGACAAACCGGATCTCTACAGGGAGCTTCTCAAAGACTATCTGAACGGAGTGGAAAAAAAGCGCGCGCAGCTCGCGGAGGACTTCACGGCAAGAGACTGGAGCGCCTATCATATCCTTGTTCATGCGTTGAAGAGTTCGTCGAGAACGATCGGCGCCATGGAAACGGCGGAACTGGCCAAAGATCTGGAGCACGCGGCTGTCATCGGCGACGGGGATTTTATCATTGCACACCATGAAGAATTCATGATCCGCTATGAGAAGACAGCAGAAGACATCCGAAAAGCGATTGGGGGGGCATAATGGGAGAAAAGACAGAAACTGCGCACATCATTGCAGTCGATGACGACATCTTTTCGCTGAAAGCGATGGGGAGCATCCTGAGCGAGAACGGGATGTACGTGACGGCGTTAAACAGCGGGCGCGCTCTGCTTGACCGGGTAAAGAAGGGCAACGTGCCGGATCTTGTTTTGCTGGATATCATGATGCCGCAGATGGACGGCTTCAGGACGCTCCGTTCCCTCAGGGAATATGAGAGAGAAAGCGGGATGGATGAGATCCCGGTGATCTTTCTTACTGCGGATGAGGATAAGGAGGTGGAAGCCAAAGGCTTCGCCGCGGGCGCGATCGATTTCATCCGCAAACCTTTTGAGGAAGAGGCGCTGGTGCGCCGGATCCAGAATGTGCTGGCAAATACGCGGAAGATCCATGAGCTTTCGGAGGAAGCCTCAACGGACAGACTGACGGGACTTCTCAACCGGGAGAGCGTACGGCGTCTGCTGGAAAGGGAATGCTTCGGCGGCGGCACGCTTTTTGTGCTCGATCTGGACAGCTTCAAGTTGGTCAACGATCTGTACGGTCATGAGACGGGCGACCGGGTGCTGATCTGCTTTTCGGAGCTGATGCAGCGCCAGTTTCGCGGGGAGGACATCATCGGAAGGATCGGCGGAGATGAGTTCATCGCCTTCCTGAAGGGCACCTGTGATGAGACGGCGGCGGTAAAGATCATCCGCCGATTGAGCGACAATCTCAAAGAAGCAGCGATAGAGCTCATGGGTCCTGATATGACGATCCCGCTGGGCGTTTCGGCAGGAGCCGTGATCACGGCAGGCGGGGAGGACTTCGACCGGCTGTTCCAGAAGGCTGACAAATCGCTCCTCTACGTGAAGCAGAACGGGAAGCATGACTGTTCCGTGTGGAAGGAGACCGGAGAGGATCCGGTATTCACCGAATCGCAGACGGACAATCTGAAACGGATCTCCATGATCCTGGAAGAACGCAACGTCGATCGCCATGCACTGTGGCTGGGACAGGAGGCGTTCGCCACGATCTACCGCTATCTGCTCCGCTATATCAAACGATACCGGGAAAAGGCTTATAAGGTGCTCTTCACGATCACGCCGGTGGAAGAGGACATGGACGACAAGACCTTTACGGGGATCATGGCCCATCTGGGTGAGCTGATCCAGTGCGCCCTGCGAAACAGCGACATCATGATGCAGAGTTCGCCCAATCAGTTTTTCGTCTTTCTGCCGATGGTTTCTCCCGCAGACATTCAAAAGGTCATCGACCGCATCCTGACCGCCTGGAAAAGGACCGGCGAGAGTGACCGGGTGCGGATCGGTTACGAGACGGAGGCGATCGCCGCCGAGGATATGATGAACTATGGTCAGAAATGACCGATATGATCTTTTCTGAACCGGTGCAGAATAACGGCAGCCACGATAACTGCTGTGACGGCAACTGAGGTGTTGCTTACCATCATCACGATACCGACGCTCGCTTCGCCGATGTTTGTGAAGTGTTGAAGAAACCAGAATACCGGGATCCGGAAGATAAACACGCGGGAGAAATTGAGGGCCAGCGTGAGGCGGGTTTTTCCGAGACCATAGAGCAGAGCCATGACGGCGGCGTTGATACCCAGGGGGACCGCTCCCAGCGCTTCGTAGCGATAGACCAGCACGATCATGCGGTGAAAGTCCGGGCTGCCGCTGTCAAAGAGCCCGGCAAAAAAATCGATCTGCCATAGTTCGATCCCGGAAATGACGGCACCGAGGATTGCGTTGATGATCAGCGCCGAGAAAAATGCGCTGACCACCCGGCGATATTTTCCGGCACCGAAGTTCTGGCTGATGATGGCAGCAGCCCCTTCCTGAAATCCGTTCTGTGGCATGGTGGTGACCCCGCCGAGATTGTTGGACACGCCCATGGCACCGACCATCACTGCACCGTAGATCGTGCACATCGAATTCACAACCGTTTTTCCAAATGCAAAGAGAGCTTTTTCCGCGATGACCGGAACCGATTGGTTGATCATCGGCGCGGTGACACGCCGGTTCAGGGCGATGGCCTTCGGAGAGAAGCAGAATGCGCCGTCATCGTTTCCGAAACTGAAACGAAGAGCGAAAAGGAAAAGCGCGGCCTGCGAGATGAGGGAGGCGATGGCGATCATGACCAGGTCACCGTTCAGCCCATAGACAAACAGTGCTGTGAGAGACAGCTTGACGCCGATCACCAGAAAATTCAGCATCATGATGCGTCGGGAGTTGCCGCGTGCTCGTTCCACGGCAATGTAGACATTGTTTAGAAATCGGACAACCATGCCGCAGAGTTCGACACGAAAATAGCGGGCACCGACAGTGATCAGTTCCTCCGGAGTACCGGCCAGATGCAGAAAGCGATCGACAAACGGCAGGATCGAGACCATGATCAACACGCCTGACAGAAAGCTGATGAAATAGAGACTGCTCACACGTCTTCGGACCAGTGGGAAGTTGCCCTCCCCGTAGGCGCGGCTGATCTGGATCCCGGCACCAACAGCGAGACCGCCGCCGACAGACGAAAGAATGGAGGATAGCTGCGCAAGATAGGCCACAGCCGAAACGGATTCCTTACTGATGTGAGAGGCCATCATCGTGTCCAGCATGGCAAACAGCTGGCTCATTCCCTGATAAAGCGCCAGTGGTGTGCCGACCGTAAGGATAACCTTCCACATGGTGCCATACAGGCTGCGGTGAAGAAAAGCTTCATCCCGCGGTGACAGTTTTGCTTTGATCTCGGCCATACAGGATCAGTCCGAGCTGTTTTTCCGGATCTTTTTCATGATCCGACCGACCACGGTGATGACCGGACCCAGGAACAGAGCGATCAGAATGATGCCGATCGTGGGACGTCCGCCGGTAAGCAGCCCGATGAGGATGGTCAGGAAATCGCAGGCCATGCGTGTGATGAAGAACGGGAGAAAAGAAAACCATCCGGCAAGGATCTTGCAGGCAGCGTCATAGGGGGCAAGGCCCGCCTCCGCGTTCATGTAGATGGCAGCACTCACAACAAATCCGAAAAGAGCGGCGGCAAAGATGATCGACCGGATCGGCTGAGCGGTAAACAGGGATCCCGGGAGGATCCTGCCCCACAGCCAACAGAAAAAATCCGCGTAGTAGCCGACGAGGATCATGTTAAAGATCGTGCCGAAGCCGATGAGGCGGCGGTTAACGATAAAAACGAACAACAAAAGGAGCAGATTCAGGATCAGCTGCCAGTTGCCGAGCGTCGTACCAAGCACACGGGCGACCGACCGATTCATAAAGGTGTAGGGATCCGTACCGTAGCCGGCGAGGATCAGGAATGACAGAAAGAAGCCCATTCCCGTGACGCCGAAGAAGCTGATGACCGCATTGCGATTCCACGCATTACGGATCCTGTTCCAAAGATCATTCATGACTCCGAAATCCCCCTTTCCTATATTCTGATGGATTTTCATCCGGAATACAAGTGCTGTTTTCGCTGTTTGACGATGTACATAATTGATGTTAAGATTCTATTCACGGTTAACATTAACAATAAGGAAAAGAAAGGAGTCGTGATCATGGCAAATAAATATGCGGGCACACAGACGGAGAAGAATCTGCAGGCAGCTTTTGCCGGGGAATCCCAGGCGAGGAACAAGTACACGTACTTTGCTTCAAAGGCCAAAAAAGAGGGATACGAACAGATCGCGGCCCTGTTTCTGAAGACGGCGGACAACGAAAAGGAGCACGCGAAACTCTGGTTCAAGGAACTCGAAGGCATCGGCGACACAAAGGAGAATCTCGCGGCTGCCGCAGACGGCGAAAATTATGAGTGGACGGACATGTATGAGGAATTCGCGAAGACCGCCGAGGCCGAGGGGTTTGCGGATCTTGCCGAGCGTTTCCGCGGTGTGGCGGCGATCGAGAAGCAGCATGAAGAGCGCTATCGCGCACTGCTTAAGAATATCGAAATGCAGGAGGTCTTTAAGAAGAGCGAGGTCAAGGTATGGGAATGCCGCAACTGCGGACATATCGTGGTCGGCACGCAGGCTCCTGACGTCTGCCCTGTCTGCAACCATCCGCAGGCTTACTTTGAAGTGCATGCGGAAAATTACTGAAACGAAAAAGTTAGCGGTTGCAAATTTGTGACAATATGATATGATGAATCCCTATTAACATACAGGGAAAAGAGGAAACGGAATGGCATTATTAGAAGTGAGAGATCTGTCGGTCGCAGTGGACGAGAAGCAGATCCTGCATCATATCGATCTGACGGTCGGTGCGGGGGAGACCCATGTTCTGATGGGGCCGAACGGAGCCGGCAAATCGACGCTCGGCTACACCCTGATGGGAAATCCCGGTTATGCGCTGACAGACGGAACGATCACATTTGACGGTCAGGTCCTGAATGATCTGTCCGCCGACAAACGGGCGAAGGCCGGCATGTTCCTGTCCTTTCAGAATCCGATCGAGGTACCGGGGGTGTCTCTCTCCAGCTTTATCCGCAACGCGCTGCACGAACAGACCGGTCAGCCGGTGAAGCTGTTCAGCTTTCAGAAGAAGCTGGCAGCGGCGATGGAGCTGCTGTCGATGGATGAGACCTATGCGGATCGCGATCTCAATGTCGGATTTTCGGGCGGCGAGAAGAAAAAGGCCGAGATCCTGCAGATGCTTCTTCTGCAGCCGAAGCTGGCGATCCTCGACGAGACGGATTCCGGACTGGATGTCGATGCGGTTCGCACGGTCTCGCAGGGTGTGCAGGCTTATCAGGAGTCAAAGAACGGGGCGCTCCTTATCATCACCCATTCGACGAGGATTCTGGAGGCTCTCCATGTGGATACCGTGCACGTCATGGTGAAGGGACACATCGTAATGACCGGAGACGCATCGCTGATCGATGAGATCAATGCGCACGGATTTGAGCAGTTTGAAGCATAAGATAAGAGTGAACTAGGAGCAGCATGGCGGAAAAACAACAGGTCGCCGATGTCGACCGCAGCCTATATGATTTCAGGGATGATGAGACCGGAAACGAGTTTTACCGGATCGAAGAGGGTCTGACCAGAGAGATCGTGCTGCAGGTGTCCGGGGAGAAAAAGGATCCGGACTGGATGCGCGAGTTCCGGCTGAAATGCCTCGATATCTATGACCGCACGGAGATGGTTCCGTGGGGGCCTTCGATCGACGGACTCGACATGGACCGCATCGCCACCTATGTCCGTCACAAATCAGAGATGAAGACCGACTGGGAGGATGTGCCCGAGGATATCAAGAACACCTTTGAGCGGCTCGGGATCCCGCAGGCGGAGAGAGAGAGTCTCGCCGGCGTCGGTGCGCAGTATGATTCCGAGCTGGTCTATCACAATGTCCGCAAGGAGGTTGCCGCGGCGGGTGTCGTCTATACGGATCTGGAGAGCGCGCTACAGGGAGAATACGCGGACATGATCCGCGAGCACTTCATGCATCTGGTGCCGCCCACGGACCACAAATTCGCGGCATTGCACGGCGCTGTCTGGTCCGGCGGCTCCTTTGTCTATGTGCCGAAGGGGGTCCGTGTAGACATCCCGCTGCAGTCCTATTTCCGTCTGAATGCCCGCGGAGCGGGCCAGTTTGAACACACACTGATCATCGTGGATGAGGGTGCCGATCTGCATTTCATAGAAGGGTGCTCGGCTCCCAAATACAATGTTGCCAATCTTCATGCGGGCTGCGTTGAGCTCTATGTAAAAAAGGGCGCACGGCTGCGCTATTCGACGATCGAGAACTGGTCGAAGAATATGTACAATCTGAACACCAAGCGTGCGCTGGTCGAGGAAGACGGCGTGATGGAGTGGGTCTCCGGTTCCTTCGGCAGCGCGGTGTCTTTTCTCTATCCGTCCACGATCCTGAAGGGAGACCGTTCCCGCATGGACTACACGGGGATCACCTTTGCCGGCGAGGGACAGAACCTCGATACCGGTGCCAAGGTGGTGATGCAGGGGCAGGATACGGCCTGCGTGATCTCGTCGAAGTCGATCTCCAAGAGCGGCGGGATCGGCACCTATCGCTCGAGTGTCATCATCGGCAAGAATGCGCATCACGCCCGCGTCTCCGTGTCCTGCGATTCTCTGATGCTGGATTCCGAATCGCGCGCGGACACGATCCCCGCCATGGAGGTTCTCACCAGCGACGCGGATGTCGGACATGAAGCAAAGATCGGCCGGATCAGTGATGAGGCGATCTTCTATCTGATGAGCCGCGGGGTTCCGGAGGCGGAGGCACGCGCCATGATCGTGTCGGGGTTTGCCGATTCCGTATCCAAAGAGCTGCCGCTCGAATACGCTGTGGAAATGAACAATCTGATCAAACTGGAGATGTCGGGGGGCTGATGGAAAAGAGCAGACTGGCGGTGGTCAATGCCCTTCCGGCACCGACCTATCGCTTTCTTAAGGTAAATGAGTCGGGACTGAGCATCCCGGAGAGTGTGACCACCTATCCGGATACCTGGGATCAGGCGGCCCTGCCGCAGGGGATCGATCTTCGGCGGATCGCGCGGTTCGATGATCTGCCGGAGGCGTGCCGGTTGATCGAAACCGGGATGGGTTCCGGGATCGACAGGGCGCTGTCGGAACAGGAGATTTCCTGCGTGATGCTCACGGCGGCAAAGGGAACCCGCGCGGATGAGCCGATCGTCCTGCCGGTAACGGCAGCCTGCGGGAGCACGACGATCGCGGAGATGGTGATCTGTGCGGAAGAGAACAGTGAGATCACGGTGATCCTCGATATGACCGGCGATGACGGCGGCTGTGCGGCAGTAAAAAGCTTTTTCGGTCTTTCTACCAGGATCCGCGCGGAAAAAAATGCGCAGGTCCGATTGATCCATGTGCAGCGTTTCGGTGCATCCATCACCAGCTTCGATGATATCGGGGCGTGGTGCGACGAGAGAGCATCCTTTGCATTGACGACCCTGTTGCTCGGCAGTCGGCGTGCCGCCAGAGGTTATGAGGGGAGCTTTATCGGTGCGCGGGCGACACTGGCCGGCGAGGAGGCTTCGTTTACCGGCAGGACCGGATATTACTGCGCGGGACAGATGTCGCTGGACATGAATTTCGTCGCCGATCACCGTGAGAAGAAGACGAATTCGGAGATGATCTTCCGCGGGGTGCTGGATGATCACGCGGCAAAGACCTGGCGCGGAACGCTTGATTTTAAGTCGGGTGCCGCGGGGTCTGTGGGGGATGAGCAGGAAGACACGCTGATGCTCTCACCGGACATCCGCAACAGTTCCGTTCCGGTCATTCTCTGCGGCGAAGAAGATGTGGACGGCCGGCATGGTGCGACGATCGGACAGATTTCTGAAGAGATCCTGTTCTACATGAGATCCCGCGGCTATACCGAGGAGGAGGCAAGGCGTCTGATCGTGCAGGCACGGCTCAAATCGATCGCGCGGGAGATTCCGGAGAACAGGCTCCGCTGGGAAGTCGAGCAGTGGATCGAAAAGGAGATCGGTTGAGATAGCAGATGATGAACAGAGACTACAGAAAAGATTTTCCCATACTGGAACGGAATCCGGGCGTGATCTACTTCGACAACGCGGCGACCTCGCAGCGGCCGAAGGCAGTGACGGATGCCGTCACGGTTTTTTATGAGACGGCGAACGCCAATCCTCTGCGGGGACTTTACGACTGGAGCGTAGCGGCCACGGATCGCTATGAGAACGCCCGGGCACATGTGGCGCGTTTTATCGGCGCGTCTTCTCCGGAGGAGATCATCTTCACGCGCAACACGACGGAATCTCTGAATCTTGCTGCCTTCAGTTACGGATTGGAGCATCTGAAGGCGGGGCAGGAGATCACGCTTTCGGTTATGGAGCATCACTCGAACCTGTTGCCATGGCAGATGGTGACGAAAAAGACCGGTGCGAAGCTGGTGTGGCTGGAGCCGGATGCCGAGGGGCTGCTCACGGATGCCGAGATCGAGAGTAAGATCGGTCCGGCCACCGCGCTGGTCGCGATCGGTCATGTCTCCAACGTTCTGGGTGTGACCAATCCGGTGAAGAAGATCATTGACAGAGCGCATGCGAACGGCGCGGTCGTTGTCGTTGACGGTGCGCAGGCCGTTCCGCATATGCCGGTGGATGTGGGGGAGCTGGATGCCGATTTCTATGCTTTTTCCGGACACAAGATGCTGGGACCGATGGGGATCGGCGCACTCTATGTGAAAAAGGAGATCCTTTCCCGCATGCAGCCGTTTCTGACCGGCGGAGAGATGATCGAATATGTGACGCGCGAGGAGGCGACCTGGGCGGAGCTGCCGCATCGTTTTGAGGCCGGCACGGTCAACGCCGCGGGGGCGGTCGGGTTGGATGCCGCCGTTTCCTATCTGGAGGATGTCGGGTTTTCCTTTGTGGAAGAACGGGAAAAACAGCTCACCACCCGGCTCATGAAAGCAATGGAAGGCATGTCCCATATCCGCGTGCTGGGATCGTCTGATCCGGCGAAGCACTGCGGGATCGTCACCTTTACCCTGGAGGGGGTACATCCGCATGATATCGCCTCGGTCCTCAATGAGGACGGTATCTGCATCCGCGCGGGACATCACTGCGCGCAGCCGCTCATGCAGTTTCTCGGTGTCGGTTCCACGGCACGGGCCTCTCTGTATTTCTACAATACAGAAGAGGAGGTCGACCGGTTTGCTCAGAAACTGAAGGGCGTGCGGGAGGTTATGGGCTATGGAGATTAAACAGTTATATCGCGAGATCGTCAATGACCACAATCTGCATCCGTCCCACAAGGGCACGATGACGGATCCGACCGTGACGCTTCGGGGCGTGAATCCCAGCTGCGGGGATGACATCACGCTGATGTTAAAGATCACGGACGGGATCATCACGGACGCGGTGTTTGACGGTTCGGGCTGTGCGATCTCTCAGGCTTCGGTGGACATGATGATCGACGGGATCCTCGGAAAGAGCCGGGAAGAGGCACTGGATCTGGCAGGCAGATTCATGCGCATGATCCAGGGAACCGGAACGGATGAGGACTTTGAGGAACTGGATGAGGCAGCAGCGCTGCAGGATGTGGCACACATGCCGGCGAGAGTGAAATGCGCGGTGCTGGGATGGCACACGATGGAGCAGGCACTGGAAGCCGGTGACGGCGGATCTTCAGGAGGATGAGTCTCCGTCTTTCTCTTTTTCTTTCTTTTCCTTGAGATCGATGACCAGTCGGGAACCCAGCGAGACCTTTGTCGGCGACATGCTGACCGTTTTGCGTTTTTTCATATAGTGCATCTTGCCGCCTTCTGTCGCGACACGCGGCACGTCTCCCACACTGTTCAGCAGATCGCGTTCCTTTTGTGATGCTGCCGCGCGGTCGATCGTCTGGCTGCAGGCGTAACAGATCTTGCCGCTTTTCAGCGCAATGCCGCACCGTTCGCACTGCAGGAACACCAGAGAGCTTTCCGCGATCTCAACCTTGCTGTCATCGAGATAGGCGGAGATGGTAGCGGCAGGGACGCCGGTTGCCAGAGAGATCTGCCGGATCGTGGACGGTCCCATATCGTCAAGGAATTTCCTGATCTTCCCGAAATCGCTGAGATACTCCGTGCCGCAGCGCGGGCATTTGAAGACACCGTCACGCAGGGGGCGGGTGGCACAGCCGCATTTCTGGCAGAACTTGGCCTTCGCATCGGCGAGTTTTTTCATTTGTGAAGAGAGGTTGTCAGCCATGATCCTTCCTTGCAGGGAAACCCGGGTCAGCCGGGAAGCAGCGGATTGACGACATAGCCGTCTTTGATGTATTCGTTGAGCTCTCGGAATGAGATTCCAAGACAGGCGGATATCTCCATATAACTGATCCCCGGATTGATCTCCGTCAGGCTCAGGATCTTGCCATAGGTATCCAGCTCTGTGTGCCCGCAGGCTTCACAGGTAAAGGTGCCCGAGGAATAGGAATACTTCATGGGTTCTCCGCAGGAACAGGTCCGCTGTGTGCGCTGGATGCGGATATGATCCTCCAGAGATCCGCCGATACCGTTGTCATTCATGTGAGCCATGAAAGAAGAATAGCATACTGCGCGCCGAAAAACAAGGTCGGCGGTGGGGGCGAGCATTTGCGGAGACGCTACAGAAGGGCGGTGAGTGTGGCAAAATCCGCGAGGGAAAGTGTTTCTCCGCGGACGGCGGGGTCGAGTCCGGCCTCTGCCAGCGCCTTTTTCACGGCCTCCGGGGATATGCCCAGCTGCGGTGCGCCGGCAATGGCATTGGTCAGGGTTTTTCTGCGTTTGCCGAAGGCGGCACGAATGAGAGCGAACATCCTGTCCGGATCGTCGATCGCAACGGGGGGTGTGTCCGGACGCTCGAGCAGGAGCACGGCGGAAGTGACATCCGGCTGCGGGTAGAAGGCTGAAGGCGGTACAAGCGTCACGATCCGGGGATCGGCATAGTATTGCACGGCGAGTGTCAGCGCACCGTAATCCTTGCTGCCGGGGGATGCCTGCATACGGTCGGCGACCTCCCGCTGCATCATGACGACAAAACGGGAAAAGAGATCTGTTTCCGGCAGAAGGGACAGCAGGATCGGAGTGGTGATGTAATAAGGAAGATTGGCCACCACCTTGACGGCGGCAGACGGTCTTCCGGATGAGCGGGCGGCGGAGAGTTCCCCGGAAAAGAGTCGGTAAAGGTCCGTTTTCAGGATGTCGGCACAGAGGATCTCCACCCGCGGTTCTTCCGCGAATTCTTCCGAGAGAAGTGCTGCGAGACCGCGGTCGATCTCAACGGCGACCAGACGGCCTGCTTTTTCTGCCAGGCGCCTCGTCAGCGCTCCGGTGCCGGGGCCGATCTCCAGCACGGTATCGGCATCCGAGATCTCTGCGGCGTCAACGATCTGTGTGAGGATCCCCTCATCTGTCAGGAAGTTCTGACCGAAGTGCTTATTGGGGGAGAGCCCGTGCGCGTCAAGATGCGAACGGACATCGGAAAGGCCGCCGGGGCTTCTGCGGTCAGACATGGCGTCCTCCGGCCGGCGTCGTTGCCGGTTCTTTCAGGCGATAGAGGGCGCAGGCGTTTTTCTCCGTGACAGCGATGACCTCCGCCTCGTCCATTCCCTTGATCTGTGCCAGTGCGCTGACAACGGACGGCAGCAGACGGGAGTCGTTGCGCTCTCCGCGGTGCGGTTCCGGTGCGAGATAGGGACAGTCGGTCTCCAGTACCAGCTGTTCGATCGGAGCGATCCGCACTACTCCGCGGAGCGTTTTGCTGTTCTTAAAGGTGAGGACACCGCCGATGCCCAGGAAATATCCCATTTTGAGGTATTCTTCGGCGGTCTCGACGCTTCCGGAGAAGCAATGGATGACGCCGGTGATGCCGTTTTCATGCGCCTTACGCATGATATCCAGCGTATCCTTGGAAGCATCCCGTGAGTGGATGACGACCGGGAGACCGGTTTCTTTCGCGACATCCAGCTGTTTCAGAAACCATGTTTTCTGGACATCCCGCGACGGACCGTCGTCGTAGTGATAGTCCAGACCAATCTCGCCGATGGCGACGACTTTGGGATGTGCTGCGGCCTGCCGGATGCAGTCGATCTTTTCGTCGTTCAGTCCGCCGACCTCCGAGGGGTGAACGCCGACCGCCGCATAGACAAAGGGGTAGCGTTCCGCGAGGGAGAGGATCTTTTCCAGATCACGAAAAGCGGCGCAGATATCAACGACCCGGCCTACCCCATGGGTGGCAAGGTTGTTCAGGACTTCATCGCGATCCCCGTCATAACGGGGATCATCGTAGTGGGCATGTGTGTCGAAGATCATGGGTTTCACATTCGCGCCTCTATAGCAGATTGTATGCCGTCCTGAAGGATCTTGGACAGGTTCAGGCCGTATTTTCCGGCGATATTTGCCATCCATGCAGGAATGGAAACGCTTTTTCGCACGGCATGAGTGTCTGTTTCAGCACGATATCGGATGGTGTCGATCTGGATCACGGACAGGATGTCATTTTCGTCGCGTGGAATGGATTTCTGGGGTGTTGGCTTGATCACCGGTTCACCATGGTCCTCTGCGGAAACAAGCCAGACACTTGCCGCGTCACGGATCATGTCGATCGCTTCGGACAGCGTTGCGGCTGTGGTAACGCATCCATCCAGATCGGGTACGCGACAGTAGAATTTTTTTTCATGTTTGTCCGGCGTGATAACAGCCGTATAAGTGTAATTCATAGGTCTATTCTCCGGTTCTGTCGAATACATATCCGGCATGAATGAGATCTTTGATTGCAAGTTTGCGTTGATTCACGGACCCTACCTCGATTTTATATAAAATTGCATAAAAGTCAAGTGATGATGAATTGCGAAACGAAAATAAAAGAAAATGTGTTGGGGATATTTGATGTTTTATCGGAACCTTCGGTTCCTCGGTCGCGGCTGTCGCCGCATACAGCCACTTCGATATGGCCACTGTCGTGAGCAAGCTCCCGACATGGCCAATCTCGTGGCTTGTGCGTGGCTCGTAGTTTTCGCGCAAAAAAAGAGTACCGACCCCGGCGGATATACCGCCAAAATCAGTACTCGGCGTGCGCCTCCAGGGGCTCGAACCCTGGACACCCTGATTAAGAGTCAGGTGCTCTACCAACTGAGCTAGAAGCGCATATTCTGTATGGTTTGCCGCGCGCATTCCTGCGACAAAGGGTATGGTACACCATTTTTTTTTAGAATGCAAGGTCTTTTTTATGTTTTCTGCGACCGAATGCGTTTCAAAGTCGACCGAATCTGCATTTTTCATTGTGAACGCTTTTTGCGGGTGCTATAATGCCGTATTCCCTGAATTATGCGGAGAGAATATGAAAACCTTGCGGAATCTTTGGAAAGAACTGGGACGGAGCATTTATACCGGGGAGCGGTATCGCGCCAATCTTCGGAGTCTGACTCTGGGAGGAGCACTGATCATTGTCCTCAGTGTGATCACAGGCTATATCAATCTGATGAAAGGCTATCACCGGGAGGCGGCGACCGCGATCGTGGGAATCGTCTGCGGTATCTGCATTCTGTTCTTCACGGTGGTAAAGAAGAACAGGAATCTGACGATCATGGCCGCTGCTCTGTATTTTATGATCGTCTACACGTATGATACGTTTTATTCGACAAACGGTTTTGCGATCCTGTGGACGCTGCTCCTGCCGCTGACGCTCGGCTATCTCGGCAGTGTCAGGTCCGGTATCGTGCTGTCCTCCTATTTCCTGATCCTGTACCTGATCGTGTTCTGCACGCCGCTTAGATCCCTTGTGGCGGATCACTACTCCGATGCGATGCTGCAGCGGTTTCCGATCCTGTATTTTGCGGACACGCTGATCACGGCCTATATCATGGTGCAGTATCACCTGAACACGCTCCGTCAGACAGATTTCGCGGAACAGCTGATGGAAGCCAGAGAAGCCGCGGAGAAGGCCAATCGGGCAAAGAGCAATTTTCTGGCCAACATGTCACATGAGATCCGAACACCCATGAACGCCATCATCGGCATGAATGAGATGATCATCAGGGAAAGTGGCAGCGTCAGGATCAGAAAATATGCGACGGACATTCAGAGTGCCGGAAAAACACTCCTTTCCATCATCAACGAGATCCTGGATCTGAGCAGGATCGAATCCGGCAGAATGGAACTGGTACCGGTGGAATATGATGTCGCGTCGGTGATGAATGATATTGTCAACATGACGATCGACAAGGCCAGGGAAAAGGCGCTCTCCTACAGTCTGACTGTCGATCCCGATATGCCGTGCGTTCTTTGGGGGGATGAGATCAGGATCCGGCAGATCATCCTGAATATCATAAACAATGCCATCAAATACACGACAGAGGGCGGGATCCGGATCTGCTTTTCCTTTGACCGGAAGGAGAACCGGCTGAACTGTGTGGTCGCCGATACCGGAATGGGGATCCGGGAAGAGGACATGGACAAACTGTTCACGCCGTTTCAGCGGCTGGACGAGACCAGCAACCGGAATGTGGAAGGAACGGGGCTGGGACTGAATATCACCAGGCATCTCGCCGCCATGATGGACGGAACGATCACGGTAAAAAGCGAATACGGAAAGGGATCCGTGTTTACGATCGATATCGGGCAGCGGATGATCGACGACACGCCGATCGGAAACTACGTGGATCATCTGACCGGCGCGCAGGCCGAAAAGCCGGCATTCAGACCGCGGCTGATCGCGCCGGGAGCGCGGATCCTGATCGTGGATGACAACGAGATGAACCTGGAGGTCATCACCGAACTCATGCGGGAGACGATGATACGGATCACAACGGCGGAATCCGGACCGGAATGCATAGAACTTCTGAAAAACACGTCCTATGACGTGATCCTTCTGGATCAGATGATGCCGGGTATGTCCGGAACACAGACGCTGCGTATCATCCGGGAGGAGCATCTCGCGGACACGACGCCGGTCATCGCACTTACGGCCGATGCGATCGTGGGTGCCAGAGATACCTACATACAGGAGGGCTTTACGGATTATCTGTCCAAACCGGTCATGTATGCGGACCTGGAAACCGTGCTGTTCAGACATCTCGATAAAAACATGCTGTCCGGGGAGGAAGGCGGGGACAGACATGCGTGTGCCGGCGGCACGGAGGAGGAGAGACAGACGGTGCTCGTTGTCAGCGCCTCCGCAGACAGACTGAAACTGGCAAAAAAGCTTCTGTCGGAGGGCGTAAAGGGAGTTTTTGTGCGAAGCGAGAAACAGGCAGCAGGGTATCTGGAGAAGCACCGCGTGGAATTCGTGATGAGGGAGCCGGAGGCGGATCGGACAGGAACAGAGATGAGGAGGGATATAAAATGCGGGAACTGAAAGACAGGCTGATCCTGAAGGCACTCCTGGGAGCCGTGGTCGCCATGCTGATCAGCGCTCTGCTGTGCGCGAATTACGGTTTCTCGGAGGCGGTGGCGAAAAACCCGTTTTACGTGTTTTTTCAGTTTGCCGGTTCCGGACTGCTGGGAGCGGTGTGTAACGGCGGTGCAGTCGTTTATGAAATAGAAAGCTGGAGCATCCGCAGGATGACGCTGTTTCACTATCTGCTGTGCATGGCGTCCTTTGTTGCCGCAAGCACCCTGCTGCATTGGTTCAGCCTGCGCGTTCTCTTTCCGTGCATGATCCTGCTCACCGTGATCTATGCGGTTATCTGGATCGTGAACTATCTGCGCTGGGACCGCGAGATCAGGAGGATCAACCGGGATCTTTCGTTGATGCGCAGGGAACATGAAGGTGATGAATCATGAGAAACGCAGCGGATATCGAGATCATCCTTGACGAAAACTATGCGGACCCCAAGGTGACGATCCGGACCAGGACCCATTCGAAGCAGGTGGAGAACATTGTCTGGGCGATCGAAAACGCCGCGGAGAATGAATATCCGATGATCCCCGGTCTGGACGGTGATAAACTGGAGCTTCTGTCGCAGCGGGATATCGTGCGCGTCTACAGGCAGGGGCGCAAGGTCATGGTGCAGACGGACAAACGGGAGTTTGTTGCGGCCAGAACCCTGACCGGAATGGAGGAGTTGCTGAATCCCGACCGGTTTATCCGGATCTCCCAGTCGGAGATCGTCAATCTGTATAAAGTGAAGTGTTTCTCTCTGGATATGGCGGGGACCATCGGCATCGAGTTTGAGAACGGTGTCAGATCCTGGGCGGCGAGAAGCCGTGTGCGGGAGCTCAAATCCATGCTCCGGGAATACGGGAGACGGAGCAACCCGCCGAAAGAGACAGGAACAGATCCAGGATAACCCCTGGACACCCTGCGGAACCTGAACAGATCTTCCGTTTCTGTTGGTCGGAAACGGCTTTACAACTGCCGGGCGCTATGCTAAACTACCAAATGTAGTATGCCCAGAAGTGTGTAATTACTATCTGTTGTGAGACAGCAGGACGGGAGATTGCTGTGGATAAGTACGAATACAAACTCAGAGCGGACGAGATCAAGACGCTGATCGGAGAAGGCCGCTATGCCGAAGCGGTGCAGATCGCGGACACGATCGACTGGAAAAAGGTCAAGAGCGTGCGGATGCTCTGCACGATCAGCGATGTCTACAAGATCAACAGACGATATGAAGAGAGCCGTGAGATCCTGCTCATTGCCAACAACCGCTATCCGGACGGTCGTTACATCATCTATTCTCTCTGTGAACTTTCCATCAAACTTCAGGACATCGTGCATGCGGTCGAATACTTCAAGGAATTTGTCCGTATCGCCCCGCACAACACCAGTCGCTATATCCTGCAGTACAAGCTTTACGTGGCGCAGGACGTGAGCCTGGAGGAACGCATCGCTGTTCTGCAGGAATTCAAGAAGCATGATTACCGCGAGAAATGGGGCTATGAGCTGGCCTTCCTTTATCATCGCGTGGGGCTGACCACGGAGTGCGTGGAGGAATGCGACGAGCTCTTTTTGTGGTTCGGCGGCGGCCGCTATGTGATGAAGGCGCTGGAACTCAAGGCACTTCATGAAAAGCTTTCACCCGAACAGCAAAAGGTCTATGACCGCAGTAAAGGCGGCGCGGCGGAAGCGGAGACCGATGCCGAAACCGCGGAGACGGGAACCTATGACCGGGATCGGGATGAGATGGGACATGATGAGTCCGTCTCCTCGCAGGAACCGGAGGACGGGGAGTTTCATGTCAAGACCTTTGATGTCGGACAGAATAACACGATCAATCTGCAGCAGGTCATCGCGGAGAGTCTGAAGGAACTGCAGAAGAAACCTGCCCCTCCCGTGCCGCAGGAAACCCGGGTCATGGATCGCGCGCGCGAAGAAAAACCGGAGGAAAAGCCTCTTCTGGAGAGCACGGCGGATACCGGCGTGCTCGGCATCACGGAAGAGGATCTGAATGCCTTCGAGGAAGAGAGCGAGGGTGCGGAAACCGCGAAACCGGAAGCGGAACCGGAGGAAGTGAAAGAGGAAGAGGCTCCCGAAAAGCCGGAAGAGGACGCTTTCGCACAGAGCCTTCGGCACACAGCGGCGAGTATCGCGACGGATGACACGATCTGGATGCCGGGCATTCCGGAAATGGCGCGGTTTGCCGCCGAGCAGGGCGGAATGCAGTCGGAGATCAGCGCGCGCACGATCGCGCAGGCAACCGGCGAGCTGCCGATGACCGAGCCGGTGGACCGGATCCGCGAGGAGACCCCGGAAGATCCGGTAGAGCAGGCATTGCAGGCTCCTGACAGCAGCGGATCCGCGGATCTGCCCGAGGAAAGCGGACAGACACCGGAAAAACGCCTCATCGATGAGTTGCAGACGGAGGTCGGGCAGGCACGGGACGAGATGCGCCGGATCCGCGCAGCCGAGCGGCGTGCGGAATTAAAGAGCCGGGAGAACAACGGCGGTATGCGGGAGATCTCTTCCGATACCAGGAGACTGGGACAGACGAGGGAATACCAGCCGGTTGCCCGCATGGATCAGGCAGAGGAGGCTGCGCTCTCCGACAAGCCTTCGGACGGAAAGGATCTGCGGCCGGTTGTGCCCGCCAAAAAGGAGACGGGGGAGATCACAAACGCAAGGGTGCGGCAGGTGGTCCGTCCGTCGCGTGCGACGGATGAGCATGGCTATGACAGCCTGCTGGCGCAGTCCTCGGACGGACAGATCAGCATGGCCGTCGATGAGCGGACCGAGCTGGAGCGGCAGATCACCGGACAGCTGAACATCAACGACTACATGACCGGATGGGAGGATCGCAAAAAGGATCTGCAGCGACGTCAGATGGACGGGATCCGTGCGCATGTAAAGCAGAATACGGATGAGATCTTCAAGGACTATGACGAGGAGAAACGCAACGATCTGCAACACAGACTGGAGGCGGCGCAGGAGGAGGCGATCCGCAGAGAAGCGAACGGGGACACTTTCCCGGAGATCGGGGAGGTGCTTTCGGACGAACTGACGGATGAAGAGACCCCGGCAGAGGAACTCCGCGAAGAGGAGATCAAAGAGGCCGACACATCGGAGCTTTCCGCGGATGATGCCGCGTCGGAGAAGGTTTCGGCAAAGGAAGAGAGCGCGGAGGAGACGCCGAAGAGAAAACCCACCAAAGAGGAGATCGCGCATCAGCTGGCTGTTCTGGAGGGACGGGTTCCGCCCGACGCTCCCGCGGAGGCGCTGACCTCTCAGGCGGATGAGCAGGTGCTGAAGAACGCGGAGGGAGAAGCGGCCCAGCCGTTGCCCGATGCGGACGCCGTGGAGGAGGCCATGCAGCCGCTTCCCGATGAGACGGCGGAAGACGGCGCAGAGACTCCTGCGGACGGGGAAGTAGGCCAGCCGGCGGTGGCACCGCTGGAAGATACGGACGCGGACGGCAAAGGGGACGGGTCCGATGAGGATGACGAGCCTGTCCTGCGGGTGATGACCCCGGAGGAAAAGGAACTGTTCGGTCCCTATATTCACAGAAAGCGCTCACGCAGACAGATCGTCAACGCGATCGATTCGCTGAGCATGGCGGCGTACACCGGCAATGTGATCATCACGGGCGAAGAGGGCGCGGGCACGATCAATCTGGCCAAGGGACTCATCCGTTCCATTCAGTTGTCCGATGCGAATTTCTCCGGCCAGATCGCCAAGATCTCGGGGCGCGCGATGAACAGAAAGCGCGTGGACGCGATCGTGGACAAGCTTGCGGGCGGAGCGCTCATCGTGCAGGGTGCCGCCGGAATGAACAACGAGACGACAAAGACACTGATCAAGGCGCTGCAGAGTGAGAACAAGGGAATCGTTGTCGTTCTGGAGGACACCCGGAAGGGTGTGGAAAAGTATTTAAAGAAGCATCCGGAGATCACGGAACTCTTTACGGTGCGGGTGGATGTAGAGGCGTTGGCGACCAGGGAACTGGTAGCTTATGCCAAACAGTATGCGCTTGACCGGGAGTTCTCCATGGATGAATTCTCGGTGCTCGCGCTCCACAAGCGGATCGACGAGATGCAGACCGCCGAACACGAGGTGACGATCGCCGAAGTGCGTGAGATCGTGGATGAGGCGATCCATCGGGCGACCCGAAAAAATCCGGGACATTTCTTTGATATTTTACTGCAAAAGCGTTATGATGATGATGACATGATCATTCTGCGGGAAAAGGATTTTCTGCGATAAAGGAGAGCGGCTATGGCGGCAGAGCATGTTTTTATCTCATCAGACGACGAGTATCTGTTCGGACAGGGCACACACTACGAGATCTACAAAAAACTCGGCGCGCATCCTTCCGTGGAGAATGGGAAGAAGGGCATGTTCTTCGCCGTGTGGGCGCCGAATGCCGCGAGTGTCCACGTGGTGGGCGATTTCAACAATTGGAACGACACGATGCATCCGATGCACCGGTGCGGAGAGATCGGGATCTTTACGCTCTTTGTGCCGGGGCTTGGCGTTGGGGAACTCTACAAATATCTGATCACGACGCCCGCGGGAGAGCGGATCTACAAGGCCGATCCTTACGGAAACTGGGCAGAGCTGCGTCCCGGAACGGCATCCCGGACAGTTGACCTCTCGGATTTCAAATGGTCGGATGAGAAATGGTTCGATCATTTCAAAGGCAGGAATGTCTATGAGGAGCCGCTGGCGATCTATGAATGTCAGATCGGTTCGTGGATGAAGCATCCGGACGGAACGGAGGACGGTTTCTACACGTATCGCGAATTCGCGGACCGTATCGTGGAGTATCTCCGGGAGATGAAATACACGCACATCGAGCTGATCGGCGTCGCCGAGCATCCGTTTGACGGATCCTGGGGTTATCAGGTGACCGGCTACTACGCACCGACGGCGCGCTACGGATCTCCGGCCGATTTCATGTACCTGGTGAACAAGCTGCACAGGAACGGCATCGGCGTGATCCTCGACTGGGTTCCCGCTCACTTCTGCCCGGACGAGCACGGCCTGGCCCGGTTTGACGGCCAGTGCATCTATGAGCATCCCGATCCGCGCAAAGGGGAGCATCCGGACTGGGGCACCAAGATCTTCAACTTCGAAAAGAACGAAGTCCGCAATTTCCTGATCGCCAACGCGCTGTTCTGGATCCGCGAGTTCCACGTGGACGGTCTGCGTGTCGATGCCGTGGCGTCCATGCTCTATCTTGACTATGGCAAGCGCGAAGGACAGTGGGTGCCGAATAAGAACGGCGGGAATGAGAATCTCGACGCGATCGCGTTTTTCAAACATCTGAACAGTGTGGTGCGGGGAACCTATCCCCAGATCCTGATGATCGCCGAGGAGTCAACGGCGTGGCCCAACATCTCCGGGCCGATCGGCGGCAAGGGCCTGGGCTTTACCTACAAATGGAACATGGGCTGGATGCATGATTTCTGTGAATACATGAAACTGGATCCCGTCATGCGCGGCGGTGCGCATCACATGCTGACCTTTGCCATGAGCTACAATGAGGCGGAGCACTACATCCTGCCGCTCTCGCACGACGAGGTCGTGCATCTCAAATGCTCCATGGTGGAAAAGATGCCCGGCTATCAGGTCGACAAATACGCCAATCTTCGTGTCGGCTACACGTTCATGTTCGGACACGCCGGCAAGAAACTCCTGTTCATGGGACAGGATTTCGGACAGGAGCGTGAGTGGAGCGAGAAGAGAGAGCTGGACTGGTTCCTTCTCGATCAGGATCTGAACCGCGGAATGAAGGAATATGTCCGGGAGCTTCTGGAGCTCTACCGCAAGTATCCCGCCATGTACCTGCATGATAACGGTTTCGAGGGCTTCACCTGGATCAACGCCGACGACAAGGACCGGAGTGTATACAGTTTTTACCGCAAGGACGGCAGCGGCAAAAACAGCGTCCTGTTCGTGCTCAACTTCACGCCGATGGAATGGAAGGGCTACAAAACGGGCGTACCGGTCGCGGGCGAATACCGTCATGTGCTGGACAGCGCCGATACGCGCTTCGGCGGCTTCGGGACGGGCATTCCCGCAAAGATCAAAGCCGTGAAGGAAAGCTGCGACTATCTGGACTACAGCCTGACCATGGATCTGCCGCCCTATGCGGCCGAGGTGTTCGTGTTTGACGAGTCGTCCGCGGCAAAGAAACCGGCAGCAGATACGAAGAAGAAGCCTGCGGCGAAGAAGACGGTGACGAAGACGACGAAAGCGAAAAAGACGGACAGGAAGCCGGCGAAAAAGTAAAAGGTAAAGAAAAAGCGCGGAACAGCCGAAATAGAGTGTGACAGGCACGGATGCCGTCACACTCTTTTTGCCTGAGGCGTCGGAACGGAATCGGACGCGGGGCGCAGACGGGGATGGATCATGAATCTGAAAATCGACGAACAGACGCTCGGCATCCGGCAGATACAGAACAATCAGCAGACAGGGCATGCTGCGGCATCGCCTCTGTCTTCTTTTTCTGTCTCCAAAGGAGCGGGTGCGGGATCCGGACTGATCTCTGTCGATCTGCAGACGAGCGGCTTCGGTGATCAGGCCTATGCCGAACGCAGGAGGAGCCTTCGGGATGTGACGGGCGGTGCGGACGCAGGCGATCTGGCAGCGGCGCATGATGCCATGGTGCTTTTATCCAACACGCTCTCCGGCGAGGACTATGAAAGGGCGATGAAGGACGGTTATCAGCCGGGAGACGCGGGCACGCAGGAGACCGTCACGATCATGGACAGGATCAAAACGGCGATGCTGCAGGCCGGCAAGGAAGTTGCCGGTTTCACGGATGATCTGGACCGGGAAACGCTGGAGAAGATCACAGGCTCGCAGACCATCGCCAACGCGCTGGAAAACAGCTTTGCGGACAATGATCTGCCGATGGATGAGGAACTGGTCTCCGAGGCCGCCGATGCCGTCAGGCAGGCAGTTTCCCTGCAGGCTCCCGACGATGCCGCGGTGAAATATCTGGTCGAGAACCACATGGATCCGACGATACGGAATCTCACGATCGCGGAGAGCGCGACGAACGGCGGCAATGTTTCGGCGGGCGGCTTTTACCGGCAGGAAGGCGGGTATTTCGCCCGCAAGGCCGAGAATATCGATTTTGACAGGCTTGCGCCCCAGATCGACGCGGTGGTGGAGCGCGCGGGTTTCACGGATGAGGAAGCCGGAGAAGAGGCTCGCTGGGTCGTGGCCAACGATATGCCGTTGACGGAGGAGACGCTAACGGATGTCGTGGAGTTGAAGCGGGTGTCCTTTCCGGTGGATGTTCAGCTGGCGGCGGATGCGGCAGCGTCTGCCATCGCGGACGGCAGGACCGCCGTGGAAGGAAATCTTTCCGATCCCGTGAGTCTGAACAGGAAAGCGGCCGCGCTCATGCAGCGGCAGGAACTGGAGGAGGCGCGGCTGTTCATGTCTTCGGAGGCCAATCTCCGTCTTCTTGACAAGGGTGTGAAGATCGACACCCTGCCGATGGAACAGCTGATCGATGAACTGAAGGCCGCCCGTAAGGAGATCGCAGGCGAACTGTTCCCCGCGGACGCGGACATTCCGGCACAGGACGGAACGCTGGCGGAGCAGAAATACACGCTGTTTGATGAGACGATCCGGCAGACCGCCCTGATCCGCACGGCGCCGGCAGCCATGATCGCCGCGGAAAAGGAGACGATCGCGCAGGGAACGCTCGGCGCGATCGCGGATAAGGGCAGTAAGATCGCGGCCGCGTTCGCAAAGGCCGAGAGCACCTATGAGGCAGTCGGCACAGCCGTCCGCGCGGATCTGGGAGACAGCATCCGAAAGGCCTTCCGCAATGTCGGTGACCTGCTCAGGGAGGCGGGACTGGAGGAGACGGCGGACAACGCACGCGCGGTGCGGATCCTCGGCTACAACCGGATGGAGATCACCGGGGCTGCCGTGCAGGAGATCCGTGAGCAGGACGCGAAGCTCCGGGATGTGACGGAACGACTGAA
>JAILOV010000033.1 GCA_024690605.1 Lachnospiraceae bacterium | reverse complement strand
AAAGCCGCCAAAACACCACAACAGAGACAAAAAAAGAGCACTTCCTTCGAATTTTCATTCTTAGAAAGTGCCCTTAAGCCTTACATTATTCTGTTGGTTCTTTGGTTTCCGAATGGCCGTATTTGGCTCATTTCGGGTCATCTGAGTGGATTATTTGTTGTATTTTTGTCGTACCATCCTGTTCCTACACCCCTCAAACCCTTGATATTACTGACTTTTTCAGCCGAGTGACTTAAGTGTCGGGAAGAACAGCACATCCCTGATGCTCTGCGCGTCGGTCAGGAGCATGACCAGCCGGTCGATGCCATAGCCGATGCCGCCCGTGGGGGGCATGCCGACGGACAGTGCGTTCAGGAAGTCCTCGTCGGTGTGCTCGGCTTCCTCGTCGCCGGCGGCTGCTGCCGCTTCCTGCGCGGCAAAGCGCTCGCGCTGGTCGATGGGGTCGTTGAGCTCCGAATAGGCGTTGCACATTTCCCAGGTGTTAATGAACAGCTCGAAGCGTTCCACCTTGGACGGGTCGTCGGGGCGCTTCTTCGTGAGCGGGGAGATCTCGATCGGGTGGTCCATGACAAAGGTCGGCTGGACCAGGTGCTTCTCGCAGAATTCCTCGAAGAACAGGTTGACGATGTCGCCCTTTTTGTGGCGCTCCTCAAACTCGACGCCGCGCTCTTTGGCGAGCGCCTTGGCCTCCTCGTCGGAGGCGACGATGTCAAAATCGATGCCGGTATACTGCTTGATGCATTCGGTCATCGTCACGCGGGCAAAGGGCTTGCCGAAATCGAGCTCCACGCCCTGATAGGTGAACTTCGTGGTCCCGAGCACCTTTTCCGCGAGGTGGCGGAACATCGACTCGGTCAGCTCCATCATGCCCTCATAGTCCGTGTAGGCCTGGTAGAGCTCCATGAGCGTGAACTCCGGATTGTGGCGGGTGTCGACGCCCTCGTTGCGGAACACGCGGCCGATCTCATAGACGCGTTCGAGGCCGCCCACGATCAGGCGCTTCAGATAAAGTTCCAGCGAGATGCGCAGCTTCACGTCCTCGTCCAGTGCGTTGTAGTGCGTGGCAAACGGACGCGCCGCGGCGCCGCCCGGATTGGAGACGAGGATCGGGGTCTCGACCTCCATGAAGTCGCGTCCGGCAAGGAAATTCCGGATCTCCGCAAGGATCCGCGAGCGTTTGCGGAAGACCTCCCGGGAATCGGCGTTCATGATCAGGTCGACATAGCGCTGGCGATAGCGCAGCTCCGTGTCGGTGAGGCCGTGGAACTTCTCCGGCAGCGGCTGGAGCGACTTGGACAGAAGGGTCAGTTCGGTGGCGTGGATCGAGAGCTCGCCGGTCTTCGTGCGGAACACAAAGCCCCTGACGCCCACGATGTCGCCGATATCCATCTTCTTGAACGCCGCGTAGGCTTCCTCGCCCAGCTCATCGCGGGTGACATAGCACTGCATGCGGCCTTCCAGGTCCTGCACATGGCAGAAGGACGCCTTGCCCATGACGCGCTTGCTCATCATGCGGCCGGCGATGGAGACGCGCTTCTCCTCCGGGATTTCGTCCCACGCGGGGATGATGTTCTTCCCGTTCTCATCGGTCTTCATCACCGTTTCGAGCCTGTCCGCGTTGGCCCGGATCTCCTCGCTGTGATGCGTCTGATCGTATTTTACGATCTGAAAGGGATCCCTGCCCGCCGCCTGCAGCTCCGCAAGCTTGTCACGCCGCACCTGAACGAGATGTCCGATGTCCTCCTGCGGTGCCTGATTGTTCGCCTGTCCGTTCTCTGCCATGGTTAACTCCGTGGTTTATTTGGTGGAGCGCTCGATGCCGAGCACCTTGTACTTGAACACGCCCGCCTGGGTCTCGACGGAGACGGTCTGTCCCTTCTTCGCGCCGATGAGCGCCTTGCCGACCGGGGACTCGTTGGAGATCTTGCCCTGCAGGCTGTTGGCCTCGGAGGATCCGACGATCTTGTACTGCAGCTCCTCGTTCTCGGTCAGATCCTTGATGCGGACCTTGCAGCCGATGTTGATCGTGTCCAGATCGACCTCGTCCTCGACGACGACCTCGGCGTTCTTTAAGATCTTCTCCAGCTCCTCGATGCGGGCCTCGATATCGCGCTGCTCGTCCTTGGCCGCGTCATATTCGGCGTTCTCGGAGAGGTCGCCCTGTGCCCGGGCTTCCTTGATCTTCTGCGCAACCTCCTGACGTTTGACGACCTTGAGCTCCTCGAGCTCTTCCTCATACTTCTTGAGGCCTTCATAGGTCAGGATGTTCTTCTTCTCTTCCATTTTTCTGTACCCCCGTGAATTTTTTGCGCTTTCAGCCTTTCAAAAGGTGCGCAATTAAGCAGATATTATAACCTTTTCTTTATTCTCTGTCAAAGATTTTGTCGATCTTGTCGGCTTCCGGCAGATAGAAGGCCATGTCCTCGCGGTCCTGCGCGAGGCGCTCTTCCGTGGCCTGCGTGCGCTCCCCGTCGCCCATGGCGCGATAGATCCCGAGATAAAAGGACGAGACATAGTAGTCCGCGATCGCCGCGTAGGGCCGGATCTCGGTCGTGATCTTCTCCTCGGGGATCGGGCGATAGGCAGCCAACACGAAATCCTGCGCCAGTGCGCGGTAATCGCCGCTCTGCACGGTATAGGTGTAGTTGTTCGGCGAGTAGCGGTAGGCGTCGCTCTCCCGCGAGGAGATGATCACCCCGGTGATCGAGATCGCGAGAATGACCGTCAGCACGGCGATGACGATGTCCAGGATGAACAGCAGGGGGTGCCGCTTCTTCTTGGGTTTCATCAGGCACCTCCTTTCCGCGCGGACCAGGCGCTTTCGATCAGGAGCTTGCGCTGCGCTTCCGTGAGCGTGCGGATCCCGGCGGCATCCTGTTCGCTCACGCCGAGATAGGCCACGAGGAGCGCCCGGGTCTGTGCCTCGAGATCCTCTGCCGCGGCGCGGGCCTCGGGTGAGAGCGGATCATCCTCGTCGGAGAGGCCCCGCTCATAGGCGCTGTAGAAGCTGTTGACGTTGTCCGCGATCCGGGTGACATAGTTGTCCTCGTCCTGATAGGAGTCGCTCCGGTAGGGATAGAGATAGAGCACGTCGGCGACGATCAGGAAGAAGCCGTCATTGACCCGCTCATAGCCCCGGTATTTCCGGTAGGGATAGCTGTCGTCCCCGTAGTGTCCGTAGACGCTGATCGAATGCCGGTTCATGAAGCGGCGGAAGGCGAGATGATCCCTGTCCCGGATGTACTGATCCAGCACGACCGTGTATTCCGGCGCGCGGCGCAGTGCCTGCTCCTGCTCTCTCTGATTTTCCCAGTCCCAGGAGTGCTCGACCACAATGATCAGGATGACAAAGCCCGCGAGGAGCAGGGCGATCACCAGCAGTCGGATGAAGAGCGGCACGCGTTTAAGCGTCTGCGTCTCGATATCCGCTTTGGTCTCGTCGGTCTTCTCGCGGTATTTTTTCAGGATCTGCACGTGACGGGATGCCCGGTCATTGGGCTTGCCGCACCAGGCGCAGAATTCGTCGCGGATGCCGATGTTGGCTCCGCAGTTCGGGCATTTCATTGTCGGGCCTCCCATCCGGCCGCACGCTGCTCCGCGGCGGCTGCCTGCTCCTCATCGCCCACCCTGTGCCAGGCGTCCTCCAGAAAGTGCTCGCCGAAGGCCTCGGCCTGCGCCCACAGCCTCTTGTGCGCGTCGCTCCCGGCGATCCCGTAGGCGCCGTAATAGCTGACATCCAGGGCTCTGGACATGCCGCTCCACTGGATCTGCTGCTCGATCTTCTCGACCGGCTCGATCCGGTCGCTGCTGCGGTTGCGTCTCCTCTTAAACTCCGCGAAGGCGGCGAGGATGTTGATGACGATCGCGGCGATCAGCAGGATGATCACGACGGTCATCGCGCGGTTTAGGCCGTTGGATTTTTCGAGGGCATCGCCCGTTCGTCTGAAGATCATGGTTCCTCCGGTTCTTCCGGTTCTTCCGGTGCCTGGATGACCTGTTCCAGCAGGACTTCTCTGGCGCCCTCGGTGAGCGTTGACAGCGAGGCGGCCTCCGCCGGCGGCATATCGAAATAGGCGACCGCGAGGGCTTCCAGGTTGCGCGACATCTGATCGATCGCGTCCGTGCGGGCGGGGTTTGCGGTCTTTTTCAGATCGTCGGCGACTTCCTTATAATAGTAGCTCATGCTCCCCCGGATGGATTTGGCGCGGGAAGCGAGGGTGTCATGATAGAACTTTTCGTTTTCCAGCTCATGCGCGTAGTTCATGAAGCGGGTCACGGTGTCGCAGTAGTTGCGGACCGCCGCGATCACCGGGCGGTATTCCTCGGCGCTGCCGCTCAGGGTATAGAGATAGTCATAGTGCGTGAGCCACGCGTACACGCCGAAATAGTCCTGCGCGTCCAGAAGTCCGTTGATCTCGGCGAGATAGGTGTCCAGGTTCTCCTTTGTCTCCTTTTGCCTCAGATCATAGGCGATCGAGGACACATAATTCTCCTTCATAAAGACGGTGGCCGCGAAGACACAGATCAGGAAGATGATCGCGGCGATCTTGCCGAACACGCGGTTCTTGCGGCGGACGGCCGTCTTCACTTCGCCCATAGTCCTGTCATAGCTTTGGTCAAAGGCGCGGACATTGTTCTCCAGCGAGACGCGCTGCTCGTTGGGCTTGCCGCAGTGCGGGCAGAAGGGCGCTTCCGGATAGAGTTTTTTTCCGCAGTGCGTGCAGTTCATCGCATCCGCTCCTCCACGAATTTCTCGCAGTCGGTATAGGACAGGTAGCCCTTGGTCTCATAGTCCGTACGGAAGCCCTCAAGCTCCCCGTCGGTCAGGGAATAGCGACTCTTCAGATCCTCGATCCAGGGTTCGGCGAGCGGCTGCAGATAGGCCTTCTCCTCGTCCGACAGCGACTTGTCGACGGGGATCAGGAACAGCTGCATCTCGTCATAGAACAGGAGCTTCATGTTGGTGAGATAGCGGTTCTCGTGCCCCTCCTGCCACTTCTTCGCGCCCTCAAGCTCGCCGGGGATGGTCTGTTCGATCGCGGTGAGCCTGCTTAAGAAGACATCGTGCTCGAAGCGCCAGACCGGTGCGCCGTCCTGCTGTCCCTCGTCGTAGATCTTAAGCAGCTCGCTGAAATCGCCGCTCTCCATTCCCTTGTCATAGGCCGCCTGCATTTCGGGCAGGTGCTCCTGGAGCCAGAGATAGTCCTGCTGCTCGTCGCGGTGATAACGGCTGCCGCTGCTCAGGCGGCTGTTCAGGATCGCGAACAGGATGGCCAGCACGGCAAAGACGATCAGCACGATGACGATGAGCCGGCCGGCGTGCTTCGCCTCCTTGGTCGCCGTCTCCTCGGGTATGTCGACCATTTCCCGGACGGCCTGCTCGGACGCCTGCAGATCCTGATAGAAGCCCTTCTCGTCCGCCTTTTCGTTGACATGTCCGCAGAACGGGCAGCTCTGCAGGGCGGGATCGAATTCCGCGCCGCAGGAGGGGCAGCGCATCCGCGGTGCCTCGCCGTTCGTCATGTTCCTGTCTGTGTTATCCGTTCCGTTCATGATACAGTTCCTGCAGTTCCCCGTAGCTCTCGATCCGCGACAGCCGCTCGCGGAGTCTCGCCGCACCGGGCGTTCCCTTTAAATACCACGCGGCATGCCGCCGCATCTCCCGGATGCCGGTGAACGCGCCCTTGTCTTCGATAAGGCGCGCTGCGTGCGCAAGCATCATCTCCCACACGGCGTCCTCGTCCGGACGCGGGGGCATCGCTCCGTTTTTCAGATATTCCGTGATCCCGGCGAAGATCCAGGGGTTGCCCTGGGCCGCACGGGCGATCATCACGCCGTCACAGCCGGTCACGGCAAACATTCTAGCACAGCTTTCGCCGTCTGTCACATCGCCGCTGCCGACGACCGGGATGCGGAGCGCCTCCCGGACCGCGCGGATGCTGTCCCAGTCGGCCTGTCCGCTGTAATACTGCTCTCTCGTGCGCCCGTGGACGGCGACCATGGAGGCGCCGCCGGCTTCCGCGGCCTGCGCGCAGGGGACGGCGGTGAACTCATCTCTCGCGAAGCCCTTGCGGAGCTTGACCGTCACGGGTCTCTTCGTCGCCCGCACGACGGCGGAGACGATGCGTTCGATCAGGGCGGGATCGCGCATCAGGGCGCTGCCCTCGCCGTTCTTCACGACCTTGGGGACCGGACACCCCATGTTGATGTCCAGCAGATCATAGGCGTAGCTTTCCTCGAGCATCCCCGCCGCCTGCGCCATGATGTCCGGATCGGAGCCGAAGAGCTGGAGGCTGACCGGGTGTTCCCCGGGAACCGTGCGGCAGAGCGCAGCGGTGTTTTTGTTTTTGTAGATGACGGCCTTGGCGCTCACCATCTCGCCGCAGACGAGTCCCGCGCCCTGTTCGTGGCAGAGCACGCGGAAGGACACATCGGTCACGCCCGCCATCGGGCCGAGGATCAGGTTGTTGGGGAGTGTCACGCCGCCGATCGTGAGCGGGTGGAGAAAAGCCGCGGTTTCCGGCCGAGCCTTATCGTCAGTCATCTTCTTCGGAGAGCAGGGCGCTCACATCCTCATGCAGGATGGTGGCGCGGTAGTAGAGGGAGATCGCGGCGAACAGGTCCGCGCGCTTCCTGCGGATCTCGCCGGAGAGGAGGCCTGCGCTCACGCTGTCCCAGGTGATGTCGTCCTCATCGCATTCCGTACGCAAAAAGATCTCGCCGTCGTCTTCGAATTCGACGGTAAAGATGCCGCCCGCCTCCTGCGTGAACAGGACGCAGATGATGCGCAGCTCCTCGCGGATGCTCTCCGGGATCTTCTGAAAGACCGGGTTGAACCAGTATTTCTGATCATAGGCGTTGGCGCCGCACAGCACCACGCGCCCGTCCGGCAACAGTCCCAGCTTTTCCGCTTCTTTTATGGTCTCATCGGTTTTTTTCATAGATGATCTGCAATCCCTTCAGCGTGAGTAACGGGTCATAGACATCGATCTCGGACACCTCCTCCGAGATCATGCGGCCCAGGCCCCCGGTCGCGACGACCTTGAGGTTCGGCAGTCCGCTTTCCTTTTTGACCTGCTCGATGATGTATTTGGTCTGTCCGATCTGGCCGTAGACGAGACCGGCCTGCATGCTGGTGACGGTCTCTCTGGCGAGGATCGATGCGGGTTTTTTGATCTCGATCTCCGGGAGCTTCGCGGTGTCCTCCCACAGGGCTCGCGCGGAGATGCGGATGCCGGGCGCCGTGATGCCGACGCCGAAGTTGCCGTCTTTGTCCACGAGATCATAGGTAGTCGCCGTTCCGAAGTCGAGCACGAGGACGGGGCCGCCGTGGAGGTTGTAGGCCGCGACCACGTCGACGATGCGGTCCGGTCCGATCTCGCGCGGATTGTCTGCCGTGACGTGGATGCCGGTCTTGATGCCCGGTCCCACGATGATCGGTCGGATGCCCGTGGTGCGGCTGACGCCGCCGACAAACGAGTGCATGATCTTGGGGACGACGCTCGCGATGGTGATCCCCGTGAGATCCTCGACTTTGATCCTGTTGACCTGCAGCATGGCCAGAAGCGCGATGCCATATTCATCCGAGGTGCGCGGGGTTTTGGACATCTGCCGGAAGGTGCATTTCACCTCCTCGCCGTCAAAAACGCCGCAGGTGATGTTCGTGTTGCCGATGTCGATGACCAGAAGCATGTTCGTCCTCCCTGTCAGATCAGTGTCTCAGTCTGCGTAGTGATAGAGTCCCCGGACGGAGACCTCGCCGGCGTTCACCGCACACACCTCCCCGTCCGCCGTCCGCACGAGGAGCGCGCCCCGCTCGTCGATGCCCAGTGCCGTGCCTGCATATTCGCCCCGCGGATCCAGCACCCGCACGGGCCTGTCTTTGTTCAGCAGGCGCTTTTCATAAGCTTCCCTGACCGGGGCCAGGGATCCTGCCTCCTCCAGTGCCGCGAAATGCCGCTCGAATGCGGCACACACCTTTTCGATCAGCGCGGAGCGGCTGACGCGGATGCCCGTCACGGAGAGCACGGAGCCCGCGATCTCCCGGACCTCTTCGGCAAAGGTCGTCTGATGCACGTTGATGCCGATCCCGATGACGCAGTATTTCAGCCTACCTTCCGGCGTGAGCGCGGATTCCGTGAGGATCCCGCAGATCTTCTTCCCGTCGATCACGACGTCGTTGGGCCACTTGATGCCGACCGCGAAGTCCCCGGCTGCGCTCGTGCGCGCTTCGCTTATGAGCGCTTCGATCCCCTCCGCGACGGAGAGGCCGGCGATGAGCGTTAAGAGCGGCGCGTCGGCGAGAGCCAGGCGCGGGCGCAGGAGCAGGCTCATGGCGATGTTGACGCCGGGCGGGCAGAGCCACACGCGGGCATTCCTGCCGCGGCCCTCTCGCTGTTCCTCCGTGACGACGAGGGTCCCGTGCGGGGCGCCCTGCTCCGCCAGCGCCTTGACCAGGTCGTTGGTGGAACCGTCGGTCACCGGTTCATAAACAAGATTTCGGGCAGCCCATGCCGTTGCAAGCTGCCCCTCGATCGTTTCCTTATTCATTCATGCCGTCCGGCGCGCTCCGTGCCGCCGGTTCAGATCATGGCGTAAAGAATCGCCTTGATGGTGTGCATCCGGTTCTCCGCCTCCGCAAACACAAGGGACTGCGATGATTCAAACACCTCGTCCGTGACCTCCATCTCCGTGAGGCCGTATTTGTCGTGGATCTCGCGGCCGATGCCGGTGCCGAGGTCGTGAAAACTCGGCAGGCAGTGCAGGAAGATCGCTTCCTTCCCGGCGTTGTCCATGATCTTCTTATCGACCCGGTAGGGGGAGAGATCGCGGATCCGCTCCTCCCAGACCTGATCGGGCTCGCCCATGGAGACCCACACATCGGTGTAGATCACATCGACATCGTGCGTGCCGGTAAGCGGATCCTCGGTAAAGGTGATGCTGCCGCCGGTCGAAGCGGCGATCTCCTCGCAGGTCCTGCGGAGCGCCTCCTCCGGCCAGTATTTCCGCGGTGCCGCGATGGTCAGGGCCATGCCCGTCTTGGCGCAGGCGACCATCAGCGAATTGCCGGTGTTATAGCGCGCATCGCCGAGATAGGCGAGACGGATGCCCGACAGGTGCCCGAAGTGTTCCTTGATCGTGAGCAGATCCGCCAGCATCTGGGTCGGATGGAATTCGTTGGTCAGGCCGTTGAAGACCGGCACATCGGCGTATTTCGCCAGCTCCTCCACGATCTCCTGTCCGAAGCCGCGGTACTCGATGCCGTCATACATGCCGGAGAGGACGCGCGCGGTGTCGCGGATGGACTCCTTTTTCCCGATCTGCGAATCCGTCGGGTTCAAATAGGTCGTGCCCATGCCGAGATCGTGCGCCGCCACCTCGAAGGCGCAGCGTGTCCGCGTGCTCGTCTTCTCAAAGATGAGCGCGATGTTTTTGCCCTCGAAGACGCGGTGGACCTTGCCTTCCTTTTTCTCGCGCTTGAGGTCCGCCGCGAGATCGACGAGTCCCGTGATCTCCTGCGGCGTGAAATCAAGAAGCTTTAAAAAATCCCTGCCCTGCAGCGGGTGTCCTTTCATCTCTTATTCCTTTTCCGCAACGCCCTGGAGCGAGGAGACCAGACCGGCCAGTCCCTGGATCTCCGAGGGGATGATGATCTTCGTTGCCTTGCCGTCGGCGGCCCGCTGGAACGCCTCGAGCGACTTGATCTTCAGGACCGCGTCGTCGGCGCCGGCATCCTTGATCATGCGGATACCGTCGGCATTCGCCTGCTGGACCTGACGGATCGCCTCCGCACGGCCCTCCGCCTCGCGGATCTCCTTTTCCTTCTGCGCTTCCGCGGCGAGGATTGTCGCCTGCTTCTCGGCTTCCGCGTTCAGGATCTGGGAGGCTTTCTTACCCTCGGACTCGAGGATCGTCGCCTGCTTGACACCCTCGGCACGCAGGATCGCTTCGCGCTTTTCGCGCTCCGCCTTCATCTGCTTCTCCATCGCATCGCGGATGGCGGCGGGCGGGGTGATGTTCTTCAGCTCCACACGCGTCACCTTGATGCCCCAGGGGTCGGTGGCTTCGTCAAGGGTCGAGCGCATCTTGGTGTTGATGATCTCACGGGAGGTCAGGGTCTGGTCGAGCTCCATGTCACCGATGATGTTTCTCAGCGTCGTCGCCGTCAGGTTCTCAATGGCGAGGATCGGATTCTCCACACCATAGGAGAAGAGGCGGGGATCCGTGATCATGAAGAACACGATCGAATCGATCTGCATCGTGACGTTGTCCTTGGTGATGACCGGCTGCGGCGGGAAGTCGCAGACCTGCTCCTTGAGGTTGACGCGCCTGGCGATGCGGTCAAAGAAAGGCATCTTCAGATGAAGACCCACATTCCAGGTGCCCTGATAGGCGCCGAGACGCTCGACGACATAGGCGTGCGCCTGCGGAACGATCGTGACGCAGGAGGCCAGCACGACCAGCACGATAACGAGAAGTACGATGACAAACACTGCTCCCATAATGACTCCTTTCTCCCGGTTCCTTTAAGCCTGTTCCAGTTCTACAAGCAGCTTCACTCCGTCGACGGCGCGGATGATGACGACTGCGCCGACGGGGATCTTCTGTTCCTGTTCAATGCTGCGGGCACTCCACTCCATGCCCCCGACGGTGATCTGCCCGCATCCCTGCAGGTTGTCGATCTCGCCGGTGACGATGCCCTGTTTGCCGATCATGCTCTCGATGTTGGTCCGCGCGCGGTCCTTGTTGAAATATTTCACGGCGATCGGCCGGACGGTCAGGATCACGACGATCGAGACCACGGCGAAGGCGATGATCTGCACGAGATAGCCCTGCGGAAGAAACAGGGAAATGACCGCTGCCACGGCGGCGCCGCAGGCAAACCAGATCGTGGTCAGCCCCATCGTGAAGAGCTCGATGGCGACGCACGCGACCAGCACGACGAGCCAGAATTCCAGCATGTTCATAGTGATCCTCCTTTACCAGAAGACATGTCCGCCGATGACGACGCCGTCATGGCTTCCCGCTCTGCGGAAGTGCAGCGCACTGCCGACAGTGGTCTGTCCGCCGATCGCCGCACGGGCTGCCTGGATGCAGCTGTCCTTGACCTTGCCGTTATAGGTGTCGGCCACACGGCCGCTTCCCGCGGGCGAGAACTGCCCGGATGCGTAGATGACGCCGACGATCGTGTTGGGATAGGCGGCGCTCCGGACACGGTTCATCACGACCGCACCGACGGCGAGCTGTCCCTCATAGGGCTGGTTGCCCGCCTCGCACTGGATGAGCGCACCCAACAGCCGGACCTCGTCCTCGCTCGTCTGCACGGCCCCCTGGTTGGCGGTGAGCTTGGCCTTGAGCTTGGCCTTGCGCTCCTCTTCCTCGCGCTTCTTGATCGCTTCCATCGTTTCGCCCGTATCGACCCTGAAGCTCACTTCGGCATACTCGGCACTGACAAAGCCGTCCGCACCGTCATAGTCCACCATGATAAAGCCGGAGCCGTCGTCTTCATGCACGACCTCGAGCTCCTCACCTTTGCCGACCAGTCCCAGGATGTGCGCATCCATGCTGGCTTCCTTGCGCACCCTGAGGGAATCGGTCGTGATCTTCGCCACGGTCCTGCCGACATCGGCCGCCAGCTTCTGTGCTTCCTTACCGAACAGAAGATAGTCGTTGCTGGCCCAGCCGACCAGATCACCGCTCTTTAACTTCGTCCAGCCGTCTCCCCTCTCCAGGATCTCGCCGCCGCAGTCCTTGTAGAGGACGCCGATCTTTTCCGAGGAGGCATCAGGCTCGGCACGCACGTTCATGATCTCATCGACATCCGCCATGACGAGGTTGGAATCCTCCTCCGGCTCCTCCTCTTCGGCGGCCGCCTGCGTCTCACCCTCTGCGTCCGCTCCGGAAGCGGGCTCGGCGGTCAGGTCGATCTTCTCCGTAACGGCGGCGAGCGTCTCCGTCAGCTCCGTCGTGGCAGTCCCCGGATCCAGCACGGAACCCTCGCCGGCACAGAGCGGACGAATGGTCTCAAAGGAGGCCGCCGTCGTCTCCGCCGCCATGGCCAGGGTGATCTCCTGCTTCTCCGCATCCTGCGGGATGAGCGAGAGCGCGATCGAGACCGCGAACAGGATCGGCAGGATCATCAGGATCCCGAGGGCATGATGCAGTTTTTCCTGATCGTTATCCATCTAAAAAACAACCCCGAAAAAATGTCAATACTTAACAACAGATTAACATTTTTTCGGAATTGTGTCAAATTCAAGTCGGTATTTCGATATCTTGTAGAACCGTCACACCCCGTCACAAGATATGGCAGTCCGGTCCGGGATCACTCCGGAACGTAGGCGGTCTCCCCCATGATGACCTTGTCCCAGCTGTCGTCGGGCACCAGGGCGATGTAGGTCTTGCCCCGGTTGACGACGATCTCGTCGCCGTTGTCATCATAGAACCGGGTGAAATCCTGCTCGCCGTTCTTCACCCAGCTCACGCTCTTGGCGATGCCGTTCGTGATGTAGAAACCGGTGCCCGAGCCGAGGCAGTTGTAGACGAGATAGCCGTTCTCATCCAGCTTCGTGAAGGAGCAGTCCTGCAGGAACACGTTGGTGAAAGCGAGCGGCTCGCCGGAATCCTCGTCGAGATGCTGCTCGTTGTATTCATAGTATTCGTAGCACTTCGTGTTGTCGTTGAAGTTCAGGACGGAGCCGTTGTGCTCAAAGGGCAGGATGATCTGCTTCACATTATAGGTGCGCTCATAGAGGGACGCCAGATCGGTCTCCTTGCCGTACTCCACGAAATTAAAGTGCGGGGTGTCCGCCGAGAAGCCCTCGGCATATTCCCTGCTCGCCTTGCTGCTGTCGAAGTTCCTGTCGAGATCGCCGGTCAGGATATATTCGGTAAATTCCCGTTTCTTGCCGTTGTTGACACGGGAAAAGGTGCCCGAGAAGTGATCGATGAAGCCCTTGGCGAAGTAGGCGTCGTTGTGGTAGGGGCCGCCGTCGTGGCACAGGACCGCGTTATACTCGGCGGAGAGCATGATGTTGGTGGGTCTCGTGCTGCGGATGCTGCCGAGCTGCTCGATCGCCTCCCAGTCCTTGACGACCGCCATCAGTCGGGTGATCCGGTTGTTGGCGGTGCTGTTCATCATTTCATATATAATGTCCGCCTGCGCGGTGCCGAAATGCGGAAGGGCGTCCAGCTCGTTGTCGACCATGACGGTGATCGGTCGCTGGCTCTTCAGGCTCTCGGAGATCGGCAGTCCGGAGAGCTCCGAGAGATACATGCCGTCCGGCACGGTCAGCGGTTCCTCTTCGACGGGCTCGGCGGGTTCCTCGGCGACGGGCTCCTCGGCGGACGCCTCCGTGGTCGCGCTCTCCGCGGGCTCAAAGATGCTGCTCTCCGGCTCGGTCTTCGCGGCCTCGGGCTCCGGCGACTTGCCGCAGCCGTAGGCGGACAACACCAGTGCCGTCATCAGGACGGCCGACAATCCTCTCTGAAACAAACGCTTCTTCATAATAGATTCCTCTTTATCGGGCAATGCCATAAACGCAAACATTATAGCAGATATCCGTGATATTGCAATAGCGCGGGAAAAATCTCCTATTGACACGGCGGGAACGATAGCATAAAATAATCGGGCACGGTTTTTGCCGTGCGCGTGCGTATGTCAGCCTGTGACTACCCGGTGCACAGGGACGGCATGCGGGCCGGAGCGTCAGGTGAAGGGCGGCTCCGTGCGGAGTTCGGAAAAAGGCGCATCATGCGCCGGGCACCTTTGCTATGGAGGTTATCATGAAGACAACAATACCCGCCGCGGAGAAAGCCGCGGACAAGAAGTGGTATGTGGTCGATGCGGAGGGACAGACTCTCGGCCGTCTCGCGACGACGGTGGCAGGCGTCCTTCGCGGAAAGCACAAACCCAATTACACCCCTTTCCTTGATATGGGGGATTTTGTGATCGTCGTGAACGCTGCGAAGATCAAGGTCACGGGCAAGAAGCTCGATCACAAGACCTATTTCCATCACTCAGACTATGTGGGCGGTGTCAAGGAGACAACGCTGCGCAAGATGCTGGCCGAGCATCCGGAGCGCGTGGTTGAGCACGCGGTCAAGGGCATGCTTCCCAAGGGAGCTCTCGGCGATGCGATGTATCGCAAGCTCCATGTTTACGCGGGTCCCGATCACGAGCAGCAGGCGCAGAAGCCCGAAGAGCTGAAGATCGGTTAAGGAGAATTGGAGGAAATTATGGCTAAAGCACAGCAGCACTATTACGGCACAGGCAGACGCAAGTCCTCTGTCGCGCGCGTGTTTCTTGTTGCCGGCAAGGGCAAGATCACGGTCAACAAGCGCGACATCGACGATTACTTCGGCCTGGAAACCTTAAAGACGATCGTTAAGCAGCCGCTTGTCGCCACGAACACGGAAGACAAGTTCGACATCATCTGCACCGTCAAGGGCGGCGGCACGACCGGTCAGGCGGGCGCGATCCGTCACGGCATCGCCCGTGCGCTTCTCGAGGCGGACAGCGATGAGTACCGCACAACCCTCAAGAAGGCCGGCTACCTCACGAGAGATCCTCGTATGAAGGAGCGCAAGAAGTACGGTCTCAAGAAAGCGCGCAGAGCGCCGCAGTTCAGCAAGCGCTGAACCCCATCGCGATCATGCGAAGCAAATGCCCCCGGGATATTCTGTCCCGGGGCGCTTTTCTTATTAAAGCGTTTTTCGCCCTCTGGGCGGTCTTGCTGGCATCGGGAACCGGTGTGCGGAGCATCCTCACGCCCTTTCTCTACGCCGGTCTCTGCCTGCTTATGCGGCGCGCCGAAAAGACGCCGGTCCGTTCGAGATCTCTGCCGCTCATCATCGGTGCTCTTCTCTACACAGCGGCGGTCACGCTGGCGGTTTACGAGCGCGCGGCGGCGGAGTTTACCGGGTTTCTGTTCCGCGCGGGCACGCTGGTCATCCTGCTCGCCGGCACCTTCCTGCTTTCTTATCACACGCTGCGCCTGCTGACGGCGCTCTTATCGGACGGCAGGGCCGAGCGGCTGCTCCGCGGAGACGGGGCGCAGACCGCGGGACCGAAGACCGCGTTTTTCAGACGTCATCTCCTGCCGGTCTCCTTTGCGGTGTGTCTCGTCTGCTATCTCCCCTGGTATCTCTACAGCTGGCCCGGGATCTTTTCCCCGGATCCGGTCAACCAGGTCGAGCAGGTGCTTGGGCTGGTGCCGCTCTCGAATCATCATCCGATCGCCCACACGGTGCTGATCGGCCTGTGGATGCGCATCGCCGGGCTGTTTACCGCGGATCTCACGACGGCTGTCGGGGTGTACACCTTTTTCCAGATGACGCTGTTCGCCTTTTCGGCCGCGTTCGTCGTGTTCACGATGGACCGGGTGTTCGGCCTGCGTCCCGCCGTGTGCCTCTGCGTGCTCGCTTTCTACGCGCTGCTGCCGTTCATGCCCGTGTTCTCGATCCTGGTCTGTAAGGACACGGTCTTCGCTTCCGTGCTGATGCTGTTCTGCTGTGAGATCGCGCGCTTCCTGCGCTTCGGCCTGCCGCGCTTCACACCGGCGGGGATCCTGCACGACGCGGTCTTTGTTCTCCTGGGCATCCTCGTGTGCCTGTTGCGCACGAACGGCTGGTACGCGTTTTGGCTGTTCGCCGTCTGCTTCGTCTTTGTGTTCCGCAGGAAGCTGCAGCGGGCGCTGCCGCCCGTGATCGCGATCTTCGTCGCCGCGGCGCTCATCCGCGGGCCGCTCATGGACGCGGCCGGCGTGATCAAACCCGACACGGTGGAATCGCTGCACATCCCGATGCAGCAGATCGCGCAGGTGCTGGCATACGGGCGCGCCCTTCCCGACGAAGACCGGGCGATGATCGAGGCGGTGACCGACACCACCTGGGTCAGTGAGCTCTATGTGCCGGGCTTTGCGGACAATATCAAGGAGCTGATCCGCGCGGGACATCCCGAGGTGATCGAGGCGGACAAGGCCGGGTATCTCAAGCTGTGGATCCGGATCGGCCTGCGTTACCCGGGGGACTATATCTCCGCCTGGGCGGCCCAGATCCGCGGGGTCACGTGGCCGGATGTGCCGGCCGAGGTCGCCGTGATCGAGGGCGTCTATCCCAACACAATCGGGCTGGAGTACCGCCCGCTCATCGGCGGCGCGGTCCTCGTCAAGCTGCGGGAGCTCATCATGAAGCTGGGCGGCTTCGTGCCGCTCTACGGCCTGCTCTGGAGCATGGGCTTCTGGGCCTGGGTCCTGCTCTTTTCCGGCGTGCTGATCCTCACACAGGGGAAGGGGCGCAGGCGTCTGTTGCTGCTCGTGCCCGCCGGCGCACTGATCGCGACGCTCCTCATCGCGACGCCGATCTCCGACGATTTCCGTTACGCGTTCCCGTTCATCACGCTGGCACCTTTTAACCTCTGCACGATGACAATTTCTTTGTTTGCAAATGCTAATTTGTGCTATAATGAAAAAAGTGCTGACAGTACTGACAAAATCGATAGGTGACCAAAATGGATAAGAAAGAGAGTTCGAAAAGCTTCGGTGCAAAACAGATCGCGATGACCGGCATCCTGCTCGCGATCTGCATCGTGAGTCAGGTGTTCAAGAACCTGAGCATCTTCATCACGGGGCCGATCATCAACGCGTGTCTGGTGCTGGCCGTGATGATGGCCAATCTCCCCTGCGCGCTGGCTCTCTGTGTGATCACGCCGGTGACGGCCTTCTTTATCGCCGCTTCTCCGGTCATGATGGCGGTTCCCGGGATCGTACCTCTGATCATGGCAGGAAATGCCGTGCTGGTCGTCTCCTTCCATTTCCTGTTACGCAAGGATCTGACGGACAGTGAGTTCCCGCCGGTGAAGCCGAAGCATCTGATCAAGGCCGTGATCTGCGCGGCGCTGAAGGGTCTCTTCATGGGGCTCACGATCGCGCTCTGGCTGCTGCCGACCTTTATCTCCCCGGAAAGCAAGATCTACAAGATGATGCCCGTCTTCCAGAAGACCTTTTCGCTCTATCAGTTCCTGACGGCCTGCATCGGCTTTGTCTACGTCTTCTTTATCTTCGCCATCAACAAGCACATTCCGGAGCAGAACAACAACTGAGCTTTTCCGCTTTTTCCGCGTCAGGAGCGATCCCTGTGGCAGGTCGGGATGACCTGCAGCTTGTGCAGGTTCAGCCTGTGCATCCGGTCGATCCTGTCGCGGATCTCTTTATCTTCGCAGATCCCCGTGGCGATATAGGTGTCCAGCACCTCATAGGAGAAGCCGATCTTCTCCTCATCGGAGAGGCCCGAGAGGCCGTCCGACGGGGTTTTGTGCACCAGATTCCGGGGCAGCTCCAGCGCGTCCCCCAACAGCCGCATCTCCGTCACCAGATACTCCGCGCAGGGACTGAAATCGCCCGCGGCGTCGCCGTACTTGGTCGAGTAGCCGATGTAGTCCTCGGACCGGTTGCAGGTGTTGGCGACACGTCCGCCGCCGGGCAGTGACTGCGCGACCGCATAGAGCGTTGCCATGCGCATCCGCGGCGGGAGGTTGATCTGCGCGTCCCTTGAAAGCGGCGCGCCGATGCTCTGCTCGACAGACTCCCTGAGTCCCCGGACCCCCGGACCGACATCCACGGTGAAGGCCTTCAGACCCAGCGTCTCGACCAGCTGCCGGGAATCCGCGATGTCCGCCTGCACGCCGTCCGGCATCATCACCGCCGTCACGCGCTCTCTGCCCAGTGCCCGCACGAGCAGCGCGGCGACGATCGAGGAATCCTTGCCGCCGGAGATCCCGATCACGGCGTTCGCCTGCGGTCCGTTCTCCTCAAACCACGCCCGGATCCAGCCGGTGATGTGTTCGATCTCTTTTTTCGCGTCGAAGTCTGCGGTACCTTCCTTCGTGGTTTTCTTATATGGTCCCCTTACCGTAGCGGTCCTGTAATCCTTCAGGACATCCAGCGCGAGGTGTCCCGAGTTTTCATAGAGCTCGGCCTGATTCCTGTTGAACTCGTCGGCACTGGCCTGCGCCTCCTCAAGGGTCGCATACGGTCCGTCGGTCTGCTGCTCATAGCTGTAGGATGAGGAGTAGACGACTTCGTAGTATTCTTCGTTGTTCAGTTCTTCTTTTTCCGACATGTTTCAGACTCCTTTCCACTTCGATTATAGCGCCTTTTCGTAGCACAGGAAATCCTGATCATACATAAAGCATTCGCCGACGACGTTGAAGCCAAAAGACGCGTAACACTTTAATGCCTTGATATTATGCTTATTCACGAGAAAATGGATGCTCTTGTATCCGCGTTCTTTTAAAGCGCGCATGCCGTGCTCCAGCATCCGCTTGCCGATCCCCGCGTTCTGCACGGCGGGATCGACCGCGAGACGCGACAGTTCGCCGCCGGGAACAAGATCCCTGTTCCAGCAGTCCAGTTTCTCCACCGCTTCATCCAGATCGACCGAGATCGCCGCGATCACCCTTTCATCCTCTCTCATCACAAACAGGGAATCCCGGGACAGATCAAAGCTGATCGTCTCATCCGAGGGATAGTCCTCGTCCCAGGGGCAGAATTCCCTGCCCAACTGGGCCTGATACAGCGCCATGATCCGCGCTCTGTCTTTTTCTGTTGCCGGCTCTATCACCTGCATGATGCCCCCCGCTTCATCAGTATTCATCCAGAAAGTGATGCCGTTCGCCCTTCTTCTTATAGGCGATGAGCGTGTCAAGATTGACGTTCTCCACGCTCTTAAAGATGTTCGATTCAATAAACGGATTGCTCTTCTTCAGTTCGGCGATCAGTTTCTTTGTCTCCAATCGTTTCGATGGATTGGTCCCATCCTCATGGCAGGTGGTGCAGGTGTCCGTAAAATGACACGCACACTGCAGGAAATGCAGGTCGTTGTAGTCCCTCCAGGCGCAGATGTCACTTTCACGGACCAGATATAACGGTCTGATCAGTTCCATTCCCTCGAAATTGGTACTGTGAAGCTTTGGCATCATGGTCTGCATCTGACCGCCATACAGCATTCCCATAAGGATGGTCTCGATGACGTCATCATAATGATGACCCAGCGCGATCTTGTTGCAGCCCAGCGCCTTCGCATTACTGTATAGATATCCGCGGCGCATTCTCGCACAGAGATAGCACGGATTGCTTTCTATGGTATCCACCGCGTCAAAGATGTCACTTGCAAATATCGTGATCGGGATCCCCAGCGCTTTGGCATTGCTTTCGATGAGTTCACGGTTTTCTATGTTATAGCCCGGATCCATCACAAGAAATGTCAGTTCAAAATTGCACTGCCTGTGTCTCCGGATCTCCTGAAACAGCTTGGCCATCAGCATGGAATCTTTGCCGCCCGATATGCAGACCGCGATATGATCGCCCTCCTGTATGAGCCGGTAGATCTTGCATGCCTTGGCAAAAGGGGAAAACAGCTGTTTATGAAACTTTTTCCGGATGCTTTCTTCCGCTCTTATCTCATTCACAATGATCTCACTCTCTTCTTTGTGCCTTCATGGCAACCTTAATATGCTCCCGGATCGAATATCTTTGGAAAAGGATAACACCGATGGTTATGGCCGCTAAGATCGTGGTTTCATTTAAACCTTTTTCTTTATTATCTTCTCATTGTTTCTTGCGAGATCACTCAGTTTGTAGGATCTGATTCGCTGATTCACCATCAAAGGCTCCACAAAACCATGTTTGGCCAGAACAGATAATCTGTTAATCACTGTTTTATTGGTCACACCTATTTCACGGCTAACTTCAATCGGAGTAAATTCACCTTTGTATTTTTTGATCAGGAATAATAATAGCTCTTTTTCCTTACCTTTTAGATATGATAAGCTGCCACTTATCTCATCTTCACCGGAACTCTCCGATAGCTCACAGATTTTGTTGGAATAAAGCAGTACCATACGCAGGAAATAATTTACCCAAATCTCCGGATGCGGCGGATTATCCCTTCCGGAATAGTAAAGAGCCGGTAGTCCCATCTGTATTGATTCATAGTACTCATTGATGTCATAAGCAAAATATTCTTCCAATGAACCAATGCCATTGAAGCCGTATCCATTTATATCCAGAATGTAACCTGATAAAAGACGTGCTGTTCTACCATTTCCATCCTCG
>JAILOV010000009.1 GCA_024690605.1 Lachnospiraceae bacterium | reverse complement strand
AAGAACGAACGAAAAACAGGGAACATATCGAAACAGGAGCAACCCCGTTTGATGATGCGTTCAAGACAGAGGTGATGCGGCTCAAGGAGTTTCTTGTGCCGTTGATCAACGAACTGTATGGGACGGAATTTGATGCCGATGTCGTTGATGTTGTGAGAGAAGCAAATGAACACTATCTGCTGGCCGGGCTTAAGGAAGATGACAACAGGATCCCGCACCGGGAATCGGACAGCTGTCTGCGGATCGGAGATAAATTGTATCATGTGGAATGCCAGTCAACAGAGGACGGAAACATACTGATCCGACTGGTGGAATACAACATGCAGATCGGTCTGGAAAACGCACATTCTGGCGATACGGATTCGCTGATCATCGATCTGCCGATGACCTCCCTTCTGATGCTTCGGTCCGGAGGGGAAATGCTTCCCAGAAAAACAACGAAAGAGATCATCTATCGGCATGGGGAGAGCGAGCTGTCTATGCAGATACCTGTTCTTCATGTACAGTCTTATTCATCGGAAGAGATCTATGCCAGGAAACTGTATTTCCTGATCCCATTCTATACGCTTCGTTATGAGGATACGATTGGTCGGATCGCGAAAAACCCGTTGGAAACAAAGGATGAGTATGATAAGATATTCACAGAACTTGTTCAGTGGTTTCACAGGCTGGAGGGGGCATGTGAGAGCCGTGAGATCACGGAGGATGAAGGGAGAAAACTGGCGGAGCTGTCACGCATGATCCTGAATCATATCACGCGCAAGATGCAGCATGAACAGGCGGAAAGGATGGTGAGCACCGTGGGCGGTAAGGTGTTGGAATTGCAGGAAGACCGATGGTTTGCACAGGGTAGAGAAGAGGGCAGATAAGAAGGCAGAGAAGAAGGCGAAGACATGCTTGTTTCCCTGTTGAAAAGGATTCCTCGCAACAGTTCGGATTATGAAATTGCCTTGAACGGATCCCGGGAAGACAGAAGAGGTCTTTACAGGAAATACGAGGTCCTACCGCAGGAAGGCTTTTCGGGAGTTTGACTTTTCCACCCGGTGAGCATATAGTAAAGAAGATGTTTTGAGGACATCGGGAACGCATAAAAACAGATAAGGGAAGCGGAATTAGCATCTGCTCACAGACGGAGGTTTAGGATGATCAGACGGAATGCCTGGACGGCGCTCAATGCAAGACAAACCAGGGAAGCGGAGAAATTTGCCGAGGACTACAAGAATTTCCTGAATATCGCAAAGACGGAGAGAGAAGCGGTGGAGGCGATCGTCAACATCGCTGAAGAGGCAGGCTACGTCGATATCAAAACACTCATCGGCGGCAGGCGCAGGCTGAAAAAGGGCGACAAACTCTATACTGTCTGGATGAACAAGTCGGTCATCCTGATCCAGATGGGTTCGGAGCCCATGGAGCACGGGATCAATATCCTCGGTGCCCACATCGACAGCCCGCGGACGGACGTGAAGCAGAATCCGCTCTATGAGGACAGCGGGATCGCTTATCTGGACACGCACTATTACGGCGGCATCAAGAAGTATCAGTATGTGGCGATACCGCTTGCCATTCACGGAGTGATCGTGAAAAAGGACGGCAGTGTCGCACAGCTCAACGTCGGTGAGGATGAGGACGATCCGGTGTTTTTCTTTTCCGATCTGCTGATCCATCTCGCACAGGAGCAGATGGACAAGAAGGCGTCCAAGGTGATCGAAGGGGAAGCGCTGGATCTTGTGGTCGGCAACCGCCCCCTGATCATTGACAGCGGGACGGCATCCGACAGGGAAAAGAAAACGGCCCGCGCAAAACTCACTCAGGGTCAGCAGTATGCACTGAATGCGCAGAAGAAGAGCGGCGAGGAGGCAAAGAAACTCACCGATGCCGTGAAACGGGGCATCCTGGCGATCCTTAAGGACAACTACGGCGTCGAGGAGGAGGATTTCGTCTCGGCGGAGCTGGAGATCGTGCCGGCAGGAAAGGCAAGAGACGCGGGCTTTGACCGATCCATGATCCTTGCCTATGGGCAGGATGACAGAGTCTGCGCCTATCCGTCTCTTCGTGCGATCCTTGCGGCAAAGAACTTGAAGCGCACCGGCTGCTGCATCCTGGTGGACAAGGAGGAGATCGGCAGTGTCGGCGCCACCGGCATGGAGTCCCGGTTCTTTGAGAACGCGGTGGCGGAGGTGATGAATCTGACCGGCGACTATAGCGAGCTGAAGCTGCGCCGGTGCCTTGCCAATTCCTGCATGCTTTCCTCCGATGTGAACGCGGCCTTTGATCCGCAGTTTGCCTCGGCCTTTGAGAAGAAAAATGCGTCCTTCCTGGGCGGCGGTGTCGCGCTCTCCAAGTTCACGGGATCCCGCGGCAAGAGCGGTTCCAATGACGCCAACGCGGAATATCTGGCACATTTGCGCAGCATCTTTGATGCGGAGAACATCACCTATCACACGGCGGAGCTCGGCAGGGTCGATATCGGCGGCGGCGGGACGATCGCCTACATTCTCGCTCTCTATGGGATGAATGTGATCGACTCCGGTGTCGCGGTGCTCAATATGCACGCGCCGTGGGAGGCGACGAGCAAAGCGGATATCTATGAATCGCTGCGTGCCTACATCGCGTTTCTCGAAAAGGCGGATCTCACGAGCATGTGATGATGTCTCAAAAGATCGTCGGATATTCTACAGCGGACTATGCATATGATCTGCCAAAGGAACTGATCGCTCAGGATCCTCTGGCAGATCGTTCTGCGTCACGGCTTCTGGTGATGGACAGAGAAACGGGAGCCGTGTCTCATCATGTTTTTCGCGAGATCCCTTCGTTCCTTAAGCCCGGGGACTGCCTGGTGTTCAATGACACCCGGGTGATCCCGGCAAGGCTTCTCGGCGTGAAACGGGATACCGGCGCCGCGGTGGAGATCCTGCTGCTGAAACGGAGGGAGGATCATGCTTCATCCGATGGGAACACCTGCGTCTGGGAATGTCTGGTAAAGCCCGGGAAGAAGCTGCGTCCCGGTGCGGAGGTTGTTTTTGGGGCGCAGCAGACCACCACGGATGACGGGGAACATATCCGTCTGCAGGATTCGCCGCTGCTGACGGCCCAAATCCTCGAGACCAAAGAGGACGGCAACCGCATTGTCCGTTTTTTCTACAACGGCATCTGGGAAGAAGTGCTTGACCGGCTGGGAGAGATGCCGCTGCCGCCGTACATCACGCATAAGCTTTCCGGAGAGAACCGCGAGCGCTATCAGACCGTTTATGCAAAGCATGAGGGTTCGGCGGCCGCACCGACAGCGGGTCTGCATTTTACGGATACACTCCTTGAACAGATCCGCGAAATGGGCGTCAGTGAAGCCTTCGTGACACTTCACGTGGGACTGGGCACCTTTCGCCCGGTCAAGGTCGCCGATGTGCGGGAACACGTGATGCACACGGAAGCCTGCGAGATCAGCCCGGAAACGGCGGAGCAGATCAATGCTGCCAGAAAAAACGGCGGCCGCATCCTCTGTGTCGGCACGACCTCGGTCCGTACCCTCGAGAGCTTTGCGGATGAAGATGGCATCGTGCACCCCGGCAAAAAGGAAACGGGGATCTTCATCTACCCCGGTTATCGCTTCAAAGCGGTGGATGGCCTGATCACCAACTTCCATCTGCCGGAATCGACGCTCCTCATGCTGGTCAGTGCATTCGCCGGCAGAGAACATGTTCTCGCCGCCTATGCGGAGGCCGTCCGGGAAAGATACCGCTTCTTCTCTTTTGGAGATGCCATGCTGTTGGTGTAGACTTTTGACGTCTGATCCATATCTGTGTTATAATCTGCGAGACCGAATACATGCTACACGGAGCCGCGAGGCGCCCCCGTGCAGCATGTATTCGGTTGAGCAGATCGATGAGAAATACGGAGGAAATCACCCATGAAAATTGCAGTTGCGGGAACCGGATATGTCGGCATGAGCATGTCGGTGCTGCTGTCACAGCACAACGAAGTGACGGCCGTCGACGTGATCCCGGCCAAGGTGGATCTCATCAACAGCAGGAGATCGCCGATCGTCGATAAGGAGATCGAGGAATATCTGACCGGCAGAGAGCTCTCGCTCAAGGCGACGACAGACGGAGAGAGCGCCTACAGGGACGCCGATTTCGTCATCATTTCCACCCCCACGAACTACGATGAAAAGAAGAACTACTTTGACACCTCCTCCGTGGAATCCGTGATCGATATGGTGCTGCGCGTCAACCCGGCCGCCTACATCGTCATCAAGTCAACGATCCCGGTGGGCTTCTGCCGCGAGATGGAGGAGCGGTTTGACACGACGCACGTGCTGTTCTCGCCGGAATTTCTCCGGGAGGGCAGGGCTCTCTATGACAATCTGCACCCTTCCCGCATCATCGTGGGCTTTCATCGCGGCGATGCGGCTGCGGAGGAAAAGGCAGGGAAATTCGCGGACCTTTTAAAGGAAGGTGCCATCGACAAAGACATCCCGACGATCTTTATGGACACGATGGAAGCGGAATCCGTGAAGCTTTTTGCCAACACCTATCTGGCGCTCCGCGTTTCCTTCTTTAACGAACTCGACACCTATGCCGAGGTGCGCGGATTGGACACCCGTGCGATCATCGACGGCGTCTGCCTGGATCCGCGGATCGGACAGCAGTACAACAACCCGTCCTTCGGCTACGGCGGCTACTGCCTGCCCAAGGACACCAAGCAGCTGCTTGCCAACTACGCGCAGGTGCCCAACAATCTGATCACGGCGATCGTCGATGCCAACCGCACGAGAAAGGATTTCATCGCCGATCGTATCATCGAACGGCAGCCGAAGCTGGTCGGCGTGTATCGCCTGACGATGAAGGCCGGCTCCGACAACTTCCGCCAGTCTTCGATCCAGGGGGTCATGAAGCGCATCAAAGCCAAGGGGATCGAGGTGGTGGTCTATGAGCCGGCGCTCAAGGAGGACAGTTTCTTCAATTCCCGTGTGATCCGGGATCTTCGGGAGTTCAAGGACAGCTGCGATCTGATTCTGGCCAACCGCATGTCCGAGGACCTTGCGGATGTAAAAGATAAGGTCTATACGAGAGACCTGTTCAGAGAAGACTGAGCAGAGTGCCTACAGAAGCTCCATGAGTTCCCGGTAGAATTCGGGATAACTGATGTTCACGCAGTCGGCGTCGCGGATAACGGTCTCTCCCTCCGCCGCGAGGGCCGCAACGGCGAGACTCATCGCGATCCGGTGATCAAGATGCGGATCGATCTCGGCGCCGTGCAGGCGTGTGGGACCGTTGATGACAAATCCGTCCGCCGTGCCTTCGATATCCGCCCCCATTTTTTTCAGGTTTTCCGTCATGACCGCGATCCGGTCACTTTCCTTGACTTTTAATTCCGCGGCGTCCTTGATGATCGTGCGGCAGGGGAGTTTAGTCGCGAGGACCGCGATCATGGGGAGCTCGTCGATCAGCGCGGGGATGATCTCACCGCCGATCACCAGATCCCCGTTTTCATCACATCCCGGAACGGTCAGTTCGGTATGCTTCAGGCGCAGGTCTGCGCAGGGCTCCCCCGAGACATTGGCGTTTTCGGCGCTGATGTCGGCGCCCATCCGTTCGAGCACGGTGAGGATGCCGGCTCGTGTCGGGTTGATCCCCACATTTTTCACAAGGATCTCGGAGCCCGGGATCATCATTGCGGCCGCAAGGAAATAGGCGGCACTGGAGATGTCGCCGGGGACGACGATCTTTCCCGGACTTGTAAAATCATGTGCGGGCGCGATGGCTGACGTAAAGGTACCGTCCGGATTCTTCGTGCTGCGGATATCTGCGCCGAAGGTGAGAAGCATCCGCTCGGAGTGGTCGCGGGAGAGAGCGGGTTCCGTTACGGAAGCGGCACATCCGGAACAAAGAGCAGCGAGCAGGATACAGGATTTTACCTGCGCAGAGGCAACGGGGCTTGTCCATTCGATATCGTGGAGCTTTCTGCCGCGGATCAGGAGTGGCGCACAGCCGTTTCCTTTCTCGCTGGTGATATCGGCACCCATGGCAGTCAGCGGCTCGATCACCCGTTTCATCGGACGCTTCTGTATGGAGGCATCGCCGGTGAGGGTGCTTGCAAAATCCTGCGCTGCGAGGATACCGGACATCAGACGTGTTGTGGTCCCGCTGTTGCCTGCGTCAAGGACCTTTTGCGGAGCACTCAGCCCGTGGAGGCCTTTGCCGTGAACCGTGATGATATCGCCCGCGTCCTCGATCTCCACGCCGAGCGCGCGAAAACAGGCCATGGTAGAGAGGCAGTCGGCACTTTTCAGAAATCCGGTGATCTGTGTATCTCCGTTAGCCAGCGCACCGAACATGATGCTCCGGTGGGAGATGGATTTGTCCCCCGGAACGGTGAGTTCATAACGGAAAGGGCGATGGGTGGAGGATATGCGCATGAGGATCTCCTGGTATCGAATTTACGACAAATATTTAACGTAATAAAGTTAATCCCATGATCAGCAAACGGTATAACCGTGCTGCGTCAGGATCTTTCTGGCGGTCTGTGCGTCTTCGTCGCTTTCGAGCTCGATGCGCAGCGCACCGCGCTCGACTTCCCGGTTATGTGTGATGCCGATATTGCGGATGTTGATGGTGTGCACGGCCAGAAGCGTTGACACGGACGCGATCACGCCGGGCTCGTCGGCGATGTCGATGTGGAGAGCATACACTTTTTTGATCGGACCGCTCGAGGCTTCGACAAAGGAGTCCCGGTATTCTCTTGCTCCCGCGAAAAAGGCGGAGATATCGCCGGCGTTTCTGCTGCTGATCGAAGCCTGCACCGTCTTCAGGGCATCGATATAGTTCTGCAGAAGTTCCGTGATATTGTCACCGTTGCTCATGCAGATCTCTTCCCACATCTGTGTGGATGAGGAAGCGATGCGGGTGATGTCCTTGAATCCGCCGGCGGCGATGGTCTTCATCAGATGCTCGGCGTTGTCACTGTCTTCGACAAGGTGCACAAGGGAAGCAGCGATCACGTGCGGCACATGAGAGACCGCCGCGACGACGCGGTCGTGCTCCCGGTAATCCATGCGGATCGGAATGGCGTCGATACCGGCCGCAAAGGCCGTCATGCGACGGATGCGGGCTTCATCTGCGTCTTCGGAGGCGGTGATGATATAGTAGGCGTTTTCCAGAAGCCGTTCTTTGGAGGCATAGTAGCCGCTCCGTTCACTTCCGGCCATGGGATGGCCGCCGACAAATTTGTTCGCGATCCCGAGACGCCTGGCTGTTTCGTGGATGTTCGTCTTGACGCTGCCGATATCCGTGACGATGGCAGTGTCCTTGATCAGAGGCAGGATGGTCTCCAGATTCTCGCAGTTCTTTCTGACCGGTGCGCACAGATAGATGAGATCGGCCTCTTTCAGAAGAGGATCCGTCAGGGACGGAAGCTTTTTATCGATCACGCCCTCGGCAATGGCCGCATCCACCTTTTCCCCGTGGGGATTCCAGGCGATGAGACGGTAGCCCCGCGGGAATCTGCGGATCGCCTTGGCGATGGAACCGCCGATGAGCCCGAGCCCCAGAAAGGCGATGGTCCGTGTTTCGGGCAACTGTGTTTGTGAGTTTTCCGTTTTCATGGCAAACATTGTATCATGCTGTACAAACATCGTCAAAAACGAATGCATTTATTTTCAAAATGTGATAAAATGTCTTCGATTTTGTGTTTTTCTCATTGAAAGGAGAGCAGTATGGCAGGTATCGGTACCAAATGTGTGCAGGCGGGATACACCCCGGGCAACGGTGAGCCCAGACAGATCCCGATCGTGCAGTCGACGACCTTTAAGTACGATACCAGTGAGGATATGGGGAAGCTCTTTGATCTGGAGGCTTCCGGCTATTTCTACACGAGACTGCAGAATCCGACCAATGACTATGTGGCAGCCAAGATCGCGGCGCTCGAGGGTGGCACGGCGGCGATGCTCACCAGCTCCGGTCAGGCGGCCAATTTCTTTGCGCTTTTCAACATCTGCGAGTGCGGCAGTCATATCGTGTCCTCGTCCTCCATCTACGGCGGCACCTTCAACCTGATCTCCGTGACGATGAAGAAGATGGGGATCGACGTGACCTTTGTCTCGCCCGACTGCTCCGAGGAGGAGTTGAATGCCGCTTTCCGTGACAACACGCGCGCGGTGTTCGGGGAGACGATCGCCAATCCCGCGCTGACGGTGCTGGATATCGAGAGATTTGCGAAAGCGGCCCACGCCCACGGCGTGCCGCTCATTGTGGACAACACCTTTCCCACACCGGTGCACTGCCGGCCGATCGAGTGGGGGGCGGACATCGTCACGCATTCGACGACGAAATATATGGACGGTCACGGCACGGCGGTAGGCGGCGCGATCGTGGATGCCGGCAGGTTTGACTGGATGGCCCACGCGGATCTGTTCCCCGGGCTCACGACGCCCGATGAATCCTATCACGGGATCACCTATGCGGAGAAATTCGGCCGGGAGGGGGCGTTCATCACCAAGTGCACGGCACAGCTCATGCGCGATTTCGGCTGCATCCAGTCACCGCAGCACGCTTTCTACTTAAATCTCGGTTTGGAGTCGCTCCATGTGCGCATGAAGCGTCACGCGGAGAACGGACAGGCGGTGGCCGAATTCCTCTCCGGGAGGGACGAGGTGGCATGCGTGCATTTCTCTGGGCTCCCCGGGGATCCCTATCACGCGCTGGCACAGAAATATCTTCCGGACGGCGGCTGCGGCGTGGTCTCGTTTGAGTTAAAGGGTGGGCGCAAGGCCGCGGAGGCGTTCATGAAGCGCTTAAAGATCGCCGCGATCGAGACGCATGTTGCGGATGCGAGGAGCTGCTGCCTCAATCCCGCGACCTCGACACATCGGCAGATGAATGATGAACAGCTGGCGGCGGCCGGTATCCCGGCAGGTCTTGTGCGCATGTCCTGCGGTCTGGAGGACGCGGCGGATCTGATCGCGGATCTTACACAGGCGCTGGAGGCCGTCTGAGGTGATGACAAAGAGCGGGGGGCATAACGTTGGCCGACTGGGTGATCGTCGTTGACGATGATACCGCCAACCTGAAGATGGCGGGACATATCCTGAGCAAGAACAGCATGCGGGTGACGGCATTGAAGTCCGGGCAGGCGCTGATCGACTATCTGGAAGCCAACGAGCTGCCGGATCTGATCCTGTTAGACATCCTGATGCCGGATATGGACGGCTTTGAGACGATGAAGCGTCTGCGCGAATCAGAGAAGACCGCGCATGTGCCGGTGATCTTCCTGACGGCCAATGAGGATCAGGAATCCGAGACCAAAGGACTGGCACTGGGGGCGATGGATTTCATCAAGAAGCCGCTCGTGCCCGAGGTGCTGGTGCTCCGCGTCCGGCACATCATCGACCTGATCCGGCTGCAGCAGAACCTCTCGGAGGAAGTGGACAAGAAGACCAGGGAGAACCAGTACCTGTTCCTGCATGTCGTGCAGTCGCTGGCGGACGCGATCGATGCTAAGGACACCTATACCAACGGTCATTCCGGCCGTGTCGCCGCCTATTCGCGGGAGATCGCCAAGCGCGCCGGGTATTCCGAGAGCGCGCAGAGTGACATCTACATGATGGGGCTTCTGCACGATGTCGGCAAGATCGGTGTGCCGGATGCCGTCATCAACAAGCCGGCAAAGCTGACGGAAGAGGAGTTTTCCGTGATCAAGAATCATCCGGTCATGGGAGCCCGGATCTTAAAGAACATCAAAGAGATGCCCAAACTTGCCGTCGGTGCGCGCTGGCATCATGAGCGCTACGGCGGAGGCGGCTATCCGGACGGACTGTCCGGAGAGGACATTCCCGAGGAGGCGCGGATCATCGCCGTCGCGGATGCCTATGACGCGATGACGAGCCGCAGGAGTTACCGCGATATCCTTCTGCAGGAGAGAGTCCGCGAGGAGATCGAGAACGGCAAGGGAACGCAGTTCGATCCCCGGTTTGCGGATATCATGATCTCCATGATCAATGAGGATACGGAATATAAGATGAGGGAGATCTGACGGAGGACAGGTCAGCCGTCTTCGCCGGCTTCCAGGAAAGACTGGTAGATGGCGATGCGGCCGGCGTCGACGTCGGACATGCCGATGAAGATGGCACCGTAGGAATAGCGGGATCCCTCGCGGGTGCTCCGCACGATCTGCAGAAACACTTCCAGCGTGTCGTTGGTCCACAGTTTTAAGCTGGCCTCATAGGTGGTCCCGGTCTGCAACGGTTCCTTGCAGGAGAACCCGATGCCGTTTTTGGAGACATCATCGATCTTGACCTGCATGGGCGCCATATACGTGGTGCTGCCGAGAGGCTTTAAAAAGATCGTCGCATCCAGTGACATGCGGCGGTTTTTTCTTTGTTCTCTGGACAATGTTTTCGGATCTCCTGACTGAAACGATTTACCTGCTCTATTTTCTGACCATTCCGCGTTTTTGTCAAGGCGGCTTTTTTTTCGTGCAAATCTCTGCCGGATATGTTAAAATTTATTTTCGTGCAGTTATCAATCCGCGCGACGGGATCGTAATGAACGGCCTGTGCGTGAATCGGTCAAGGAGCAGGAAACGCATGAGCAAGGAACTGATCACTCTTTCCCATATCTCCAAGTCCTTTGACGGGCAGCTGATCCTGGATGATCTCAATCTGGTGATCCATGAGAATGAGTTTGTGACGCTTTTAGGGCCCTCCGGTTGCGGCAAGACGACGACGCTCAGGATCATCGGCGGTTTTGAAACGCCGGATGCCGGCAAGGTCATCTTTGACGGTGAGGACATCACGGCGCTGGCCCCCAACAAGAGGCAGCTCAACACGGTCTTCCAGAAATACGCGCTGTTCACCCACATGGACATCGCGGAGAACATCGCGTTTGGTCTCCGGATCAAAAACAAGACCGATCAGTATATTAAAGATAAGATCAGCTATGCGTTAAAGCTCGTGAACCTGGAGGGCTATGAGCACCGAATGCCGGATTCTCTCTCGGGCGGACAGCAGCAGCGGATCGCGATCGCACGGGCCATCGTCAATGAGCCCAAGGTGCTTCTCCTGGATGAGCCGCTGGGCGCTCTGGATCTTAAGCTCAGACAGGACATGCAGTATGAGCTGATCCGCCTGAAAAAGGAGCTGGGCATCACCTTCATCTATGTGACGCACGATCAGGAGGAAGCCCTCACGATGTCCGATCACATCGTGGTCATGAACCAGGGTTATATCCAACAGGAAGGCAGTCCGGAGGACATCTACAACGAGCCGGAGAACGCGTTTGTCGCCGACTTTATCGGTGATTCCAACATCATCACGGCGACGATGGTCCGCGATGAGCTGGTGCGGATCCTCGGCGTGGAATTCGCCTGTGTGGACAAGGGCTTCGGAACGGAGAAACCGGTCGATGTCGTGATCCGGCCCGAGGACGTGGAGCTTGTGCCGCGCGGTCAGGGACAGCTGGCCGGTGTGGTCACGCACATCATCTTCAAGGGTGTGCACTATGAGATGGAAGTGCAGGCGGGCGGATTCGAATGGCTCGTGCACTCGACCAAGGAATCGCCGGTCGGCACCGAGGTGGACATCCGTGTCGATCCCTTCAACATTCAGGTCATGAACAAGCCGGAATCCGAGGACGAGCAGGCGCTCGGTGTGGAAGATGTTTAAGGACAGACGGAAAGCGGGAGCACTGGCATCCCCCTATTTTGCCTGGGCACTGATCTTTATCCTGGTGCCGCTCATGATGATCCTGTGGTACGGGTTCACCGACGACGCGGGTGTGTTCACGATGGCCAACATCCTGTCGATCGCGCAGCCGGAACATGCCAAGTCGCTCCTGCTCGCGCTGGAGCTCTCCGTCATCAGCACGGTGATCTGCTTTCTGCTCGCCTATCCGCTGGGCATGATCCTCGCGAAGAACCGGATGAGCAGTCAGGGGATCATCACGACGATCTTCATCCTGCCGATGTGGATGAACTTCCTGCTGCGCACCTTTTCCTGGATGACGCTTCTGGAAAATCACGGGGTGATCAACGGGGTGCTGGAATTCCTGCATCTGCCGCAGATCCGCGTGATCAATACGCCGGGTGCAATCGTCATCGGTATGGTCTACAATTTCCTGCCGTTCATGATCATGCCGATCTACAATTCGCTCGCCAAGATCGATGAAAATGTGATCAATGCCGCAAGGGACCTCGGTGCCAATCCGGTGCAGACCTTTCTGCGCGTGACGCTTCCGCTGACGGTGCCCGGCATCATCTCCGGCGTCACGATGGTGTTCATCCCCGCGCTCACGACCTTTGCGATCTCAACAATGCTCGGCGGTTCCAAGATCCTGCTGATCGGCAACGTGATCGAGCAGGAGTTCACGCTGACCTATGACTGGCATCTGGGAAGCGGTCTTTCCATTGTGCTGATGATCTTTATCGTGGTGAACATGGTGGTTTCCCTGATCTCGGAGAAGAAAGATGAACAGTAAGACGCGTCCGGCCGAAAAAATCTATATGGCGGTCATTTTCCTGTTCATGTATGCGCCGATCGTGACGCTGATCGTGCTGTCGTTCAACAAGAGCAAATCCCGCGCGAAATGGGGCGGTTTCACCTTCCAGTGGTATCTGAACCTGGTGCGGGATTCCGAGGTGCTCAACGCCATGGCGAACACGCTGATCATCGCGCTGATCGCCACGGTGGTATCGACCCTCATCGGCACGGCTGCCAGCGTCGCGCTCACCGGGATGAAGCGCCGCACGCGATCGCTGATCATGGGGGTGACGAACATCCCGATGATCAACGCGGATATCGTGACCGGTATCTCCCTGATGCTTCTGTTCAAGGTGCTGCATTTCGACGCCGGTTTCGTCACGGTGCTCATCGCGCACATCACCTTTGACATCCCCTATGTGATGCTCTCGGTGTTGCCGCGCATGAAGACGATCAGTCCGTCGGTCTATGAGGCGGCTCTCGATCTGGGCGCCAGACCGTTCTTCGCGTTCCGCAAGACCATCCTGCCGGATCTTGCGCCGTCGATCCTCTCGGGTGCGCTGATGGCGTTCACGATGTCGATCGATGATTTCATCATCACCTATTTCACCAAGGGTTCCGGCTTTGACACGCTCTCGACCAAGATCTACAGCGAGGTCAAGCGCGGCATCCGTCCGGAGATCTATGCGCTTTCGGCGATCATCTTTGTGGCGGTGCTGATCCTCCTGCTTTTGTCCGACAGGATGAAGGCGCAGACCGGGAAACTGGCCTCCAGAGCCCGCAGTGCCGGCAATCAGAAGATCAAAAAGATCGGTGCGGTCATCGCCGTCGCTGCGGCATCGATCGCGATCATTCTGATGGCGCTGACCTTCGGCGGCGTGTTCTCCAAGAAGAGCACGCAGGTGTTTGTCTATAATGCGGGCGAATACATCGATCCCGACGTGATCGAGCTGTTCCGGGAGGAGACGGGGATCGAGGTGGTCTACGACGAGTTCGAGTCCAACGAGATCATGTATGCCAAGGTGGCTGCCGACGGCGCCGCCTATGATGTGCTGTGCCCGTCCGACTATATGATCGCCAAGCTCATCGACAACGATATGCTGATGAAGCTCGACTGGTCCGAACTGCCGAACGCGCAGGAATACATCGGCAGGCAGTACTACAACTCGGCGTCGGCCTTTGATCCTGCCAACGAATACGCGGTTCCCTACTGCTGGGGCACGGTCGGCATCCTCTATAACAAAGAGCTGGTGTCTGCGCCCGTGACGAGCTGGGATGTGCTCTGGGATCCGCAGTACAAGGGTGAGATCCTGATGCAGGATTCGATCCGGGATGCCTTCATGGTGGCGCTTGCCAGACGGGGCTTTTCCATCAATTCCGTCAATCCCGACGAGATCAGTCTGGCGACGCAGGATCTGATCGAACAGGCGCCGCTCGTGCAGGCCTATGTCATCGATCAGGTCCGTGACAAGATGATCGGCGGTGAGGCCGCGATGGGTGTCATCTATTCGGGCGAGGCGATCTACACGCAGCGGGAGAATGAGAACCTTGACTATGTGATCCCGGATGAGGGCTCCAATGTCTGGATCGACGCGTGGGTGATCCCGCGTGAGGCGCGCAATGCCGAGAATGCCCTCAAATGGATCGATTTCCTCTGTCGGCCGGAGATCGCGCTGATGAACTTTGAGTATATCACCTATTCCACGCCCAACACCGCGGCGCAGGAGATGATCGAGGATGAGCTCATCCGCAATTCGAAGATCGCATTCCCGGACGAGGAGACGCTGTCCCGGTGCGACACGTATATTTCTCTTGGCGAAGAGGGCGATCGGTTGTATAATGAAGCGTGGAAGAAAGTTAAGAGCGCGAACTGATACTTCTGCATCTTCTTAGTGGGGGGACGACATGTACAGCAAGCAGCAGCTTTCCCGTTATCCGTTCTTTGAGGGAGTCCTGTGCGAGCATGAGATGAGCGATGTCCTCGATTCGCTCACCGGTCTGATCGCGCGTCCCTACATCATCGATTTTGCCAAATGGCTGGTGAAGAACCGGATCCCCTTCACCTTTGGCATGCTGGATCTGGACAATTTCAAGTTTATCAATGATACATACGGGCACAAGGTGGGAGACGGCGTTCTGCAGGGCGTTTCCACTGCGCTGATCAACTATCTGGGCGATATCGGTGTGGCGGGACGCTTCGGCGGCGATGAGATCCTGTTCATCGATCTGCAGAACATCAGCTACGATGAGAAGAAGCATTTCATCGAGGGGATGTACTTCAATTACCGCGTGCTGCGCAAGAACATCAAGCTGGGCAACTGCGAGCCGTTCATCACGGGGACGATCGGCTGCGCGAGCTTTCCCGATGACGCCAAGAGCTACACGGGACTGTTTGCCCTGATCGACAAGACCCTCTATCGCGGCAAATCCAAGGGCCGCAACTGCTACATCATCTATGTGGAGGAGAAGCACAAGAACATCGAGATCTCCAAGCTCGCCAAGAACGGGATCTATCAGACCTTCCATCGTCTGGCGCTGCAGTTCGATCTGTTGCCCAACATCCATTCAAAGCTCATGGCCGCGATGGAGACGCTGACCGAGGAACTCAGGATCACCGATCTCTATTACATCGGCAACAACGGCATCTTAAAGAGCATGAACAATACTTCGGTGGCGGAGGATGTGTCGGATATCGACGATCTGATGGTGGAGGACATGTATTCCACCAACTCTCCGGAGGAACTGGAGGGGCTGTGTCCGAAGCTGTATCAGGTGCTCCGTGAGCGGGAGATCGAGGCTGTCCTCATCATGCGCGTCGCGGTCGACATGAAGGGCTTTGGCTATCTCATGTGCGGCGAGCCGCGCAACCAGCGGATCTGGCAGGAAGATGAGATGGCCATTCTTTTCTTTACCGCCAGAATGCTGGCAGGAAGTCTGGAGCGCAAAGGGCAGACCCTCTGAGCCAGTTTTCATCATCCCTTTTCAATTTATGAGCATCACGGATCGGCATTCCGGGGGAGGCAGAGAGTATGGAAAAGTTTCAATGGATAGGGTCGGCCGTCAGTTATGTTCTGGTGGCGGTCGGCTATTGGAAGATCTTTGGAAAGTGCGGCGTGAAGCGTTTCTGGGCGTTCATCCCGACCTGCAGGGAATATCAGGTCAGCCGCTGTGCGGACAGGGAAAAGGAGGGCCGCACCTACGCGATCATCTCGGCATTCTATTATCTCGCACAGGTTTTGCAGCTCGTTTTCCGTCAGGAGACGATCTACCATGACATCACGGTACTCGTCTTCTTCACCCTTGCCGTTGCAAGGCTCATCTACCTGATCCGCATCTATCTGGGACTGATCCGCATCTTTGAGAGAAGAAGACGCTGGATCTGGCTGTTCATCATTTTTGAGGGTCTGACCGCGATCATCTGGGGCTTCTCCCCCAAATTTCAGCCGAGCAAAAAGGTGCCGGATCCGAAGGCAGCCAAGGCCGCCAGACTGGCCGGCGTGGATGCCGGCGTGCTGGAGGACGGCCTGACGATCAACATCAAGGCGCGCACGGTGATCGATTTCTTCCGGAAGCGCTATCTTCTCAGAGACATCCACATGAACATTCCCAAGGGGCACATGGTGCTGCTTCTCGGCGGCTCCGGCGCAGGCAAGACGACCTTTGTCAATGCGGTGACGGGCTATGAACAGGCGGACGCGCAGATCATGCTGGACGGCAGGGACATTTACCGGGAGTATGACAGCATGAAATATGATGTCGGCTTCGTGCCGCAGCAGGATCTGATGCGCGGCAGCGATACGGTGAAGCTGACGCTGTCGGATGCCGCGACGCTCAGACTCCCTTATTCCGTTTCCGCCTCGGAGAAGAGGAAGCGGGTCAGCAAGGTGCTGGAGCAGTTCGGCCTGTCCGCGGTCCGGCACAGTCTGGTGGAGAAGCTCTCCGGCGGGCAGCGGAAGCGTCTGTCCATCGCCATGGAGTTCATCTCGGACCCCACGCTCTTTATCCTGGATGAGCCGGATTCCGGTCTGGACGGCGTTGTCGCGAGATCGCTTTTTGAGAAGCTCCGGTCGATCGCCGACGAGGGCAGGATCGTTGTGGTCATCACGCACACGCCGGATCGTGTGATCGATCTCTTTGACGATGTGATCGTGCTTGCCAAGGATGCGACGAGAACCGGTCGTCTGGCCTGGTACGGCGCCGTGAACGAGGCATATGACTTCTTCGGAAAGAAGTCCATGGAGGAGGTCCTCCTGTCCATCAATCAGAAGGAAGAGGGCGGCGAGGGCCGCGCCAACGAGTTCGTGGACAAGTACGCGGAACGCATGCAGCAGAAGGCGGGGTGACGGATCATGAAGGACGATAAGAGCAGCAGACACAGAGGAAGATGCGCCCAGACCCTGATCTATCTCGGCAAGCTTTTCCGCATGTTCATCTTCCAGAACGACTGGAAGCTCCTGCCGATGTCGGCGATCATCGCGGGACTTGTGTCCTTTGCCGTCGGCGGCAATCTTTTCAAGACGATGGAAGGAACGCTGACCGGCGCCTTTGCGCTTTCCTGCGTCTGCATCTGGAACGGGTTCTTCAATTCCATCCAGGTGATCTGCAGAGAGCGTGCGATCGTGAAGCGCGAGCACCGCGCGGGCATGCACATCAGCTCCTATATCACTGCGCACATGATCTATCAGGCGCTCCTGTGCGCCGCGCAGGCGGCGATCACCATCCAGGTCTGCCGTCTGACCGAGGTGGCTTTCCCGGAGAAATGCCTGTTCACCTCGATGCCTCTCGTTGACATGGGGATCACAATCTTCCTTGCGACCTACTGCGCGGACATGCTCGCGCTCATGGTCTCGTCCTTTGCGCACACCACGACGGCGGCCATGACGGTCATGCCGTTTTTGCTGATCGTGCAGCTTTTGTTCTCCGGCTCCTTTTTCAGCCTGCCCGCCAATGTCATGCCGCTGTCCAATCTGACCATCTCCAAGTGGGGCCTCACGGCGATCTGTGCGCAGGGGGACTACAACAGCCTGCCCATGGTGTCCATCTGGAACAGCGCGGTCAAGATGAAGGATGTCGAGGTGGAGGGTGAGAAGCCGTTACTGGAGGTGCTGCAGTACATCGAGCGCAACGACCTGCGCGACACCCTGATGATGGAGACGGCCAGCTACAACCAGAAGCCGGAGTATGATTACGATCCGTTCATCGTGCTGAAGTGCTGGGGGTGGCTCCTCCTCTGGACACTGGTCTATGTCTGTATCTCCGTCATCTCGCTGGAATTCATCGACAGGGACAAACGATAGCGGCCGACACTTGACAAGAACCGAACGGAGTTGATATGATGTTTTCTGGT